>DQIP01000236.1 GCA_020793565.1 Candidatus Methanovorans sp.
CGATTGGTTGCAGCACTTTCCTGCGGTCGAAAAATGGCTAGCAGCTGCGATAGGTCTCTCTGCCCATCAAATGCAGACACCGGAGCAGAGGTGGGCTGAATTGCGAACAATTGGAGAGCCACCACCACTCACGCCTCACGTTTTTCTCGCAAATCGAGATACTGCCTGCAAGAAAATAATGGAAGTGTTTTCTGGTACGACGATTCAGCTCAAGCTGGATACGCATTTCCCAGACCAAGTGGTTGACTTTGTATCAGCTTTTGTTGCGGATATGGACGAGGATACAAGGATCGATACGGTGGGTCGCTGTCTCGTTGTTTCTGGCGCCGATGCTTGGAACGATATAACTGCACTACCTGAGCAGCATATCTTGATTGCAGACTTTGATCTTGATGAAACTGACGCATTGGCAACGAGGTTGCTTGAAAAAGCGCGCAGGTCAGGTCATGCGGTTATTTTCGGAGGAATGCCTGGTGGCATTCCGCACCCGACTCGCGCATCACTTCCAAGTCCGAATATTGATCAGATCAAGGAGGCTCTAGAGAAGGCGACTTACAATGAGGAACGAGCCCGTATTCTTGCGCATCAGAGTGGCGGTAATTTGAGTTATTTACTCAGATGCCTCCAAAACCTTTCATTGATGCCGGAGTGGAGCCTAGGAACAGACGCATCGGAACTTGCAGTCGCGGAGCTTTTAGGATCATGGAGCGAAAATTCCGAAGCAGACAAAGCAGTCGTGGAGATTTTATCAAAAAAAGCATACGGGGAGTGGATTAAAAAGATGCGTGAAGTCGCGCTTCGCCCAGGCACTCCTCTGATTCAACGAGATGGCATCTGGAAAGTCATTGCACGCTACGAGGGTTGGTATGCGCTTGGGCCACAACTATTTAACGAGCATTTGGATCTGATAAAAGGAGTTGCTGTTAGTGTCCTACGCGAGCGAGATCCCCAGTTCGACTTGTTCCCCGATGAGCGCTACGCGGCAAGTATTCATGGTAAGGTTCTGAATCATTCAAAACCGTTGCGAAACGGTCTAGCGGATAGCCTAGCTCTCCTTGGCAGTCATCCAAAAGCACTCACATCGTGTTCATTTGACAAGGCTGAGACGACTGCTTTTCTTGCGGTGCGGGAGATTTTGGCTGGTGCAGACTGGGCACTTTGGGCCAGTTTGAACGACCTTTTACCATTGCTGGCTGAGGCTGCTCCTGGAGAGTTTCTTGACGCTGTGGAGAACGCATTGAATAGCGATTCTTGTCCTTTCGACATGGTCTTTGCACAAGAGGGAACTGGAATTATGGGTCGCAATTACATTACTGGCCTACTCTGGGGGTTGGAAACACTGGCTTGGGATGCTGAGTATCTCACTCGTGTGGTCGTTATCCTTGGTGAACTAGCTGAGCGGGACCCCGGCGGGAACTGGGCTAATCGGCCAGCCAATTCTCTTTCAACAATTCTGTTGCCATGGCTGCCGCAGACTTGTGCACCAATACAAAAGAGGAAAGCCGCTATTTTGACACTTTTCAATGAGATCCCAGACGTTGCCTGGAAACTGATACTCGCTATCCTGCCACGTTCACATCAGGTGACATCGGGCTCGCGTAAGCCGGCATGGAGGGAGATGATTCCCGATGAATGGTCAAAAGGTGTAACACAACGAGAGTATTGGGAACATATCGTCTCTTATGCAGAGTTGGCTATGATCTCAGCGAAACAAAATCTCTCGAAACTTGCTGAGCTCATTGATCGACTTGATGATCTTCCATCCCCTGCGCGTAATCAACTTCTTACTCACCTAAAATCGAATGCAGTCACTTCAATGTCACAAGCAAATAGACTTATATTGTGGACCAAACTTATCGATCTGGTTTCAAATCATAGGAAATTTGCGGATGCCGAATGGGCCTTAAAGCCAGATGTTGTGAATGAGATTGCTGTGATCGCTGAAAGTCTAGCACCTGAGGCTCCGATTTACCGCCATCAGCGGCTTTTTAGTGAGCGCGATTTTAATTTATACGAGGAAAAGAGCAACTATGAGGAGCAGCGCAAACGACTTGAAAATCTACGGCAAAAGGCCGTTGGGGAGGTTTTTGAGGCTGGCAGCATTGAAGCAGTTCTGGAATTTGCTAAGTCAGTGGAAAGGCCTTGGCACGTAGGTGTTGCTTTTGGTATGATTGCAATAAATAATGTCGAAGAAAAGATTCTTCCTGCATTACTGGAGTCGGAAAACAATTTACTTGCGCAGTTCGCAGGTGGGTTTGTTTGGGGTGTGTTTCGTGATAGAAGATGGCAATGTGTTGACGACATTGACACAACTCAGTGGAAACCATCACAAAAGGGGCAGTTTTTGGCTTATCTGCCTTTTACCTCTGACACTTGGAAAAGGGTTACTCAGCTTCTGGAAGAAGATGAGTCTCCATATTGGTCAAAGACCAACGCGAATCCTTATGAAATTGAGGAAGGTCTTGAAAAAGCTATTGATCGTTTGGTCCAGTATAACCGGCCATATGAAGCGATTAGATGTCTTGAGCGGTTACAACACGACAAGCAGCCTCTAGATAGTCAGCAAGTTGTTCGTGTGCTTCAAGCAGTGCTTCATTTCCCAGAAAGCGCTCATGTGATGGATATTTATGCCATTGTCGATGTCATTAAGGCGCTTCAAGATGATCCGGATACAAATACTGATGACCTTTTCCAAATTGAATGGGCGTTTCTACCTCTTCTCGATCGACACAATGGTGCGTCTCCAAGGTTACTGGAGCAGCGGTTAGCTGATGATCCTGCCTTCTTTTGTGAAATCGTACGTACTGTGTTTCAGTCAAAAAAGGAGGATCTCCCTGTTGAAGAATCCACGGGTCAACAGAAAAGTCTTGCAACGAATGCATACCATCTGCTTAGTGGGTGGAGTACTCCTCCCGGTAGCCATAAAGATGGGACGTTTAACGGCGACGCACTAACTGCTTGGCTGGAGGATGTTAAAATGGCTTGTGCAGAGTCAGGCCATTTGGAAATCGCATTATCAATGTTTGGTCATGTCCTCATTCATGCCCCGCCTGACCTTGATGGTCTTTGGATACATCATTCAGTAGCAACGGTGCTTAATGCTAAGGACGCCAATGATATACGGGAAGGTTTTCGAACAGAATTGTTTAACTCGCGTGGCGCCCATTTTGTAGATCCAAAGGGGCGAGAGGAGCAAGAGCTGGTTGAAAAGTATCGGAAACAAGCTGAAGAAGTCGAATATTGCAGCTATCATCGACTAGCTACCACCCTTAGAGAGTTAGCCACCTCCTATGAGCATGATGCTGAACGACAGGCTTCCAGAGATTTCTTTGATGAATAGGGTTGTATTATTACGAATACACCAAACGATGATATCAGTTGGTGATATTAATGATGTATATAATGTGAGTGAAGAAAAGCGATGCAGCCCCCGTCCCTTCTTTCGCTCTCCTGCCCCCCCTCTTGTCTTCACTTTGCCCGGGTGCCCATCCCGATCTGCTCCGCTCGCCCGTGTGGTATGAGAGCTGGCTGGCGCTTTTCGATTATTTTATATACGGTGCTTCTTACTAATTATCGGCATTTAATTTTCAACGACCAATACAAAAGAATTTTAAACAAAAAGAAATGATTGATGCTAACTAAATTCGAATCGGTTTAGCAGGTGGCACACCATAATTTATTGGCCGAAAGAAAATAAAGTACAAACAAGATTCCAAAACCAGCCCCTACACACGGATTCAACATAAAAGAAACGTCACATGGAGAGATTAACCCATGAATAACTTTAACGAAAAAGTAAGTTTCATCTGGTCTGTGGCAGACCTGTTGCGGGGACCATACCGCTCCAACCAGTACAAGGATGTCATGCTCCCATTAACCGTCCTTCGCCGTCTTGACTGTGTGTTTGAGCCTACTAAAGATGAAGTGATTAAAAAGTACAAAAGTCTGGAAAACAGTAAGATTACAAACCCCGAAAAAATTTTGAACAGGGTTGCTGCTCAGACTTTCCACAATACAAGCCCTTTCACCTTTGAGAAATTGAAAGACGGCCCCGATCACATTGCGGCAAACCTGACCCAGTATATCAAGAGTTTCTCAAACCATGCTCGTGAAGTGCTGCCGCATGTACCTGATGCCCGGGTGGATGAATCAAAAACAAAGATAGGTTATGAAATTAATTTTAACCGATATTTCTACAAATATACGCCACCTCGACCACTTGAGGAGATAGAGGGAGAATTGAAAGGAATCGAGAAGGAGATAGCTGAAATTCTTGAGGAGATGGTGTGATGACTGATATCTCTCAAGAATCCAGGGGCATGGTCATTAATAATACTGATCCATCTGTTTTTGTGGATGGGAGACTTATAGAGGATATAAGAGAGCTTATAGAGTCAACAAAATCCGGATTTGCAGAAGCTGCCAATACAATGCTGGTCACATTGTACTGGAATATCGGAAAGCGCATTAAAATCGATGTCTTAGGGAATGAACGTGCCCAGTACGGCAAAGAAATTGTCTCTGCATTGTCGAGACAATTAACTATTGAATATGGGACTGGTTTTTCAGAGAAAAATCTACGACACATGATCCATTTTGCTGAAACCTATCCTGATGAACAGATTGTCTCCGCACTGAAGAGACAATTGAGCTGGTCACATTTTAAGGATATCATCTATATCAACGATGAGTTGAAACGTGATTTCTATGCCGAAATATGTCGTGTTGAGCGATGGAGTACTCGTACCCTGCATGCCAAAATACAGGGGATGCTCTATGAACGTACCGCTATATCGAAAAAGCCTGCACAACTTGCCAGACAGGAACTTGAATCACTTAGGGATGAAGATCGTATGACCCCCGACCTGGTTTTCCGTGACCCTTATCTTCTTGATTTTCTGGGTCTTGCTGACACCTACAGCGAACGTGATCTTGAATCCGCAATCCTTGTGGAACTTGAACGGTTTTTGTTGGAACTTGGCACGGATTTCAGTTTTATGGCTCGCCAGAAGCGGATTACTATTGATGATGATGACTACTATATAGACCTGCTTTTTTATCATCGCGGGATGCACTGTCTGGTTGTTATCGAACTTAAGCTTGGAAAATTCCAGGCAGCTGATAAGGGTCAAATGGAGCTTTACCTTCGCTGGCTGGATAAATATGAGAAGCGCGAGGGAGAAGGGATGCCGATGGGACTGATATTATGCGCAGAGAAATCTTATGAACATGTGGAACTTTTGCGGCTGGAGGAGAGCGGGATACACATTGCCGAATACCTGACTGAGCTGCCGCCGATAAATGTGCTTGAGGCAAAGTTGCATGAAGCGATTCATATGGCTCGGGAGCAGATTGCAGCCCGCAAGATTCTAAGGCTGGAGGAGGCGAAGTGAGTTTGTCAATAAAAAATACTAAGTACTCAAATTTGAAATTACTGCGTGCTGAATTCTTATTGAGTTTTATGTTTTTGAAGAAATATAAACCACAGATAGATGCAGATGAACTCCGATCTTTATATTGGGCGCCCGCGTTTATAGGTTTTTATGCGTGGTTAATTGATTCAAATGTGATCACTGGAATACAAAGGAAGGTGGAGGTCTAATGATTGAACACGACTTTAAAACAGCGATTCTTACAGAACTTGAACTGTCGCTTCCGGAGATCAGCCCGGATTTTATGCTTATTCCACGTCATGTGAAATATTCCATTGATAGCGAACCCCGCCTTGTTGATCTGCTTTTCTATCATCGTAAAATGCAAACCATGATGCCGTTTTATCTCATGATTGGAGAGCTGCATAACGATGATATTGAATGGATGCAGGGAAACCTGCGAACGCTTCTTAATTATAAAATACGGAAAAGAGATAAAAATCCAATTGGATTTATTCTGTGTGTGCAGGATAATAAAGAGCATGTAGAACTTGTAGAGTTGGAAAAAAGCGAGCGATTTATTTCTAAAAACCACGTAGAATTCCCGCTGAAACAAATTTTTAATTCGAAATTGCACGATGCAGTCCATCAAGCGCGCAAACAGCTTGTGCATGGCGAAGTTTATAGGAGGACATAATGAGCATTGAACTCGCTCCGACAATATCCGGCGCACCTGTCCGCAGGTGGAAGCGGTATGCTGCTTACAGGCATTCGGGGGTGGAGTGGATTGGGGAGGTGCCCGAGGGGCGGGCAGTTAAAATACTTAGGTTTTCATTTCAGTTCTTGGATAATTACCGAATTCCTGTGGCTGGGGAAGATCGTGCTGCTATGGTGAAAATCGGTCCTTATTATGGGGCATCGGGAATCATCGATTATGTTGATGATTAAATTTTTGACGAGAAAATCCAGGGAAAAGAAGGTCAAACATTGATTTAAACCCATGTTCTCCAGTATCACGCCAAAAATCACCATTTTCATCCATAAATAACCCCTCGTAACGTCTACTCCTCTCGATTTTCACCAACCGAACATTTTCTAAATTTTTCAGATGTAGAACAGACTTTAATACCACAACCCTTTAATACAATGTGTTTTATATATAATATACAGAACAGACTATGTATTTACAAAAACACCCAAGAAAAAAGAAGAATGATACCTACAATTACTACTCAATTGCAGAATCATATCGAGAAGACGGCAAGAACAAAAAAAGGATCATTACATACCTCGGTAAACTCGATCCGGAAAAAGCACAACAAATACGCAACGTGCTGAAAATAAGCATGTCCACTGACACAATCATTACAACCTTTGATGATATGCTTTTCGAAGATCATTGGCACTACCTTGACATAGCCTTTTTAAACCACATATGGGACAATGAATGCCCCCTCTCGGAACTCTTTCCATCATCAGTAGAAACCAGTAAAAACCGGAAAAAAGACATATCAACCGGCGATATTGCAAAGATCCTCACCTTCTACCGTTGTCTGGATCCGGGAAGTTATCTCAATGCCGTTGACTGGTTCAAAACAACAGCTTGTGACCTCATTCTTGGAATTGATGGAGCACATTTCAACGAATCACGAATATACCGTGAACTCACAGTAATCGAGCAACAAAAAGAAAAAATTGAGCAATGGCTCTACGAGACACTCAAAGAACGGGATGAGAAGAGCATGCGACTGGTTTTCTATGATCTTTCCGATTCTCATTTTGAGGGGACAAAATGTGAGCTTGCCAGTCCCGGTCGAACCAAATCACACGGATTCAAAAGCAAAAGGGTCGTTCTTTCACTCCTTGTTAACTCAAAAGGTGAACCATTTTCATGGGATATTCTTGAGGATTACACTGCAGATGTCAAAACGCTTACGGGAAGCGCTGATAAATGGGCACAGAAGTTTGGATTTGAGAAAATTACCTTGGTGTTTGATCGTGGAATGGTCTCAGACGATAACCTGAAACATCTGGAAAACAGTAAGAAATACCTGTACATTACTGCCCTGGATAAAAACCAGCTATCCGGAGTTGAAAGAATTAAGTCGGAGAGGTTCAGGAATTTCACAGAAGAAACCACGGAAAAAGAGATAATTTCGATTGGTTTAACCAAATACGATGATAATACATACTACGAAGATCTAGGGATGGATAGCAGTAACAGGCGGCATATACTGGTGTTTAGCCCGGACCTGCTTAAAATACATCGTAAAGCCAGGGAAATGTTCATAGAAAAAGCGATCGAGGAGTTGAAGCAAGAGAAACAATCTCTTCTGGAGGCGAAAAAGAGTCGTCAGATAAAACCAACTGAAAAAAGGATTGACAAGATTTTGAATAAGTTTAAGGTGAATCAGTTTTTATCTTACCATCTTGAGCCTTCAGTTCTGAATGGGAATGATGGTTCCAAGGTTCAAACATTCAATCTCGTTTACGAGAAAAAGACAGAAGCGATTAAAAAGGCAATGCTGATAGATGGTATTTGGATGCTGGTTACGAACATCTGTGAAACTACAGAGCCGATGGAGTATAGACTCGACCCCAGAGAACTTGTTAAGGCATACAGGGATAAAAATAGGGTGGAGGAAGGATTCAGAGAAGTGAAATCGTTCCTTAAGTTCCAGCCGACATTTGTTTATTCGAAGGAACATGTCCGCGCACATTATACGATATGCATTCTGAGTTATTTGTTGGATGTAAGTATCACTAACAGGCTCAGGGAAAATAAGCTGGAAGGTGTGAGTAGTGTGAATAAAGCTTATCGTATACTGGAGAGATGTGAAATTGGAAAGTTGGGTCTGAAAGGGGATAAATCCCGGATATTGAAACTTACGACCATGACAGATGCGCAAAAAAATATTCTAGAGATGTTCAATTGCAAATATTTGGGAACGAACAATCACTTGAAATCGATTGGGGTCAAGGCGGTGTAGAACAGATTTGAAAATTGATGCAGTCCACCGATAGATATTTTAATTCATAGTGGCGAAGATGGGCTAAAGGTAAACATTTCTTATCCAATGAGGGGCAGGAGTACATGGAACTATCATATTGTTCACTTGATATCAAGAATGAATTTCCATACAGGGATCACAGGTATGTTATCCACAACGCCTTCCTCTTCAAATGTCACGATCATTGATCTCCCGATCCTGTCGCCGAATTTATCTTGATATTTCTTTACCTGTTTAACAGATTTTTTACTTTTTTTTACTTCAATTATGTCCTGTTTATCATTGTCAGGCAGTATGAAATCGATCTCAAAACTGTTCCTGTAAAAAAATTTTGCATCCGTATGCGATGCTACAATGTTTTCAAGCATGTAAGGCAGGATCGGTTCAATATTCCGGTTGAATGCAAATGCAAGGTTTGGTGTATAAAGATAGACTTTTTTCATCTTTCTCATGCTTGCAATGGGACTGCCCCTGTAATTGAAAACATACTTTACAAGAAGCCCGAATTCAAGGTACTCAAAATAATTGGCGATGGTACGGTAATCTTTTCCAAGGTCCTGTGCAATCTCTTTATAATTAACGATCATGCCCGGTTTTTTGCAGACCATATATACAAGGATCTTAAGCAACTCAACATCTTTAAGATCAAACTCATCCGGCAGATCCTTATAAATGACTCTTTCAATCACATTGTTCAATATGTATTTCCTTGCGAACTCCTCATCCATTTCATCATGAAGTTCAGGAAACATGCCATATTTAAGATATCGATAAAAAAGGGGGACCAGTTCATTTTTCCATAGGTCAGGGTTCTCCCTTATTTGTTCCATATCCTTGCCATTCATCTCGATAAATTCCTCAAACAAGAGCAGCCTTATATGAAAATCCATAATTCTACCTGCAAGGCTTTCCGTTGATTTCCTTCTGAGGCTGACCGATGCAGAACCCGATATGAATATTTTAATATTTGGATAGAGGTCATAGTATACCTTTATCTTGTTCTCCCAATCATCCACTTTTTGTATCTCGTCCAAAAAGATGTATATTTTCCCATCGGCATCATCAAAACTGTTGCCTAAAACCATTTTTTGATAAGTTTCAAGCACCTCTTTAAAATCAAATACGATCTCATCGAATGAAAAATATAATATGTTTTTCTTATCAGAATATGCGAGTATATCCTGTATGAGCTGGAACATGATTGTGGTTTTTCCGGTTCTTCTCAAACCCCACATGAGTATGACCTGTCTTCGATCGATATATTTTTCAATGTCAGAATAGATGTGCCTTTTATATGGTTTAAGCCAGGTGTCCTTTACATTTCCTGTTTTCCACCAGGGGTTAAACTGTTCCAGAGTGTCGATCGATATCATAATTACATTCTATGCCCCATATGTATATAAACTTAATCACATTGCAATGTTGTTATTTATTAATTTTAACTGCACTTCGATGTTGTTATTTATTGATTTTAACTACATTAAAATGCCATTGTTTCGTGAACTGCTCCCACCTGCTGCTATGCGGTGAGGGAGGAGTAGTTTACTCGCGGATAGGTGCCGTCTATTATTGTTCCTACGAGATCCGTGAACCCATCGAAGTGTGGATAATGCCGCAAGAACTGATGGTTCTGAGTTTCCCCGGTCCGGATCGCTCGATTCGCCTGAAAGACTTGAAACATGGGAAGGCCGTCTTCCGTCGCTACCGCAACCGCCGCATCGGCGAGTTCCTAAAAGAACTGGACCTCGCCGAAGGCCGCTCCACCGGCATTTCCAAAATCCTGAAAGTCATGAAAAGCAACGGTTCTCCACCTCCCGAGTTCAAGACCGATGACGATCGCAGCTATTTCCTGATCCGTCTGCCAGTGCATCCGGGGGCTGACTTGGGCGATTTCGTGAAGACTGAAGATTCAGAGAAAACACAGGTAGAAACACAAGTAGGAACGCGGGTAGAAACGCAGGTAAAAACGCCGGATTTGATTCTAAGGATGCTGAATGGGAATCCGGATATGACCTTATCTGAGGTCGCTCAGGAGATTGGCAAATCGCTGAGCGCCGTTGAAAGGGCTTCTTCGAAACTAGTATAACGATTCCAAAGTAACATAACAAGACTTATTAACCATGCTGCTCATTAATCTTTATGACATTTGAAAGCAAACGTCCAAAATTAGAGTTGACTGACAAAGAAACTGAATACCTGACTTCGTTGTGTCATTCAAGAACTGAATCCGTAAGGAGCGTTGAAAGAGCAAAAATTCTGCTTTTGAGTTATCGAGGAAAAAACGATTCGCAGATAGCTGGTGAATTGAACACAAACCGTCAAAAAGTAATCAGATGTATAAAAAAAGCTCTTGCATATGGAATTCATGAAGCAATTGAAGATCTGCCAAGAAGTGGCAGGCCAAGAGAAATTACTCCTGAGGGACGCGCATGGATTATTTCACTTGCATGTATGAAACCAAAGGATCACGGATATCCAAATGAACTTTGGACACATGAACTGTTAGCAAAACATATTCGTAATAACTGCACGGATGAAGGATATCCTGAAGCAGTGAAGATATCTTCTGGAACCATCTCGAAAATCCTTGGTGCAAGCAACATAAAACCACATAAAATATCATCCTATCTTCATCAACGTGATCCGGATTTTGAACCGAAGAGTGCTGTTGTCTTGCATACATATAGGCAGGTAAAATTGTTGAAGGCAATGGATAAAAAAAGCCATAACATGGATGTAGCGATTGTTTCATACGATGAAAAACCCGGTATGCAAGCAGTTGGAAATAAATATCCGGATTTGATGCCAGTAGTAGATGAATATCCTACAATTTCACGCGATTATGAGTATGTAAGGCATGGAACTCTTTCTTTGTTGGCGGGAATCGACTTGTTAACAGGAATTATCCAATATCAAGTTCGTGAACAGCATCGGAGTGCTGAGTTCGTTGATTATTTAAAGATGATTGATTCATATTATCCAAAAAAACTTAAAATTGTCGTAATTCTTGATAATCTTAAAGTTCACACATCAAAGGAAACGCAAAAATATCTTGAAAGTGTGCCACAAAGATTTCATTTTGTATTTACTCCAAAACATGCTTCATGGCTGAATATTATTGAAAGTTTATTCAGTAAAATGACAAGAAGCCTGTTAAGGGGAATGAGGGTGTCGTCAAAAGAAGAACTGAGTGATCGCATAAGTCAGTATTTTGATGATATAAATAAATCCCCGGTCATATTTAAATGGAAGTATAAAATGGATGAAATGCCTGGTGGAATTGATGTATGATTTGTGTAATGTGATTTTGGAATCGATACACTAGTGTCGTGTCAACAATACAATGTTGCTAAACGGAAGGGGTTAAGGGAGATGTAAAAAACGGCGCGACCATACGCGCTTAAGTGCGGCATGTTCTAACACCATAAATATGAAAAACAGTACTGTTCGTCAGGTTTTTATGTAAAAATGGTGAGTTTTTGGTGGAACATAAACGGCTTGCGAAAATCGGTGTTAAACGTGGGTTATGGTACCATGATATTATAGTATTATGTGTTATTCTGCGATATTTGCGTTAAGTTGATGTACCAAAAGTTACTTTTAACGTATGATGAACAAAAAACAACTGGAAATTGTTTCAGCAATTGGCTCGACTCTGGTATTCATAGTACTACTTGTAGGAGTAAATGTTAGCGGCATGGTGCATAAAGAATACGGTTTTATTGTTGCAATGGCAGTATTTGTGATACTGATATCAGTACTGGGCATTAAATTGACTGAAATTCCGTCTAATTGAAGTAATTATGAATCCGCTATAATGGATTGGTTCCAATGGCAGTGGTCACTAAATATCTTCATTTCGATACGAAAGGTAACACTGATATTGTCGATATCACGGATGATGTTACAATAGCAGTCAAAGAATCAAGGATCAAAGATGGTCTTGTTACAGTCTTTGCACCCGGGTCTACTATGGGAGTGACAACTCTTGAATACGAACCCGGTTTGGTCTTTGACCTGGCACAGGCGCTTGAGAGGATCGCGCCGCAGGATATGGTATACCAGCATAATGAGCGCTGGCATGATGGTAATGGTCATTCACATGTGCGCGCATCCCTGCTCGGACAGAGTGAGACATTCCCGGTAATCAATGGTCTGATCGCGCTTGGAACGTGGCAGCAGATCATTTGTATAGATCTGGATAACCGACCACGATCTCGGAAACTGGTCGTTCAGGTTGTTGGTGAATAGGTAAATGTGCCGATTGGGGCATATGGACTGTCTAAAAAAGCCATATTTTGACGTATTTGAACTTATAAACTAAAGTGATCGTATTTGTGTAGATGGTTTCGATAAAATGTCGATGCACAGTCCATATATCCAGACCCTGTGCAGCAATCCCGCCGCAGGCGGCGGATTCCAAACATTATAATATATATTTCCATGTCGAATGAACCTTAACATCATTAATAATATTGGTATCAAAAAACGCTAAACAAATACAATAATTCTATAAATTATAGAGGCTGTCCATTAATCACGATATCCAACAATATCGATCCTTCTTTTTGTATTTAAATCTAGATTTGACCTCATTTTTCCTGAATTTTTGAATTGCAGGACAGCCCCTATTATACAACGAGAAAATCCTCCATACGGTCGGATTTACTCGGGCTACATAATCCTATAGATTATATCCAATAAAAAAAGTGGATGCGTCCAGCCGACATGGCCGGACATGTTTCTCGTAGTATACTATCGATTTTGAAAATTTGGGATCTATGCCTGTTTCATGATAAAATCAATGAAATCTGAACCAAGTCTGGTCTCTCGTGTCATTTTATCGGCAATATCCTCTTCTGAAAGTCCTTCTGCCCTGAAATCTGTTATACGGTCAAAGACACTCTTTGATACTTCTGAATACTCATTGATGTCCTTTCTGTGACCCCATACATCGCCTTCCAACAAGTCGATGCCCTGCATAGTAAGGTACATCTTGGCAGAGCCTGAAATGGTTCTTTTATATGAACTTGGAATATGGAGTGCTTTTACATTTGGACATTTTATTACCAGTGAAAAAATATCCTTGTTGGATGGCCTGAATGCAAGATGCACGATCTCCTCTTCATTGCTTAACGTTTCGATTTCCTCTTTTGAACTTACAACTCTTATTTTCATTTATTCTACCTCTATAACTTTATGTGAAATTTAAAAATACTGTAATGTTGCACAACCAATTTTATACACTTGGTCGATTGTTGTATACACACAATACTATATAAAGATTATTCAATGATTATGGAAAGTACTATGTGTTTTAAATCCGGATAAACCTGTTAAAACGCTTGTTTGAAAAAAGGTGATTCCAACAGACAGTACCACTACATGGATAAAGAGGAATACTTAAAAGTACTACATATAATAAAAAGATAAGAAGCCTCGAGCGTGATTCGAACACGCGACTTAGTGATTACAAATCACTCGCTCTGCCGGGCTGAGCCACCGAGGCACTAATAGAATGCAACTCTTAGATACAATCATAGCAAATAAATGTTATGGCAGACGTAACCTATCAGGAATAAATATGTGGCAGGAAATATCAAGGATCGGGAAAAAGCTTGTTGACCACGGGCTTGTGGAATCGCACTTTGGAAATATCAGTGTGCGTATTGGGAATAAAATGCTGATAACCAGGAGTGGCAGTGCCCTTGATGAGCTCACAGAGAACAGCGTGGTCGAAGTTGAAGTTGAGGGCACATCAGGTCTTGACCTGATAGCATCATCCGAAACCATCGTTCACCGCGAGATATACAAGAACACCTCCGCACTTGGCATCATACATGCACACTGCCAGTTTGCAGTAACAGAGTCGTTGCTCAGCGATTCTGGTGCTATAGTGCCCGTTGACAGCGAGGGACAGTATTTTCTGCATGAAATCCCAATCGTAAAGGGTGGCATCGGTACACCGGAACTTGCAAAGAACACCGCGCGCGCGTTGACTGAACACAAAGGTGCGATTATTTACAGTCATGGTACATTTGCAGTTGGTAAGATACTTGATGAAGCCTATGTGGTCACAACGCAGATCGAGCATTCGTGCGCGGTAAAATACTGGTATGATCTTGCACGGCAATAAATACAATAATTGTTGAATGCATACAAAAACATTAAATCAAACAAGCATTATCTAAACAAAACACATGACCTTCAATTACCTAAGACCATTAATGTCAAAATTCATTGACCCAATTGCAAAAGTCTTTGCAAAAGCAGGCATATCTCCAAATGTAATTTCTATTATCTCCCTCATATTTGCTGCAATGGCGGGAATATACTTCTATTATTCAAATGGGGAGCCATTCCTGGTGTTAATTGCAGGAATATTCGTATTCCTTAACTCATTCCTTGATGCAATTGACGGTGCAATCGCCAGGCACCTCAATATAGCAGGCGTAAAAGGTGATTTTTTAGATCATGTGATCGACCGTTATTCAGATGTATTCATTATCTGTGGCATATTCCTTGGAGGGCATGTCGAGTGGAAGATAGGTGTAATTACAATTGTCGGAGTCCTGCTTACAAGTTATCTCGGCACGCAGGCACAGGCACTTAACATCGGAAGATATTACGGTGGAGTGATGGGGAGAGCTGACAGGCTTACCCTGATAATACTGGCATCCATCATATATTTTGTATATCCGGTTTACATCTCAGGTTTTTCAGTACTTGGCTGGGTTATGGTCGTAATAGCTATTGGCAGCCATATTACCGCTTTACAGCGAATCATTCACATATGGAAAAGGCTATGATCAATTCCAATAAATATACTCCGCTTGATTGTGACTTTTGTTTTTTGGATAACTTAATGTAACAATAAATCCAATTAGATGTTTATGACATTGCCAGTGCTAAACAGGGAATATGAATATCTGGAGCACACAGCCGATGCAAAATTCAGGGCATACGGCACAACAATAGAAAAAGCATTCCAAAACGCTGCTGTTGCAATGTTTAATGCGATGATCGATACAAGCACAATTTCTGATGAGGTAAGGGAAAGGATCGAACTTACATCAGAAGACCTTGACGGACTTCTTGTAGACTGGTTATCGGAACTTCTCTACCTCTTTGAAGTTGAACAGGTAGTATTCGGACAGTTTAAGGTCGATAACATCACAGGGCACGATGATAATTATTCACTATCAGCGATTGCCTGTGGCGAACCTCTCAACCTGACTCGACATAAATTTGACACCGAAGTAAAGGCAGTCACATACAATGAGTTGATGGTAGGGGAAAACAAAGAAGGCTGGGTTGTGCAGGTCGTAGTTGACACATAGGCCGCTTTATCCGAATAATATGTTCGTACACATTATCGTCACATTATCGTCACATTATCGTCACATTATCGTCACATTATCGTCACATTATCCTAACATTATCCTAACATTATCTTTACATTTCTATCCGGAAACATCAGAACGGGTGGGAGGCACTAATATGACAGGTGAGACAGAATGACAGGTGAGACAGAAAATGACAGGTGAGACAGAAACGACTGGCGCTTTTGACCTAGTTACAAAAATAGATAACAACACATGGGAAGTACCAATGGATTACAAGCCGGGCATGAGGGTCCCGGGTCGCATATTTGTATCGGAAACCTTGATGCACGGTCTTGAGAAACAGACCCTTGACCAGGTGGCTAACGTTGCAACCCTGCCCGGGATCCAGAAATATTCCATGGCAATGCCTGATGCACATCTCGGGTATGGTTTTCCTATCGGCGGAGTTGCCGCATTTGACAGGGAAGAAGGTGTGATCAGTCCTGGTGGTGTGGGTTTTGATATTAATTGCGGGATCCGGCTCATACGAACGAACCTACAGGAAGAAGATGTGCGCCCGCGTATCAAAGAACTGATGTCAAGACTTTTCCGTGACATTCCATCCGGTGTCGGATCAAAAAGCCGCATACGTGCATCCGAAAGTGAACTTGATGATGCTTTCACACACGGCTCCAGATGGGCTGTTGAAGCGGGGTATGGTGTGGAGGCTGATATTGAGCATTGCGAGGGCAGTGGCCTGATCGAAGGTGCGGATCCGGCACAGGTAAGTGCAAAAGCCCACAAGCGCGGAAAGCCGCAGTTCGGGACACTTGGAAGCGGGAACCATTTTCTTGAAGTCCAGTATGTGGACAAGATATACGATAATGAAGTTGCTTCGTCGTTTGGTCTTAAAGAAGGCCAGGTTACGATCATGATCCACTGCGGTTCCCGTGGTGCAGGACACCAGATATGCACCGATCATTTGCGTGTACTTTCACAGGCTGTTAAAAAATACGGCATCGATCTTCCTGACAAGCAACTTGCATGTGCGCCTGCGCAGTCACCTGAAGCCCAGAACTACTTTAAGGCAATGGCATGCGGTGCCAATTATGCATGGGCGAACAGGCAGGTCATAACACACTGGACACGTGAGGTGTTCGAGCGTTTATTTTGCATGGACATGGATGACCTTGGTATGGATCTTGTATACGATGTTGCTCACAATGTCGCGAAACTTGAAGAGCACGTGATCGATGGCAAGAAAAAAGAAGTATACGTGCACCGCAAAGGTGCTACACGTGCGTTCCCGCCTGGCCATCACGACGTACCGGATGCTTATCGTGCTGTCGGGCAGCCGGTTCTGGTCCCGGGTAGCATGGGTACGGCATCTTATATCCTGCACGGGACAGAAGCGGCAATGGATATCTCGTTTGGAAGTGCATGCCACGGCGCCGGGCGCGTGATGAGCCGTGCACGTGCAAAGCATGAGTTCTATGGCGAGGACGTCAGGAAAAACCTTGAGGCAATAGGGATCACCGTGAAAGCCACGCACCCGTCCGTAATCGCTGAAGAGGCACCGGGCGTGTATAAATCGAGCAGTGAAGTTGTAAATGTGATGCATAACATAGGGATTGCCAAAAAAGTTGCACGTGTTCTGCCGATAGGGGTTGCAAAGGGTTAATTTGCAGAACTTCCAGTTATCGCATAAGAATCGGTAGGATGAACTATATGGTAAATGGTAACAAAAATATGACAAGTATGGGGAAACGGGCCATTATAGTTGAGGGGATGAATGGTTTGCTTGGTTACAGTAACTCTTTTTAGATATACTTTACAAGCAGCTATTCCCGTTTCCTCAAAGTATATTTGGTTATCATATTATTTAAAGGTGTTTAGAACGGTCAATATATTGCATATTTCATGGGTATGTATTCATTGATACGAACCATTGTGTGAATATGTTTCTTTACGGCAGTCTGGAAATGCATCTATCAATTGTGGTTTTGGGTTGGAAGTATATTTAGTATACTGATCCAGTCATTTTTTTGTAACTCTTGGTTATCAGTTAACCTTCATGCATTGGTTTTATTACAAGATTACTGTGAATTATACTTGCAGATATTAGAATTGCATGTTTGGATTGTGGATTTGGCAGTAGTGAAATGTCTTACCTATGATGGGAACTGGTGCTTCGATCTCTTCAGATTTCATAATCTGTACATATCACAAATCAAATGAGGTTTTCATAAATCGTATCACATACCGTTTAGGCAACAAAAAACTTCGCTTTTGGATCAGCAATTCCCGTTTTATTTCCAACCGGAATTTTTTGATATCACTTATCGGGGTTTAACCTTCCATTAAGCGTGCATTATGCAAAATCTATGTATAACACAAATCTTGAACATGATATTTTAACCGTTCATCACCAAAAAAGCCATACCTATCAGTAGACGGAGTCAAAATCATGTTTCCCTATATGTTACGTTTTTTCAAAGGCACATTGCCAAATTATTCATCAAGATGGCGGTGAATCTTCAAGAATAACCAAGCGTTCCCTTTTAAATCCATAAAACAGTGTTCTGAAGATATCTTCCATCGAATCAAATCTATATCCGAAAAATAAAGCCCTCATTTGTTCCCAGAGGCTTCTTTTGCTCCCTAACTTCCCCCAAACTGCTTGAAATAGTTGGCAGGCAAGTTGTTGCACCTGATCCACCAGAAACGCCAGCATCACCAACATGGCAAAAACAACTGACAAGTTCTTATATCCATGTCCAAAATTGTGTTCAAACTGGTATCCCTGATTTTTGAGTGTGTTGAAAGTTTCATTCTCGATCTTCCATCGTGCCCTGCCGCCGCGCATTATCTTGAAAACATTTTCTTTTGTCACATGCAGATCCGTGACCCAACTGAAAGGTGTCGTTTTTTGGGGCGTAATTTCCCAGTATTGTACAAAATTCACCAATGTATCTTGATTAGACGCATTCAAGGGGACCTGATTGATAAACCGGAATTTATGAACAATGTCATCAATTTCAATTTCATGTTCTGTTGTTAAACCCTCTTTTGTAGCAGACTCTACGTAATCGAACAAAAATGTGTGATCGCCTTCCTTTGCCCCTAAAATATAGTGTATTTGATGTTTTTCCAATTCATGAATGTGTGGGGCATTTGAACTTAATCCATCCTCTGTCACAATGAGAGATAAATGTGGATGCACTTTCCTTAATTTCTCCAAAAAACGCTTGCTTGCATTGCGTTCGCTGTCATTTTTCTTCTCCCCATCCTGTTTGATGATCGGCTCTGGTGCAAACGGTATCACTTCCCTTGCATCAGGATGAACAATTACTGCACCCAATATTTGATGCTGATATGTGGTATCCCCAGTTTTTGAGTTCGTTTTCGTACAACAAGAGTCACAATGAATCTTATTCGATGAGAAGTAGCCTGTACCATCGATAGAAAGTAGATAAGAGTTGTTCATGAAGACCATTGGTTCCAAAACCTTCCCGCGCTGAAGCGTGCGGAAAATATCCGCGAATAAAGGCTCTATATTAGCAGGTTCCACATCATCTAGAATCGTGCGCATCTGAGTGTCGCAAGGTACGTTTTCTATATTGTAGACTTTTTGTAAGTTCGTGTCATCGGGATGTCTGTTATTAAAAGCGAGCAATGAAGGATCTTTGAGAGAAAACATGGCAAAAGCCGACATAAGTGCATCAGGTAGGGAAATCGTGATGTTTTTTGATCGATTATCTGTTATTTTCTCAAACCCTGAACGAACTTGGCTGAATATTGCATCAGCGTTCAAACCTTTCCGAAGTTTTATTTTTTGAGGCATGAAAAATCATCCGTTTATTAAAAAATCTAATTAATAATTGGAATTATTCTCTTTATTACTCAATTATCATATATAATCTTTACGAAAATATAAAATTGTTGCATACTTACTGCATGCGTTTATAGTCATAACTGGAATTGCTGGTTGTGTGTCATCTTGTCCATTATACCCGCGCGCGGGTGCGCAGCAATGTGGGCGGCGGCGGGAGTGATACTGGTGGTTGGGACGGTGCTGTTTAGTATCTTATGAGATGTTTTCGTGTTTTTTTGGCACGAAAATATCGCTGCCTTTTTGGTTCCGGCTTGATCGGATTGGGAGGTCGGGGGTTTGTTAGGGCTGTGCTCTCTTCAGCCGCCCGTCATAAATGGGAAATTCTTGACCGCCGTTGACATATCCCAACGCCGTGCCAATCCAACGAATTTATCATAAATGACACCACTAAATAACCTTATTCATGAACCAAAATCCAAAATGTTACACCATCGGATACAGCAACAGGCCAATGGATGAGTTTACAGGCATGTTGCAAAAGAACAACATCAATTATCTGGTGGACATCCGCAGGTATCCGCAATCACGGCGCGAGGAGTTTAACAGGGACGCGCTGCAGGATGCACTTCCGATGTATGAAATAGTATATTACCACTGCCCGGGTGTCGGTGGATTTCGGGAATCCACGTATCCCGAATACATGCAGACCGGTGCGTTCAAAGAGAGTTTTTCGCGGTTGGCGGATAAGATAAACAACGTGTCCGGGCTTGAGGGTGAGATCGTGCTTATGTGTGCCGAAAAAAGCCCGAAGGACTGTCATCGGCATTACCTTTCATTGGAACTTGAGAACGAAGGTGTAGAAATAATTCACCTGACCGAGAGCGGGCAAACCAGTCTTTCGTGTTGGTGATACGAAAACTGTCGCCAGCAAATAATTGTTTGATTTTCAACTACAATCAAAGATCGCAGTCCAAATCCGGTCCACACTGATAATCCCGTCTAAAATCAACTTGAAATCAAATTTCACAACGCATTAAGACAGCGGATCCGATCTTCTGTCAATAGATGCGTCCTGAAGAGTGACATCATTACGCTGCCCCGGAGCGGGTTTATAATAAACATGTGCTCCGTGTTACGACCTGCAATTATAAGAACCATATCCGGCATTCCTTGCAGCCATCTTCAGGCAATTTCAATATGCCCGCTCGATCATATAATCAGCGATTGCCAGAAGCACATCTTTTGCTTCCGAATCATCCAAAATATCAAGTTTTGCCTTACCCCGCTGTATATATGACATCGCAAGGTCATTTGCATAACCTATCGAACCGGAATCTTCCAGGATTTTAACAGCCTCATCGATCTGTGAAATTGTAGCACTGCCACTTCCGAATATATCAAGTTTTACACCATGTTTCATTGCATGGATGGCAATGACAGTTTTCTTCCCCTCCATCAGGTCACTGCCACGCACTTTACCTAATATTTGCTCCGGGGTAACCAGGTCAAGCACATCATCGTATATCTGGAAACCGATTCCTACCAGGCATCCGAATTCATATAAGGCATCTGCAACCTCATCAGATGCACCGCCAAGCAATGCGCCGATCTTTGCGGATGCTGCATAAAGGACAGATGTCTTTTTCTTGACCATCTCAAGATATTCATGTTCCCCTACATCATCCCTGTTCTCAAAATTAATATCCATCCACTGTCCTTCACATATTTCGGCACATGTTCCGGACAGGAGTTCAATGGATTTCACAACGCGCACCGGGTCACAATCAATACGTGAAAGTATCTCAAAAGATTTTGAATATAACGTATCGCCTGCCAGAATGGCACATGCTTCACTCCATTCTACATGAACTGAAGGCACGCCACGTCGGATTCCATCCTTGTCCATGATGTCATCATGGACCAATGTGAAGTTATGGACAAGTTCTATAGCAACAGCTGCCGAAAGTACGGCATTGACATTTGAACCTACTGCCTCAGCCGCAAGGATCACAGTAGCCGGACGCAGGCGTTTGCCGCCAGCATCAGGCAAATACCGCGATGCCTTGTAAAGTTCCACCGGCTCTGTGATGGGAAGCAACTCCCCTATGGCCTTATCGACATATACACTTCGTTTTTTAATTTCATCAATTACATTCATGTTCGATCACATAGGACTATTATATACTCCAGTATTATTCTTCGATGTACAACTCTTCACCATTTCTGAGCAGATGTAGTGTATCACCAAGCTCATATCCAGCATCTTCTGCCATCTCGATATATGAACTGTGCATCGTAATAAATCCATGGGCAGGAATAACATGCTCAGGATTGATCAAACGTAAAAGTTCCCAGTGGTCCTCACGGTATGCGTGACCGGACACATGCACAGCGTCATATATCCTTGCTCCACGCATTCGAAGTTTAGTTTCCAGAGCATAGCGACTCGCCCTTGTCATCGGATTTGGAATCACGTTTGCAGAGAAAATAACACGGTCACCGGACTCGATTTCATATGCAGTCTCACCTTTTGCGATCCTACCGAGTATCGCACCCGGTTCTCCCTGGTGACCTGTGACAATTGGCAGGTATTTTTCCTTACCTTCATTCATGATCTTCTTAAATGCCTTATCGATCTCCTTGCGTTTTCCGTAAACTTCGATATTCTCAGGCAATTTAATGTACCCGAGTTTACTGGCAGTCAGTACATATTTGTCCATTGAGCGTCCCATCAGAACTGGAATACGCCCCATCTCTTCTGCTGCACTGATTATCGAATTGATACGTGCGATATGTGATGCAAAAGTGGTGATGATCATACCGACATCCGATTCTTCAGTGCCAAGAAGTACATCACGTACCATGTCATGTGCAATTTTCTCGGAAGGAGTCTTTCCTGCACGACCTGCATTGGTACTTTCTGTGATCATTGCGATCACACCTTCCTGACCCAGTTTCCTTAAACGATCAAAGTCCGGTGCTTCACCAAGTGTAGGCGTGCGGTCAAGTTTGAAATCACATGCATACAGGATTGCACCTGCTGGTGTGTGTATCGCAGCAAATACCGCATCAACAATACTGTGCTGTACCCTGATAAATTCAATCGATACATCCTCTGTGACCTGGTATATCCCACCTGCATTCAGTGTAATGATCTTGTTCTTGACGCTGAACTTGCGCTCAGATTCGATCTGCTGTTTTATAAGAGCAGCTGTATAGGGAGTACCAAGGATCGGAGCTGCATACCTGTGCGCCAGTTTTGGTATTGCACCGATATGGTCAAGGTGACCGTGTGTGCATACGATTGCGCGCACAGTTCCATCGATCTGTTTCATGATAGTATCATCAGGGATCGCACCCATTTCGATCAATTCAAGAGAATGCATCCTGTCCATCTCAACGTCTTCATGAATCTGTACACGGTCTAACCTGAGACCCATATCAAGAATTATAATATCCTCGTCAACCCTTATGGCAGTCATGTTGCGTCCCATTTCATTGTATCCACCGACTGCGATTATTCCTATTTCTGTCATAAATTAACCTCTTAATCAATTTTCAATTTTAACTGTATTTAAATTTATAGTTTATATTTAAATTCTAACCATTTTTCTAACTTGTTTCATGTTCAATTATTTTTGAACAAATGACTGTGACTTTTTTGATATTCTTTATAATGAATTGACATATTTATTTCATGTTTTAACGCACAGCAAAATCCTTTACATTAAACCCGCGCTGTGTCAGGTATTCAAGTGTCCTTCCGGTTACAACAGCCGGAGTCGTGCGCAGTTTCTCGATATTGTCACATCCGCAAAGAAACATGGCCACTTTCAATTCATTAAACATACTGGCCAAAGCATTGACTACTTCATCTTTACCTTTCATTGCAGGTTCAACAAACGGCAGTGCTGCACTTGCAATATTCGCTCCGACGGCAATCGACTTTGCAATATCAAGACCTGTCCTTACACCACCGGTTGCAATAACCGGAAGCGATACGTTGCACTCAACAATGCCTGGAACAGTAGGTATCCCAAAGTCCCAGAACAGCTCTCCGAGGAGTTGCGATAGGATATCATTTCGGGCACTTGCGCGATATACTTCAACACCTGACCAACTTGTACCCCCGACACCGCCAACATCAATCGCAGATACACCTGCCTTTTTCAAAAGCATGGCATCCTCATTCGATATTCCGGCACCTGTTTCTTTTATAATAACAGGTATTTTCATGGAACATATCTCTTTAATTGTATCAAGTGTACCCGATCCATCCCGGTCCCCTTCCGGCTGGACAGCCTCCTGAAGGTAATTCAGGTGCACTGCCATTGCATCTGCATCGATCATTTCTATCATTTTCTCAATGCCTTCAATACCATATTCCCTGATCTGTGCGGCTCCTACATTACCATAGATAAATGCAGTTGGTGCCTCGTCACGAACCACCCTGAAAGAGTCTTCCTGTTTCGGGTCCTCGATCGCCGCTCTCTGGCTACCGACGCCCATCCCGATACCAGCCTCTTCAACGGCCTTTGCAAGCGATGCGTTTATGGCTATGGTGCCAGAATGTCCACCTGTGATGGATGCGATCATAAACGGTGCATCCAGGTGTTTACCCATAAAATCAACAGATATATCTATTGCATCCATGCTGATTTCAGGCAGTGCACGATGTACCAGAATAACATCTTCGAAACCTGCACTTACCTTCCGTGACTCTACCGGACTTGTTGCACATATGTCTAGATGCTCCATCTTTCTCTGGGATGTGATCATGATCGAACCTTCTTAATGTGATTGTTCATAATTCCAAACTCAAATTCTAAATTCATAATTATTACTTTGTTATCACGGTTCCAATATTTGCCCCATCTAAAAACCTTGAGACATTCCCGGATGTTCCCGCGTTGAATATACGTGAATTAATATTTGACATTTCGCAAAGTCTTACCAGTTCAACAACCTTTCCAAGCATTCCACCAGTGACATCGGTACTTTCCGAGCCGCCGATATATTGCTTAATATCCTTGAAATTCGAGGACGTGATCGCTGCTATCGTATCACCTTTGTCATCCAGGACACCGTCTTTGGCACTTCCGATGCCGATCCTTGCACTGCCAAGTTGCATTGCAAGATAAGTAACGATCTGATCGCCTGATAAGATTGATGTACCTAGTTTCGTATCCATCACCACATCACCATGCAGCACAGGTATAAACCCGTTATCAAGCATGAGATGAATGTTCTCAATAAACATTTGCGCAATCCTGCCATCCCCGGATACAGTACTGCCCATCGGATGCACTCCAATAGCATCAATTCCTGCATTCGCCAGGGATTCCACGACAATGTGATTTAGTGCTTTCACGGATATATGAGTGATAAGAGCACCTTTAGCATCGAACTTTTTATTAAGTGCATACTTCTTTGCCTGCGGGTGTCCGAATGAACCTGCACCGTGAACAACTATCAACTTTCCATGATGTTTTGATATTTCACCTGCGATCCGCTTGATCTCACTATTGTTCGGAGCGCCATCATCCGCATCCTTATCAGTAATGATGCTGCCTCCGATCTTCAGTATTGTAATATCATTTAATGCGTTCATTGATCTGACTCCACCAAGACCCCGTGTTCTGTTGTGTTTGTGATGATCGAACTTCCGCCTGCTGCATTAATTGCATCAGCAACAGTCCCTGTTTTGGCTTTGTCCACCAATGCCACCATACAACCTCCACCACCGGCACCCGTGATCTTCGCACCGAATGCTCCACTGTTACGTGCAGCATAGACGAGTGATGACAGTTCAATACTACTAACACCAACTGAATCAAGCAGTCCGTGATTGATGTTCATCAATTTTCCTATTGATGCGTAATCGCCGTTGTTCACAAGTTCTTTACCAATTTCTGATATACTGCCAATTGTTGACAGGATCGGACCTATAACCTGTGGATAACTTTCTCGCAAGTTCGCGACATTTACAACAAGTTCTTTTGTGGAAGAGAACATGCCCGTGTTGCCGATCACGATCTCGCAATCAAGATGTTTCAATTTTGTTCGCTGTGGTATCATGCCCGCACCGCCCATTGTGCTGATATAAGTATCAGTAGGACTCGCAACACCCTGAACCTGTATCTCCACTTCATGTCCAAGTTTTGCGATATCTTCAAGAGTTAACTTACAGTCAAAAAGATAATTCAGTGCCGCAATGGTTGCAATCGTTACAGCAGCCGATGAGCCTAAACCTGAACCAACCGGAATGTCTGAATCGATTTTGATATTCACACCTTTGATCGATGTAAATTCCCTCATGCACTCGATCACTGCCGAAACATAAGGGTGTATCCCAGGATCAATGCCTGTCTTTCCAAGAACCGATTCGATCTTCACGGATTCGCCAGGTTGTCCATGCACACGGGTTCGAAGGTCTACTGCACAGCATATGGCGCTTTCACCATAGACCACTGCATGTTCACCAAACAGGTATATTTTCCCGGGTGCAGAACAAGTTACCATTGATCATTACTCCTTTGTGAATTACTTGTTGCGATTAAGTGCTGCACACTACATTGAATCGGCATTATTCTACAATGATCGCCGCATATCCAACAACAGCAGACATGTCCCCGGTCACGTCACCGCTTGTTGCATATTTCAGAAGAGACTTCTTCTTTGTGCCAAGAACATTTGTTGCAGTGAGCATTGCTGCAATAGGACCGTACCCACATGCAGAGACATTCTTTTCAGCACGTCGCCTGTAAAATTGTGGAACGTCCATATTCAGGATCGCTTCAATAAGATTATGATCTACATCATGTGCAATATCAGCGGGCTGATAATGGGTAAAATCACTTGATGCGATAATAACCACTTTTTTACCACTTTCTGATACTGCCCTGGCGATCTCATTGCCTACTTCAATTGCGGTCTCTTCATCCTGCAATCCCATGCATATTGCCAGTATCTTGAAGTCGTTTCCGAACCGATACTGTAAAAACGGCAACTGGACTTCGATGGAATGCTCATAGTTGTGAGCAAGTTCATCAAGATCCACAATGCTGCCTGCAAGTGATTTCGCAAGTTCGATATCAGTTTCGATTTCCCCAAGCGGCGTTGACCACGTATTTTGTGACACCGAGACCAATGAACCCATACCTGTATGGTTTGGTCCCAGTATAATATAGGTGTCTGCCTTTGGGAGTACTGCGTATACATGTGCTGCAACCGAACCCGAATATGCGTATCCGGCATGCGGTACAATAGCACCGATCACATCGCGCTGCGATATATCAATACCGCTAAAGCATTTATTGACCTCTTTTTTAAGAGACTTTGGATTTAGCGAATAGAACTGTCCTGCAACTGTTGGTTGTCTCATACTATTTCACCCCGACCATAGATGTGGGCATCTGCTATATGTAGTGCTATCTACAATCTTTTGTAGATATTATTCTACAATTATAAGTGAAAGATGACAATTCGAATATGGTCTTACAATCCAGGCTCGAAGTCTGTGACTTCATAGTTGAACGGAATATCGTTCGCCTGTGCAACACCTCTTGCAAGTAACCAGTACACAAGAGACAGTGCTTTTCTACCTTTGTTGTTTGTAGGAATGACCAGATCTACGTTAGATGTCATGTTATTGGTATCACACAATGCAACCACTGGAACACCTATGTTCACAGACTCTTTTATAACCTGTGCATCACCTGTTGGATCAGTCACAACAATAACATCCGGTTCAAAGAATCCTTCCAGGTTAGGATTTGTAAGTTTACCCGGAATGAACCTTCCAACCATCGCTTTTGCACCGATCGCTTTTGCGAACATCTTTGCAGGATATTGCCCATATTGGCGTGCAGATACTACAAGAATCTTGGCCGGGTCATATTTGGAAAGGAAATTTGCATTAAGCCTGATACGCTCATCAGTTGATTGGATGTCAAGAACATATAGCCCGTCTGTTCGGACACGATACACAAATCTCATCATATTCTGTGTTTTCTGCTGCGTACCGATATGAATTCCTGCTGCAAGGTATTCATCAATAGGTACAAGTGATGTGGATTCTTTTACTTCTACATTCTTTTCTGCATTCCCCACATTTTCTTCTACATTTTCTTCCACACACTCTTCTACATTTTCTTCCACACATTCATCTACATTTTCTTCCACACATTCATCTACATTTTCTTCCACACATTCTTCTACATTTTCTTCCACACATTCATCTACATTTTCTTCCACACATTCTTCTACATTTTCTTCCACACATTCTTCTACATTTTCTTCGATATTTTCTTCGATATTTTCTTCTACCACTTGATCTGTAACTTCCATGTATTCACCTCAGTTATTTGTAATATCTTTTGACCGTAATAGGAATTATACCCTGTTCCAGTTCTTCCATCGCAATGCACAACGAATCGAGAGAGTCACCATCAATCAAAATGGGTGCTCCCATTGAGATTTGAAGTGATCTTGCACCAACAATTCTCGCACGCTCATATCTGGTATAAACTTGTTTACTCAATTAATCACCCTGAATTTAAATTATAATTGGAATTATAACTATAACTATAATTAATTGTAATTGTAATAATTATAATTTTTATTAATAGAACAGTACGTAAAAATGAACAAGGCTCAACGAAATGATCCTAACAGACCGATCGTGCCTATTATCTATATTATACTGCAATCGTTAAATATAATATTATGATTTTTTTCGGAATCCCTCCGAAATGTGGTCGTCATTCTATTCAAATATACGTTATGTAAATTACGGTAAATACCATATTCCTGTGAAAAACAGGAATGGGGCCGCTGAGATTTGAACTCAGGTACCGGCGTGGTTCGCATTGGTGACGTTGTCACCCAACATGTCCCGAACGCCGAAGGATGGTCCAGGCTACCCTACGGTCCCTTTAATGGTATGGTGCCACTACATCAACCAATTCTACATGAGCAAGGAAAATTCTCCTGCAACAATATCTTGAAATATCCAGATCATCAAGTACTGCTGCTTTTTCCTCACCCTCACTGGTACGTTTCTTGTATTCTTCCCAACTATTGGAAATTACCTTACCACATGTGAAACATCGAACTGGAATCATATTTTAAGATCCTACCTGTAAGATTTCTGGTATCGTGCACGTGCACCTGGTCCACCAAATTTCTTTGTTTCCTTTTGCCTGAAATCATTGACAATTAAATTACGGTCATATTCTGCAAAGGCATTCCGGATATTAGTATCATTGGTCCATTCAATAATCCCTCTTGCAATCGCAGTCCTTACTGCATTTGCCTGACCGATTATTCCGCCTCCGTGAACATTTACATTTATGTCTATACCGGATATAATATCTTCACCTGCAAGCATAAGCGGCTCAAGTATCTTGAGTTTTGCAAACTCCGGATCATATATCTCTATCGGTTTTTTGTTGATCCGTGTCCTGCCTGTACCTTTTGTGATCGTTGCACGGGCAATTGCGGTTTTATTCTTACCTGATGAATTGATAATTTTGGTAGCCATGTATTATCCTCCTTAGAATTTTGCACCTAAGTGTTTACTTACATCCCCGAGTCTGACGTACTTGTTTGAGCTTAATCGGTTCATACTGGCATTTTCAACCGTAATGAGTTTTTCACCTTTAAGCTCTGATGGAATGCCTACATGGATCTTAAGTCGTGCCATTGCGTCCTTTCCTCTTAATCGCTTGTATGGAAGCATACCCCGTACAGTTCTTTTAAGTATCCTTTCAGGTCTTTTTGGAAAATACGGGCCAAATTCACGTGTACCCATATTCCTTATTTCTTTGTACTCTTCAAATGTCGTCACTTTTGAACCGGATATCACTGCTTTTTCCGCATTCACGATCCCGATCTCTTCTCCTGCTAACAAACGCTTTGCAACAGTACTTGCAAGCCGTCCCATTATGAGTCCATCTGCATCAATAACCATCATATTAAACACCTATTGTAAAATCCTTATTCCAGACCCTCTCGGACTTTCATCGAGTATCTGTTCGATGGTCAGGCATTTGCCTCCGACCACGGTTATCTTTTTTGCTGCCACACCACTAAAACCAAGTGCTGCAACAGTTACTGCATGACCCAATGCCCCGGCACCAAGTACCTTACCTGCTACAATGACTACTTCATTTTCGGATGAGTGCCTGTTAATGGTACTCATATTCACTGCTGCGTATTGGCGACTGGGTTTTTCGAGCCTTTTCGCAATGTCTCTCCAGATCGGTGCATCATTAGCACGTGATGCGTCCTTGAGTGCAAAAATTAAAGCTGGGACTCTGGGATTTGTTTTCCTTGTTATCCTTTGTTGGGATCTTCTACTCATTAATGCTCCTCCGCAAGATTTCATTATAATGTATCTTACTCACGCAATTACTGCGTTCGAACATTCTCATAATATAAACTACAAGAACATCTTATACACTAAACTTAAACTAATGTAAAGCGAATCTTTGAATAACGTTACTAGTACATAAAGATTATGCGCATGTAATTCATAAGTTGAGAAAAAAAATAATATCGTAATATTTACTGGAAACTTTTCGAATAAATTGAATTCATGCTATCATATGCCAGTGTATCCATAAATATTATTTTGATGATCACATCCCACATACCTGCTGCTATCGGGTGTGCCGTCATAACGTTTGGTTCGAGATGTTATTATCACCGGAAATAATGAAAGGTCTCGTAAATTAATACTTGACCTCAGATGGAGTTATTCCTGCCACATATTGGTTGTCCCTGCGTGCATTTTTCACACAGATAGCGGGGGCTGGTGCAACAGAAGCGACGCAAAAAACGCGTCACCTGTGGAGTACAGTTCCAATTACAGGCAACACCTTGCACAGCTTCTGCCAACCCGTAAATCCCATTTTTATAACAATATACGTAAACACAACCAAGCAGGCATTGGTAACTCGTACATATTCCTGACAGTAGTGGTGTACAGCGCTGTCTGGTTTAACAAGTTCAATTTTACTTACGTTGCATAGAATATATGTATTCTATACGCTGGATGGTGTCGGCCTCATCCGGAGATTTGTCATCCCTGATATTTACAAGTCTCGGGAAACGAAGCGCAAACCCGGATTCATAATTCGTACTTTTCTGTATCTCCTCGAATGCGATCTCAAACACCACTTCAGGCTTAAGTTCTATCCCCATGCCGGATTCAATGACGATCAGGTTTGAAAATGTCGCTGTAAGTTCTGCAAGTTGCTCATCATTAATGCCGGTTCCAACCTTTCCCAGAGGCAAAAATCGTCCCGTATCCGGGTCATGGCATGCAAGAGTGTATGAACCCATATAATTAGCACGCCTGCCATATCCCCATTCTGCACCGATCACAACAAGATCAAGCGTTTCCATCACTGGTTTTTTCTTGAGCCAGTTCTTACCGCGCTTTCCGGGGGAATATGGTGAATTTGGATTTTTGATCATTATCCCTTCATGACCAGCCTCCAATGCTTCATTATATATCCTGTTCACTTCTTCAATATCGCCTGTCAGTACCTGCTCATCCACCTTGACAGTACCTGCATTCTCGACACAACCAAGCAGTGCAGCCCTACGATCGGTAAGCGGCTTATCAATAAGATCCTCACCATTCAGGTACACCAGGTCAAATAGTCGCAAAGTAAGTGGGATCTTACGTGCAGTCGTCTCCACATCATATTTGCGGCGGAAACGTTTCAATATCTCCTGGAACGCGCGCGGTCTGCCGGATTCATCAACTGCGAACGCCTCACCATCAAGTATCGCTGAATCAGCGCTGACGTGTTCCTTAACCGCCGAAACAATATCAGGTAGTGAACGGGTTACGTTTTCAAGCCGTCTTGAGAATAACGTAATATTGTCGCCATCCTTATGTATCTGGACGCGTGCGCCATCGAATTTCCACTCAATAGCAACAGTTTCCATTTCACTTATTGCACTTTCAATAGTTGGTGTGACCTGGGCAAGCATCATCTTGATAGGACGTTTCAACTCAAGGCCTAATTTTGTAACTTCCCCTGAACCGCCGCGTCTTGCAGTAACTGCAACAAGTCCCATGTCATTGGTCAACATGAACGCGCGTTCAACATCAGGAACAGGAACCTCAAACGCCTTTGAAATTGCATCCCTTACAATTCCCTCACCAACACCAATACGCAGGTCTTCAATTGCAAGTCGTGCTATATACCCGGCTTGTTCCGGGGAAGATGAATTGAAAAGATACTGCAGGTTTTTTATTTTAGTTGCCTGGGAACCTTTTCCGGAAACTTTTGATATGTTCTTGAAACGCTCGAACACCTCAAGTATGGCAAGTTGTGGCGTTTCACAGAGAAATGATGAAAATGTTTTATTGGACAGTGCCACCGTTGCAGCCATCCCGATGTCACCCGTATCGCGAACTAGTAATTCCATTTCTTTGATCGATATACCTGCCGTTTTTGAAAGTGCAGCATAGAGCAGGCTCGTGCCAATACCCAGATCTTCGCTACTCCATGCAGGAAACACCTCGCCCATGATAAAATGCGTAACAACCGGAAGTTCATCACAGGTGACATCCTGCAGGAGTTGTGCAACATGCCCTGTCATCTCAAGTGAGCCCGGAATGTTTTCGATAGTCCTGCACACCTGTGCAAATTCGTTAAAACCTGTCATGTCACTCCAAAGTTTATGCTATTAATTGATAAGCGAATTGGTAATATCTCACTCACATTCTGAATTAGTGTAAAAGGTTACCCAATATCATTAGATCACACGGTTATGCCCATTTAACCTGTTATCGATAGATCGCTATAACATCGCTTATGATCGCACTTGCAGTCTCTATGGAACCTGCGCCCTTGCCTGTGATCGTCACAGTTCCTGCAAGGTCAGTCTGGATGGATGCGACGTTTAGTGTTCCGCCTACCGCCAGCGGATGTCCGACCGGAACCAATCTAGGTCCCACACGGATCAGGTCTTTCCTGACCTCTCCTATCAGTTTGACCACATATCCGTCATTCTGTGCCAGCATCAGGGATTCAGGTGTGATCTTTGTGATCCCCGTAACATCAATATCCTTGTAAGTGGCATCCATCCCAAAGATGGAATTTGCGAGGATAACCAATTTACATGCCGCATCGATCCCCTCAACGTCATAGGCCGGGTCGGTCTCGGCAATACCGAGTTCCTGTGATTCGGCAAGCATCTGCTCGTAGGAAGCCTGTTCTTCCATCATGCGCGTTAGTATGTAGTTGCATGTCCCGTTCAATATTCCTTCGATACTGATAATATCATTACCTGCAAGGACCTCCCTGATGAGATTGATGATCGGCATCGCACCGCCGACCGTTGCTTCGAATTTGAAATTAGAACCGTTTTCACTTGCGATCCCTGCCAGTTCCCTGTACTTTAGCGCAAGCGGTCCCTTGTTCGAAGTGACAACATCACGGCCATGCTCAAAAGCCGCACGCATGTTTGCAAGCCCGACCCCACCTGTATCGATATCGGTTGGTGTGGTTTCGATCACAAGTTCATGGTCTATGGTTGTGATGATCTCGAGTCCTGTGTACTTTTCGGATCCCACAGTACCTTTATCTTTACCATTGGCACGTTTTTTGGACAGGACTTTTGAGAGATCCACACCATCAGGATCAATGGCAGCCCCTTTTGAATCCGCGATTGCTACAACCTTGATGTCAAGACCAATATTTTTGAGATATTCGTCCTTTTGTAACAGTACCTCTGCAACTCCCTGTCCGACAGCCCCAAATCCAATAATGGATGCACGTATTGTTTTCATTGGATCACCTATTACATTAATTCAGTATCTATCGGCTCAATGACCAGAATATCTTTTTTATCAGCCACTGCTTTTAGCAACAATATGGCATCGTTCATTTCCGGTTTCCCGATAGCATCTATTTTCAGGAGTGCTGATGAAGGCATATCTATGCTAGGCATTGAAAGAGAAAGATCAACTACCTCTGCAAATCCTGTCCTGTCGATATTGTCGATCGTGTCCTGTATGTCTGTGTGAATGATATGACCTATCATGATGACTGCGCCGTGTTCAAGGAATCGTTCTTCTCCTGCCCTGACAACACTTACACCGCTCCTCTCAAATCGTGAAATGATCGCATCAAGTTTATCAGGATCGATCTCAAGCACAAGCTGAACTGGAATTGTGCCGCGGGGTGTGCGTTTTTCATGATGGTGGACCACAGATACCAGGTTTCCTTTCAATTCAGATATCGGGTTTAGTGCTAAAAGTAACTGCCCGGGAATATCTTTTAATTCTATATCCATTGAAACTCGCATATTATCCTCGTTTTAACTTTTCAGTGTCAAATGTGCTCATTAATAATACTTTTATCGCTACTGTTTGATGACAGTTAGATATTTTGATAGAAGATGATGTTGCATTTTTATTCCCCATCACTAATTCGAATGATATTGCCCCTGCCCTTTTTGAATTTCTCGATAAGGCCTCTTTGTTCAAGATCTGAGACCATAAGGCTTACTTTCGCTTCGGAATATTTCAGTTTGCTGCGAAGTTCTTTTTGTGTGATCCGACCGCCGCTTGTTTTTATAATTTCCATTACTTCCAACAGGTCAGCTGGAAGGGGCGCGGTTGTTTTTGTTTTAATTACCGGATCGTTTTCTTCAGGTACATCGATCTCTTTTTCATCCGGCGGTACTATTAGTCTTTTTGTTTCGGCTTCGTTTTTTTCATTTTCAGGAGAGCGCTTTTTGTATGCGTAAATTGAAATGCGGACAATAATAAAGATCATTATCAGGGCAACCGGATAGAACAAACGATGATCTGTGCTCTCTTCAATTAACATTGTTTCTTCGTTAAAATCCTCGGTTATGCCTGACAATTCCGTTTCATTTACAAGTTCATCATCATATGCCGGAAAGAGCAGTAAGTCCAGCACATAATTGCCGTCATCTGTTATTGTTATCGTTTCATCCGTGAAACATGCAAGTGTATTATTCTGGTAATATCTGGCAGTGATCAGGTAATCTCCCTGCGCAAGATTAAATGAATATAACCCATACCTTGCCACAATAGACTGCGGAGGAGTGGAATTTACTTCGATAACCGCATTCTCGATCGGTTGGAATGTGTACCATTTATATACCGCACCATGTATGGTGGCGGTGCCTGCTGCCTGTGCTGTGCTAATTAGTAATAATATGGCTAATGCGTATGCCAGCACATGAAATATGTATTTTGATCTCACAATGGTACGTTAAAGTGTTGTTTGCATATATCTTTTGCTCATAGATTTTAAGGGTAGATAAAGTTTTATAAAGCAAAACATTATGAAATAATGCTTTAAATCCAATTTTAAATCATTATGTTTTTTCATAAAGTAAAGTATGCTTATATTAAAACTTGCCAATTGGGAACCGTATTCATTATTAAAACGGAGGATATAAAATATGAGATCAATGAGATCAAAAGCAATGAAAATGATTGCATATCTCGCAGTTGTGTTGATATTAGCCAGTGTTCTGCCAGCAAATGCGCTTGCAGAAAAATATGACAAGGACATGACACAAAGAGGTGTAAGAGCAAATAGTAATGGTGCGGCCTTGAATATGACCAAAGATCAGGTAAGGGATAGAATAAACACATCTGATAATGCGCCATGTGTTGAACCGTATATGCAAAACAGGACAAAGACTGCAAATCTGGTTCGGGCCAATGTTGCGAACACTGCTGCACAATACAGGTCCGCAAAAGAGCGAATGGCAACTGTAAGAAATAATTATTCAGATGCACAGAAAGATTATAAAGATCTGAAGATCAAGATCAATAATAAAAAGGTATCTGCAGATTCGGAAGAGGTAATTGGAGCGACTCGTGCTTACATGAACCAGACTATAGAATATATGGTCACACACCTTAGGACTGTACAGGAAAATATTGAAAATACGGGTGGTGACTCAGGGGGTTCTGAAATAATTGAAGGATATATAGAACAACTGGAACAGCAAAAAATGAATGTGGGGTCTGCACAGACAAAGCAGGAACTTGAAAATACGGCAAAGGAAATCCGTAATATCCTGAAAGATGCAGAGAAACGTGCAAAATACTTTGCAGGAAAGTCGGTCAATAATAGGCTCAACAATTTCCTTGTAAAATCCGGAAGTCTTTCACTTCGTCTTGAAGATGAGATCAAACGGTTAAATGCTGCAGGAGAGAACACTGAAGAACTCGAAGAAATGCTTGCTGAATACAATGAGTTGATAGGAGAGGCTAAGCAAAACCAGAAACATGCACGGGACACGTTCCAGAATCAAAATGACGATGCCGTGAATGAGGCAAGGCAATACATGCACCAGGCAACCGGGAGCATACATGAAGCAAATTGTATATTAAAAGACATATTCAATGAACTTAAATCATACAGGCACGGTTTTGCAGTACTTGACGGTAACGGTACACTTACAGCAGAAGGTAATGGTACTGCAGTACTTTCAGGTGATCTTACACTAAATATTACAGCAACTGATGCAGAACTTGTCATTAAGGATCTTGCAGGTGATTCTAATATAACCATTAGCGGTGATTATGTAGAAATTAATGCTGACAGTGAAGACTATGACAATTGCGCAATGATCTATCACAATTTTACCGGAACCGTTCATATAACAGGTTCACGCCTGACTATCATGCTACATGGTAATGATGTAAACTTCACAGCAGAAGGTAAAGGCAGCGTTATACTCTCTGGAACCGGTATATACAAAGTCGAAAAGGCTGGCGAATCTTCAGGAGATATACAGTGGGCGACTGTTGTGACAACACCGGAAAATGAAGCCGGGACAGATGATCTATCAGGGAGTAATGAAACCGATTCAGACGGAAATATAACAGATGGAAACACAACAGGTGGAAACACAACTGATTGGAACACAACAGATGGAAACTCAACTGATTGGAACACAACAGATGGAAACTCAACTGATTGGAATGCAACAGATGGAAACTTAACTGATTGTAATACAACTGATGGAAACTTAACTGATTGTAATACAACTGATGGAAATGGGAGTAATTAATGATGGCCAATAAGGAGATGAATAAAACCCCTTACATTAAAAATCTCATAATGTTTGCAGTCCTATTGGCCGGACTTGTAGTGTCAGGCTGCGTAAGTGATACGCCGGCCGAAACCACAACCCAGGATATACCTGTGCAGCAGGTGTCTGCTGCAGACAGTGCACTTGCCAATGAGGCTGTTGGTCTCACTGACACCGAAATCATGGATATTGAATCCGATATGGCAGAACTTAAATCTTTGCTCTCTGACATGGATATGGAAGAAAACCTGTCTTTAGAAGGGATATAGGCGGCATCCGCCTTTGCTCCTTCCTTTTCTTTTTTCGCCCAATTTCCAGATAAACCTTTATTGGCAGTATATGTCAATTGCAGGGTTTCATCATCGGTATTGTACGTTTTGTGCACACACGCGCAAGTACTATATATCCAATCAAATATATATGATAAATGTAAACACCATCTTATGGGGTAAATCATGAACAATATGTTTAAAACAACTATTTTGTTAGCATCTCTTACCGGATTGTTAGTTATTGTCGGGCGCGCAGCTGGCGGTCAAAGCGGCATGATAATTGCATTTGTGTTTGCAGTTATAATGAACTTTGGAAGTTACTGGTACAGCGACAAGATCGTTCTTAAGATGTATCGTGCAAAAGAAGTGACAGAGGATGAACAACCCCAGTTATACAGGGTCGTTCAAAATCTCGCAATGCGTGCACACATTCCTATGCCGAAAGTGTACATCGTAAAAACATCGATGCCAAATGCTTTTGCGACAGGCCGTGACCCAAAACATGCAGCTGTTGCCGCTACAACAGGCATTCTTAACCTGTTGACACCAGAGGAACTTGAAGGCGTGCTTGCACATGAACTTGCACATGTTAAGAACCGTGACACATTGATAAGTGCTGTTGCAGCAACAATCGCAGGTGTTATTACTATAGTCGCAACAATCGCGCGCTGGGATGCAATTTTCGGCGGGATCGGCGGTCGGGACAATGAGGGCGGCTCAAATATTGTAGGATTCATTGTGCTCGCAGTATTGGCTCCAATTGCAGCGACCATTATCCAGCTCGCGATCTCAAGATCACGCGAGTATGCAGCAGACGCAGAAGGTGTACGAATATCACAAAAACCCTGGGCGCTTGCGAACGCTCTTGAAAAACTGGAATACGGTGCAAAACATTACCGTCCCGGGAAGGGTGATGTGAAAGCATCTGAAAACACGGCGCACATGTTTATTGTAAACCCGCTTCGGAGCAGCGCACTGATGTCACTCTTCAGGACACATCCATTGACAGAAGATAGAATACGCCGACTCAATGCAATGTGAGATCGGCTTTTAAGTTAATTTGATGAACAGTAATGGGTTCGTGCCTCTCAAAATTGGGATTTACGCTTAAATGGCTTAAGTATTGTCAATTGCCAGGGGACGCGAGCGATTCAAGCAGTTTTGCTACCTTTTCCAGTTTTTCGTGACCTCTTGCATTGTAGTCAACACCTGTAGTTAAGGCAGGCCAAACCAATAATTGTTATTACTGATATCAATATGCTATATGCGATTTGTGTATTGCAGTATAGTATATTCATCTCACTAAATAATTATTTTCCACGATATCACCAATATATTCTAATGTTGTTTCTACATGAAAAGAATTTGTACGGTAATATTTTTGTATTTGTTTAGCGGTTTTTGACGCCGAAGCAATACGCCGGAGGCGCGCATCCCTTTACCACTGGCGCGAACGGTGACGTTTTCTCGGCATTTCAATTTATTATTTACATATAGGATAACAGGTCGTGTCCTAAGTTACGAGACCTAATGCGCTTTTGTCATAGTTCAAGTCCGTTATTGATATTGATTCCGAATAACACTCTTAAAATCTACCGATTGTCTCGCAACATAACGATTATTATAGAAAGTCACGATTTCGGGGGCACTACCGGATAACGCAGCATAGCATTATTACACACCAATGTTATTGAAAATGTTCCGATTTATTCGGCCGAGATATATTTAATAATGTTTAGAATACGCCGCCTACGGCGGTATTGCTGCGCGAGGTCTGGTAATATGAGATGTGCATCGAGATTTTATCGAAACCACCTATACAAATACATATTTTTTAGTATATGGCGGTTCGTCAAAGTGTCGAATTTCCCCTTCAACCAGCCCCACATTTACAAGCTTCTTAAGATGAAGATACAGAAGCGGGCGTGATATCCCGATCTTGTCTGCAAGTTCAGATACATACTGCTCACCACCTGCCAATTCAGCAAGTATTGAGAGACTGTGCTTGTTTCCAGGCGTGTTTAACAATGCTGCGAGTTCATCGGTGTCCATATTTCCCAGTGTATATTGGCTGGTTTACACATAAAGTATATCGACTGGCAGGAGGATCGCACAACCACAAACCACCCGAAAACAAATAGCGATCATATTTTTGGTTATTACCAGCCTGATCGTTTTCATTGTTTTTTTGGTAACTAACATCACCGAGGAATGGCTTTTATATCGGGTAGCATGGTCTTTGGCCGGATAAAACTTCACGATGTGCCATATTGGGAACATCACATATGTATATCGTTCCTGAATGGGCATTACTGCGGTTCATGAATTATGCACAACCGTGCAGAATTAATTAATATTAAGTCTCCATATAACAGGTGTAAACCATATATATTTTATAAGTTTAGAAAGTGTGAAAATGGCAGGTAAAAATGAACCACCTATAAAAGATCGTACCATCTTCGATCAAAAATGCATCACCTGTGGCACGTGGATGAATACAAAAGAAGAGAAAAGCAAAAACGGTGCAATCATAACTACTTATTCTTGCCCGGAATGCGGCCTTTCATACTCAGTTGGCGAGGACTGATATGACCAGATGGACGCTCGAATATCTTTTGAACACAAACCCACACGATTTTGAGAATCTTGTAGCGTACCTGTTCGAACAAATGGGATATGCAGCAGTGGTTACCAGGCATTCACGCGATGGTGGCATTGATATTGAGCTTGAACTTGAGCATTTTGGCCTGTCACACAGATGGCTTGTACAGGTAAAACGGTATGCTGATGCCGTTGGTGTAAAAGAAGTGCGTGAGTACAGCAGCCTGCGATATCGCGATAACGTAGATGGTGTGATCATTGTTACAACTTCCCATTTCACAAAAGGAGCGGAGGAGGAAGCTGCAGGGCATAATGTAAAACTCATCGGCGGCGCTTTGCTTGTCAGGATGCTTGAACACTACTGCCCTGATGGACAGGTGATGGGCGAAGCAGGTGTGCCAGATCCAAATAATACTGTGATCGGTGGGGCAATTCTTAAGAGTAGCGAGCATGTGCTGGCAAGTGAGCCTATAGTAATTGGGAAGGATAAGCTTGTGATGGTTGTTACGAACAAGAATCTATTTTTCAAAAAAGGAACAGGCGGGATGCTCTCGAATAAGTCCGAAATATTCCGTCGCGTTGGGGCAAATGAGATAATAGGTTTGCATGCCGAATCAAAACGTATTTTTCTCCTGATGGGTTCAAAGGAGATAGAGATTCTCAGTATCCAGCCAAAAAACCGTGAAAAAGTACTTGACCTGCTCGGGCAACTGCGAGCCGATTACTTGAAGGGTGAGCATCTTTTAAGATTAGCACGAACAGGCTCACAATTTTTAGTACTGACAAACAAGCGCCTGGTGATCATCGATCAGCATGATGGTATGAGGGAAGAAATTAAAGTCAAGTCCATAATAGGTTCAAGGGTTTTAAATGGTGGATTGTTCAAAAAGCCAAGGCTTATTGTTTCGGAATCCGGGGATGATGTCCGAAAGCGCGAGATCGAAGTCGATGATGCGGCTGCGTGGCAAAAGGCGATAGGGGATGCAGTGCGGGTGAGTTGAAGACTCTCAGCAAGCACTCAAACACCCACGCATTTCCATGTTCATATATTCGGACTCAATCCAGGTTGAAATCGCCATGTTTTTCGATGTGTGCCGCAAGTCCGCCGTCCTGCAGGATCTTGATCATTACATCAGGAAGAGGCGAAAACGTGATCTCGATCCCTTTTGTCACGTCCTTGATCGTGCCGGCTGACAGGTCGATATCCAGTTCATCGCCTTCATCGATCACATCGGTGTCACATATCAACAACGGAAGACCGACATTGATACCATTGCGGTAGAATATGCGTGCAAATGATTTTGCCAGAACTGCACCCACACCTGCGATTTTGATGATCGTAGGGGCGTGTTCCCTGCTTGAACCAAGCCCGAAATTACTGCCACCAACCACGAAGTCGCCTTTCCGTACCTTTGACGGGAATTCCGGATCTGCATCTTCCAATACGTGTTTAGCAAGTTCTGGAAGGTTTGTCCTGAGGTGGAACAAGCGACCGGGTGCTATAAGGTCTGTGCTGATGTCATCACCGAATTTCCATGATCTGCCTTTTAATTTCGTTTCCATTTAAAGCACCTCCCTCGGGTCAACGATCTCACCTGCAATTGCAGATGCCGCCGCGGTTGCAGGGGATGAGAGATAGATAAGTCCTTCTGTATTGCCCATTCTTCCTTTGAAGTTACGGTTCTGGGTTGCCAGGCATACCTCGCCATCGCCTAAGATTCCCTGATGCACGCCAACACATGCACCGCATCCGGGTGCCATTACTGCCGCACCGGCTTTGATGAATGTTGCGATATATCCTGCTTCTACTGCCTGTAAGTATATATCCCGGGATGCAGGCGTTATTATTAAGCGTGTGTCAGGATGCCTTTGCTCACCTTCCAGAATACTTGCAGCGATCTCAAGGTCATCGAGTCGTCCGTTCGTGCATGTACCGATAAAGACCTGATCCACCTTTGTGCCCTTAAGTTCCCCAATGGTCTTTGTGTTATCAACTGTATGTGGTGCTGAGATCATTGGTTCAAGTTCAGATGCATCGATCTCGATCACGCGTTCATATACCGCGTCATCATCTGCCTTGATAATACTGAACCTGTCGCCGCGTCCCTGCTGTCCAAGGTACTGTTTTGTGGTCTCGTCAGTTTCGATGAGTCCTGTTTTTGCCCCGGCCTCGACAGCCATGTTCGAAAGCGTGAATCGCTCGGACATTGTCATATTCTTAATGGTCTCACCTGTGAATTCGAGTGCTTTATAGGTTGCACCATCAGCACCGATCTTTCCGATTATGTAGAGTATCAGGTCTTTTGGATATACACCTTTGTTGAATTTCCCAGTGACATTGATCTTGAACGTTTCCGGTACGCGGAGCCATGTCTTGCCAAGCGCGATACCGATCGCTACATCGGTTGATCCCATTCCTGTCGAGAATGCACCGAGTGCACCTGATGTGCAGGTGTGTGAATCCGCACCTATAAGTATGTCACCCGGATTTACATGGGATTCTACGAGTCTCTGGTGACATACGCCCTCTCCGATTTCGGATAATATTACTCCAGTTTCCTTTGAAAATCTACGAAGTATACTGTGTGCATTTGATAGGTCCTTATGCGGGCTTGGTGCGGCGTGATCGATAAAAAGAATCGTACGCTCAGGGTTCTTTGCCTGAACAAGATCGATCTTCTCAAGCTGCTGGACTGCCAGCGGTCCGGTACCGTCCTGAACTGCCGTAACATCCACTTTTGCGATTACGATCTCGCCGGCCGATACTTCTTTGCCGGCATGTTCCCCGATAATCTTTTCTGATATTGTCTTTCCCATTTACAAACACCTTGGATCATATAATGATAATAATAGTATATGTGGCTTAATCGCTTTTGTTTGTATATGAGATTAACGGAAAAAGGATTTGGGATTGTGGTTACATAACCAAATATATTGTGCAGTGGTATGGAAGATTGAAAAGAATTGTGGGGTCTTTTGGAGAATGTCGGTTTACCAGTGTCTGATTCGGGTGGTATAAACAATGTACTGTTTTCTCGTTGTATACAATGTGCAACATTGCAACAACACACAAATCACTGGTATTATCCTTAATCACAGCACATTTTATGTATGGACAAAAATCTTGCCCTAATATTTTGTCTACTCGATCTCTATCGATGTTTTTCTCTCGGTTTCCTGCCGTTTGAATATAACCTCAAGCACACCGTTCTTATAGGTCGCTTTTGCACTGTTCGGGTCAATCCTGACTGGCAGTTCTATGTGTTCAAAATACTTTCGTTCACCATGAATTGCTTTTAGTTCAACTGTCAGGTCGGTTGCATCTAAATGTATGTCCTCTTTCTCAATATCGGGCATTTCAGCAGCTACATGAACGTGTTCATCAGTTTCAAGAACATCGACAAGCGGTTTTCTCTCACCGATATGTATTTTGTATTCTTCCCTTTTCCCACTCATCATCTCAGGTGGAACATTTCCAAATTCATGGATCTCCGGCTCTTCGCCCGGATGCCGGGTTACAGAAAAACCATATACAAGAGGCTGGTTTGAAAGTTCATCCATATTTATTCCCATTTCGTTGAATATGTAGTCTATCATACCTTCGATATCCTCATACGAGTCTGCTCCAAAAAAATTATCGAACAGGTTTCTTTTCCGTCTCTCATCTGCCATATATATCACCTTTGAATTTCAGTTTAATTAACGTAATCTGTTTTCTGTTCACCTGCAACTTCTATCTGTGATTCACAGTTATTAGCTGCATATCTTGTTAATATTTCTGTATTTATCCATACACCATTAATGTTTTTATTGTAGTATAATCTATTGGATTATGTAGCGCGAGCTAATCCTGATATGGGAGATTTTCTCGAGGTAGTAGGTTTGACGCGTGATATTGCGCGCCTGAAGTGATCATTTGTCAGCCGTATATCCGGCACCAGCTTTAATATCTCGTTTTTGCTAATATCCGGTTTTACAATCTCGCGCAGTGCAAGCATTGCCGCTTCACGGCAGATGGCTTCAATATCTGCACCAACATACCCGTCGGTAATATCAGCAAGTCCGGATAAATTGATCCCATCTGCAATCGGTTTTCCTTTAAGGTGGATTGCAAATATCTTCTCGCGACATTTCTTATCCGGCACTGTGATGCTGATCAAACGATCAAACCTGCCAGGGCGCAGGAGTGCGGAATCAACCATGTCCAGTCTATTGGTTGCGGCTATGACTACAATGTCCTTGAGATCTTCGATGCCATCCAGTTCAGTAAGTATCTGGCTGACAACGCGTTCTGTAACATACGAATCGGAACCTGTACCGCGGTGTGGTGCGATCGAATCGATCTCATCAAAGAATATCACGGTCGGTGCAGCCTGTTTTGCTTTTCGGAATGTTTCACGTACCGCACGCTCGGATTCACCTACGTACTTGCTTAGCATTTCAGGTCCTTTTATGCTGATAAAGTTTGCTTCACTCTCACTTGCAACCGCTTTTGCAAGCATTGTCTTACCAGTGCCCGGTGGTCCAAAGAGCATGATCCCGCGCGGAGGTTTGGTGTTGACAGCATTGAAAAGTTCCGGATACTTGAGCGGCCATTCAACTGCCTCGATAAGTTCCTGTTTCGATTTATCCAGTCCGCCGATATCATCCCACCTGACATGTGCAATTTCTACGAAGACTTCACGCAGGGCAGAAGGTTCAATGTTCTTCAGTGCTTCATCGAAATCCTTTTTTGTGATCTTGAGTTCGTCCATTATCTCCTGCGGGAGATTTTCCTCTTCCATGTTTATTTGTGGCAGTATCTTCCGGATTGCATGCATTGCCGCTTCCTTACAGAGTGATGAGAGGTCAGCACCTACAAATCCATGTGTGACATCTGCAATCCCTTCAAGGTTCAGGTCATCTTCAAGCGGCATCCCGCGTGTGTGGACATGTAGTATCTGCAATCTTCCATTGCGATCAGGGATGCCAATCTCAATCTCCCTGTCAAACCTGCCACCGCGCCGCAGTGCTTCATCGATCGAATTCGGGCGGTTGGTTGCAGCGATAACTACGACCTCGCCCCTGGCCTGTAATCCGTCCATGAGTGAGAGCAGTTGAGCAACAACCCTGCGCTCAACTTCACCGGTAACATCTCCGCGCTTTGGCGCGATCGAATCGATCTCGTCTATGAATATGATAGATGGGGCGTCACGCTGTGCATCTTCAAACATCTCGCGCAGTTTTTGTTCACTTTCACCATAGTACTTTGATATGATCTCCGGGCCGCTGATGGATATGAAATTAGCATCTGTCTCGGAAACCACCGCTTTTGCGATCATGGTCTTTCCGGTTCCGGGCGGTCCATGGAGGAGAACTCCTTTTGGCGGTTCGATGCCGAGTTTTTGGAATAGTTCGGGATGGCGCAGGGGCAATTCGATCATCTCCCGCACAAGTTCGATCTCACGTTTTAACCCGCCGATATCCTCGTATGAAAGGTGTTCGTTAGTCATGCCTTCACCAACAGACTTTTCTTTGAGCACTATATCGGTGTTTCGCGTTACAACAACAGGCCCGGTGGGATTTGTAGACATAACTATGAATGATAACGGGTTGTTGACTGTTTCAACCCGTATACTCTGGCCGCGTTCGATCGGTCGCCCTTCAAGTATTCGTAATATGTAGCGAGTTCCACCAACCATCCTGACAGGTTGTGTGGGTGCCAGTGTTATCCGTTTCGCTTCTTTTGCATCGATCTTTTTGATTGTGACCTTGTCATCGATTCCAACCCTGGTATTGTTACGCAGGTTTCCATCAATTCGAATGAGATTCTTACCCGAATCTTCCGGGTATCCGGGCCAGACGATGCCGTATGCTTTATCCTTGCTCTTGATCTCGATGATGTCACCACTCACAACACCAATATTTATCATTAAATCCTTGTCAAGCCTGACAATTCCTTTGCCAGCGTCCCGATGGTATGCTTCGGCTACACGTACAACAATTTCCCGACTCATTGTTCATTACCAGTGTCACTTTTGGTTTCAAGTATTTTCCAATATTGTTGGTTATCCCTTATAGTATATTCAATGAACCCTTTTTTTGCCATGTCCAGTACCTGAACACTGATAAGACTCGGATGTGTTGTAAAGATATAGGACAATGATGCTATACTGTGTTCCTTTTTGAGCAGTGCATATAGTATTTCTACTTGAAGGGGTGTATCGGCAATTTTAATTACTGCATCCATGCAGATATCCATTAGTTCGGTGAATACGACCTGTAATTCCTGCTGTTTGCGTGTGAGTTCTTCCTGTTTGTTTTTCGTTTTTCGTATTTCGAGATTTAATTCTGCAAGAACTGATGCTGCATGCACTTTTTGTACTTCCACCGTTGCATTGTGATCTTGCTTTAAGTGATATTCTGTGTTGACAGGAGATGTATGTACAGATACGGCATAGGAATGGGGTGATAACGATACTTCAAGGCGCATGTTATCTACGATATTGAAATATTTGCGTCTCTGTTCATCGACACGGCATTCAATGAGTCCGGTTTCTTCAAGCAGGCCCAGATGACTTATAATTGCCTTTGGACCAACACCGAGTCGCCCCGATATCTCACTGACATAACATGGACGGTTCGAGAGGAGCTGGAGGATCTTTCTCCGGTTCTTATTACCAAGTATGTCAAGCACCTGTGTTGGTTCCATTTTTCACCTTAAATTTCTGTTTTTGCATGTCAGTCAGATTTAATAGGATTCACCGTAGAAGACCCGGAGTCAACAAGCAAATCCAGGTATAGCAAGGGATTTACTTGTGATAGGAGGAAGATATTGACTGAGGGTTAGTAACCAAGGAGGTATGTCGCATGGATACTAACCTATAGTTAGGGGTCATTATATATAAAATAAGTGGTTGGTGCGTTTTAAACAAGAATTGTATCCTCTTCAAATTAAATGGTAAATTGGATAATCGATTTTTACGGAATCTTTTACAATATCTACTTTTTTCTAGTAAAAATAAAGCAATCGTCATTATATCAATAGAAATATAGATATATGATAATAATTATTATGGTATTTATATGAATAAATCTGAAATATCACAAATTTTAGAATCATTGAAAATCCAACCTGAAGATATTTCAGATAAAAATGAATCCGAAGCATTTCGTCTTCTTCTTCAGATAATAGAGATATTAAATGAAGAAAATCAAGCATTAAAAGCAGAATTACAAAAAACTCGAGATGAACTTAACCAATTAAAAGGAGAACAGGGTAAGCCTAAAATTCCCATCCCGAAAAAGAACAAAAACGTCTCCTCCGAAAACGAAAGAAAAACATATATTTCAAGGAATGAAAGGAAATCAAAGGAAAAACTTAGTAAGATAAAAATCGACTTTACTGAAGATTGCAAAGTCGATCGAAGTATCTTACCAGAAGATGCAGTATTCAAAGGTCATAAAACAGTAGTTGTTCAGGATATTACCATAACAACTAAAAACACTGCATATAAAAAAGAAATTTTCTATTCTCCCTCCCAAAATCGAACATACACTGGAAAATTACCACACGAAATTGAAGGGGAATTTGGTCCTGGAGTGAAGTCTCTAATAATCACTCTCAAACATGCTTCCAATGTTTCAGAGCCAAAGATCCATGAATTCCTTAAGAATATTGGAATACACATCTCTCCAGCTACAATATCCCGTATTCTCACAAAGAAAATTGATGTTTTCCACCAGGAAAAAGCTGATATTTTTAGGGCTGGATTGGAATCCACAGTTTATCAACAGATAGATGACACTGGTTCTAAAGTAAATGGCCAGAACCGATATGTTGAAATTATCTGCAATCCATTTTACACAGCATATTTTACCATACCAACGAAAGACCGTCTAAGTATTCTGGATATACTGCAAGGTGGCAATACAAGAATATATTTTTTTAATGAAGAAGCTTTTGCCTTGCTGGAATCTTTCAGATTGTCGAATAAAATAATTGGTAAATTGCGAGATAATGTTCTCGACAAAGTATTAGATGAAAAGCAGATGAGGAAACTTATGGCTGAGATTTTTCCTGATCCCAATAAAGGTAAAATTAAGCGAACCAGAATTATGGAAGCTGGAGCCATAGCAGCATATCATAGTCGAACTGACTTTCCTGTGGTAAAAGCACTTTTAAGCGATGGTGCTCCCCAATTCAAGAAGCTTACAGAGGAACAAGCTCTTTGCTGGATTCATGATGCAAGAAACTACAAAAAATTAGGTCCTGTAGTTCCAATGCACAAAAAAGAACTTGAAGATTTTCAAGTTCATTATTGGAATTATTACCGGATGCTTTTACAATTCAGAGAAAATCCCACTCAGGAAAATACTGAAAAACTATCGGCTGAGTTTGATGTATTGGTTTCTACCAAAACAAATTATCAGGCATTGAATGAGCGAATTGAAAAAACCAAAGAGAATAAGGTTGAACTTCTGCTTACATTGAAATATCCTGAAATTCCTTTGCATAATAATGCTGCTGAACTGGGAGCGAGGGCACAGGTTAGAAAACGAGATGTGAGTCTGCATACGATGACAGAAGAAGGTACAAAAGCCAGTGATACTTTTTTAACTATTGTTCAGACTGCCAAGAAGTTAGGGGTGAGTGTTTTTGACTATATCGATGATAGGGTCAGTAAGAGGTTTAAAATGCCTTCTCTTGCAAAATTGATTGAGACAAATAAGTCTTCGGGATTTGGTTGTCAAGAGTATGGTTAGGGAATTGATAAGTTATAGTTTCCAGAACTTAGAGAAGGTGATAATATATTGGCAGATTAGTGGAAATGCATTTGTTGATTTTTTGAATTACCAATCATTTTGGAGAGGATACCTTTTTTCCCTGAATTTTTGAATTGCAGGACAACTTCTATATACTACAAGAAAATGTTTAAAATTTTGGTCTGAACTGTGAGTGATGGAAAAATCTTAGAACTTTATAATGTCGTTGAAAATTGTTTTTTGGGACAGCCTGATAAGAAAATTTCCACAACTTCCATATGTAAAATAGGATGTGAGAAGGCATGAGATTCTTCGGGATTTTATCACACTTGTTAAGGATGAGTTCGATGACGTGGCCGATGTGGATATTGGTATGTGGCTGTCCAACTTTATTGACACAGATGCTCGATTGACGCCATAGATTTTTCATGTATGCATAAGGGGAATTTATATCAACTGTACCTCCAATATACAATAAAGGGTTTGATAGATATATTAAAAGGGGGCTCTGGTGTCAATCTCAATTTACGGGCAAGGTAATATATTGCAGGCTCATGGTGCCGTATTTTACACAATAAACTTCACAGGTAATTAATTACAATGATGTGACGTCCACGTTTTGTATGGGATTCACTAAACCGCACAAACATTGATATAGTTGTAAGTAACATGTGTTAACACCTGAAAATATACGGTTTAAACAAAAAAAACGAGATGATCCTCGCTAAGTCCGGATTACTCGAACTATACAACTCTATAAATTATATGCTACATAAAAGGCGGGATAAATATGACAAAATACGTTTCTGAGTTATCTGGAAAACAGAAAGCAGAGCTAACAGATATTTTCGGCAAGCGCGTAAATTTCAAAAAACGTGAACGCCATTATTACACACACGATGTCGGCACACTGCCAAATCTGGTCAAGCCACTGCTTGGTAAAGTCGAACCTGCAGCTATCGTCAAAGTAAGCAACGAAGATGAAGCGGTCAAGCTTATTAAATTCGCAAACAAATATGAGATTCCTATTGTTCCAAGAGCCGGTGCATCATCCGGTTATGGCGGGGTCATAGCCACACGAGGGGGCATAATTGCTGATGTTACCCCAATGAACAGGATAATCGGGATAGACAGGGAAAACCTCACTGCCACAGTAGGTGCGGGTATTGTCTGGGAACTGCTTGAGGGTAGTCTTGCGCGCAAAGGATTGTCACTCCGTGCAGTACCATCAAGTGCCCCATCATCCACACCCGGCGGCTGGCTTGCACAGGCAGGAATTGGATATGGAAGTTACGAATACGGCTGGTCATACGAAACAATGGAATCCGCAAGGATCGTGCTCCCGACAGGCGAGGTCAAAGACCTTACTGAAGCCGACTTTGACAAGATCAGCGGTACAATGGGAACCACCGGAATTATCACACAGGTCAAACTTAAACTTCGAAAATATGAAAAGACCATTGCAACATCTGCAAAATTCCCTGATGCGACATCAATGAAGAACGCTATAAAAGCCGTATCCGAAAAAAAGATACCACTATGGGCAATCTCATTACTGAACCCGAATTTTGCAGACATGAAAAACAAAGCTCCTCCAAAAACCCATCATGGACATCCTGTGGACGAACACCGTCCCATCCTTCCAAAAGCATATATCGTCAACTTCGCATACCCTGAATCAAGGGATGTCAGTGAACTTGGTGACGTGATCAAACAGGCCGGTGGAACAGTATTACCGGATGAGATCGCAGAGCATGAGACCGAAGAATGGTACAAGTCAATGAAGGTCAAAAGGCTTGGTCCGTCATTCGTTCCTGCAGAAGTGCTGGTTCCTGTCGATACTGTTGACAAAGTAATAGATGAGATCGGGCGCAAGATATCCCTGCCTGTCCTGATGGAAGGCATGGTCACTAATGATAACATGGTAACGCTTCTCTGTTTCATCCCGCATTCAGAATTGTCATTCAGGTTCAACCTGGCGTTCCCTCTCGCCCTTAGCATCGTGAAGATCGCAGAGAATAACGGAGGCAGGTTATATTCATCAGGATTGTACTTCGCGAAAAAAGCAGACAAGGTGTTTGGGGACAGGTTTGCAGGTATTCAGGAATTCAAGAAAAAATATGATCCGAAAGGTATAATGAACCCCGAAACCCTCACAGGTAAGAGCCTGTTGAAAACGGGACTTTCCTTTGCACAGGCCTTTGAACCGATAACACGCCTGGTAGGAAACATGTCAGGTATCAAACAGAGTGCTAAGTTCAAAGACAAGAAAAATATTCCAGGCGATATAATCTCACATGCTTATACCTGTGCCCAGTGTGGATACTGTGTAAGCGAATGTGACCAGTATTACGGACGCGGCTGGGAATCACAATCCTCGCGTGGTAAATGGTTCTTTATCAAGGAATATCTTGCAGGGCGAGAGAAACTTGACCAGGAGCAGGTTAACACATTCCTTGCATGTACGACCTGTGAGACATGTGTTTACAAGTGTCAGCTTGACATACCGATCGAACCGGCATGGCTTCGGCTCAGGAATATCCTTGTCGAAGACCTGGGCAAAATGACCTTTCCCCCATTCGAGATCATGGCAGCAAGCCTGGTAAAGGAAAGGAATATCTGGGCAACTTACCGGACTGATCGTGATAAGTGGGTTCCTGAAGACCTCAAGCCAAAAATAAAAGACAAGGCTGATCATGCATACTTTGCAGGTTGTACCGCCTCCCTTGTAGAGAAAGACATTGCCACATCCACAGCACTTATGCTTAATGATGCCGGCGTGGAATTCACATATATGGGTAATGAGGAGGCATGCTGTGGAATACCCATGCTTGCATCAGGTAAATGGAAGGTTTTCGAAGGCATCATGAGATTAAACATCACGAATATGAAAAAGCGTGACGTTAAGACAGTCATTACATCATGCCCTGCATGCTGGCTTGTATGGAATCACTTTTACAGGGAATGGGCCCAGAAACTTGATATTGAATACGACTTTGAGGTCAAGCACTACACAGAAGTGCTGGCTGAGCGGCTCGATGTGCTGGCACCAAAGTTCAAGGAACCGCTCAACAAGGTAGTTTCATTCCACGATTCATGCCACATTGGCAGGGCAGGCGGAATATATGAACCTCCTCGTGATCTTATAAGGGCAATCCCGGGTGTTGAGTTCAGGGATCTTGAACACAACAGGGAACGTTCGCACTGCTGCGGTTCAGTGCTCTCGCTTCTCGATGATCCTGAAGTTGCAAATGTGATCGGTGCGGTGAAACTTAACGAAGCCATGGATGTCGAAGCCGAGATGCTTCTTGCAGTATGTCCATGCTGTCAGGTACAGTTGAGGGTGACAGCAGACAAGAGCAACATACCGATTGATGTTCAGGACCTGGGCAGTGTGGTAGCCCGCAGTCTCGGACATGATATCCCGGATTCCACAGGTGCTGCACTGGAATCATGGGTCGTATTTGAGAAGATGATATATCTCCTCAAGCCTGATAAAATGACGGACCTGATGGTCGAACTCCTGCCCCAGATCATGGATGCTATGCCATCGTACATGAAGGTAATGATGAAGACCGTGAAATACATCCCTGGTATGGACGTATTGATGAAACCGCTCATGCCAAAGATGATGCCGTATCTCATGCCGATGTTGATGCCAAAGGTAATGCCGGACATGCTCGAAGCTGTTGGAAGGCGTATTGCAATGCCGGATTACATGGCAGAGCAGATGCCTGACCTGATGCCGCGGGCAATGGATAACCTGCTTCCGAACATGCTTCCGGAGATCGCACCGTTGTTAACTCCGAAGATGATCGAGTATATCAAGGCAAATTGAATTTGAATTGATGATCACGTAATTAGCATTTCTGATCGGGCATGCGTGGTTATACAAAGTATGATGTGTGCTTTTGCACACATTCTTTTTTCTTTTTCACATTTTTCCCACCGATTACTATTATATAGAAGTGCCTGCATTTAGATTGACCATAGTGTACTCAGACTATACACTATCAACAAAAATAACAATCAAATATTAGATTGGATATAAGATCAATATCATTATTTACTACGATAACAAGGAGGTTAAAATTTGGCAGGACAAATGGCTGGACAGCCAATCTTTATCATGGCAGAAGGAAGCCAGCAAACACGCGGCAGGGATGCCCAGAGTAATAATATCTTAGCAGCAAAAGCAGTTGCAAGCGCAGTGCGCACAACACTTGGTCCAAAAGGTATGGACAAGATGCTTGTTGATTCAATGGGGGATGTTGTGATCACAAACGATGGTGCAACTATCCTTAAAGAGATGGACATTGAACATCCGGCTGCAAAGATGATCGTCGAGGTTTCAAAAACACAGGATGATGAAGTTGGGGATGGTACCACAACCGCAGCTATCCTTGCAGGTGAACTTCTTGCAATGGCTGAAGAACTCATTGAAAAAGGTGTGCATCCAACGATCATCGCCGCAGGTTACAGGAATGCAGCAAAAAAATCCACTGAGATCCTTGATACCATAACTATCAACGTTTCTGCTGATGATACTGAAGCACTTAATAAGATCGCGGCTACAGCAGTTACAGGAAAAGGTGCAGAAGCATACAAGGAAAGCCTGTCCGAACTTGCTGTGAATGCGGTCAGGGCAGTTGCCGAAAAGACCGATTCCGGCATAACCGTTGACGTGGATGACATAAAGATCGAGAAACAGACCGGTGGCAGCATACAGGATTCAAAGTTGGTAAACGGTGTAGTTATCGATAAAGAACGTGTACATCCGAACATGCCTGATTCTGTGGAAAACGCAAAGGTACTGCTTCTTAGTACTCCAATTGAACTCAAGAAGACAGAGACAAACGCTGAGATCAAGATCACATCACCTGACCAGATGCAGATGTTCCTTGACCAGGAAGAGAAAATGCTCAAGGACGCCGTTGAAAAAGCAATAAACAGCGGTGCAAATGTGATATTCTGCCAGAAAGGCATTGATGACCTTGCACAGCATTATCTTTCAAAAGCCGGCATTTATGCCATAAGAAGAGTAAAGAAGAGCGATATGGAAAAACTCTCCAAGGCAACCGGTGCGAACATTATCCAGAGCCTTGATGAGATCATGGATTCGGATCTTGGTTTTGCAGGACTTGTAGAGGAGAATGACATAAACGGTCCTAAAATGACATTTGTCACCAAGTGCCAGACCCAGAAAGCCATAACAATAATCCTGCGCGGTGGTACTGACCAGGTTGTTGCCGGTCTTGAGCGTGCACTTCACGATGCACTTAGTGTTGTTGGTGTTGCTCTTGAAGATGGGAAGATCGTTGTTGGTGGCGGTTCACCTGAGATCGAACTTGCTCTTCGTTTAAAGGAATATGGCGCAACACTCAAAGGCAGGGAGCAGCTTGCCGTAAGTAAGTTCGCAGAAGCACTTGAGATCATTCCACAAACACTGGCAGAAAATGCAGGACTTGACCCGATCGACAAGTTGGTTGAACTTCGCTCCCAGCATGAGCAGGGCAACAAGAATGCAGGACTCAATGTTTATACAGGCAAAGTTATCGATATGTGGGAGAACAATGTTGTTGAGCCACTCCGCATCAAGACCCAGGCGATCAATGCAGCTGCAGAATCCGCTGTAATGATACTTAGGATCGATGATATTGTGGCAGCAAGTCCGGGCGGACCGGGTGGCGCTCCCGGTGAGATGCCGGACCAGGCAGACATGGATTTCTGAGTTTAAGTTAAAATTAAAATTAAAGTCAGGTCAAATATTGCTGTGCCGGATGATATCCGGCACCTTTTCTTCCATTTTTCTTCTTTTTCATTGTATATAATCTATAGGATTATATAGTCCGAATAAATCTGAGCATAGCGAAGATTTTCTTGTTGTATATAATCTATAAGATTATGTAGTCCGAGTTAATCTGAGCGTTAGCGAAGATTTTCTCGTATATGTCCGGGTGTGAGCAGTAAGGTTTAATATTAATGTTAACCATCAGTTAAAATATGGTTGACAATACCAGTTCTATTCCATCCCACAATGCACAGGATATAAGAAAAATGGTCTTTGCCTCACTTTTTGCAGCAATGACCGCCGTCGGGGCGTACATAAAGATACCCATCCCTGTAGGCCCGGTTCCGCTCACGTTGCAGGTACTGTTCGTACTTCTGGCAGGCATCATGCTCAAAAGCAAATGGGGTGCAATAAGCATGCTCATCTATGTGCTCCTCGGAATTGTCGGACTTCCGGTATTTGCAGGTGGTGCTTCAGGTCCTGGAGTACTCTTTGGTCCCACAGGCGGATACCTGGTCGGTTTTATGGCGGCGGCATTTGTTGTCGGTTTTGCGGCAGAGCACAAGGGAACTTCAAATGTTCTGCTAAATGCGGTTTTCATGGCAGCCGGTCTTGGCGTGATATACCTGTTTGGCGTGATACAACTGGCAGTCGTTGCGAAGTTGACTGTAATGCAGGCTATTGCTGCGGGTATACTCCCCTTTTTGATCGGGGATTTTATGACGATAATAGCAGGTGCTTACATAGCTTCAAGATACAAAATATGAGATCTAAGATTTGACCACAACATCATGATCCACATCAATAACTTAAGTTACCGGTACACTGGTGGAACTCTTGCACTTGATAGCGTGAATATGTCTATCAACAAAGGTGAATTTGTCGCACTTATAGGTAAGAACGGGTGCGGAAAAACCACACTTGTCCGGCACCTGAATGCACTCCTTATACCAACGGATGGTTCGGTATCCGTTTTTGGAATGGATACAAAGGATACGCCAAAGGTCTGGAATATCCGTCAGGCCGTCGGAATGGTGTTCCAAAACCCCCAGAACCAGTTCGTGGGGACGACCCTTGAAGAGGATGTTGCATTCGGTCCCGAGAACCTTGCACTTCCACAAAACGAGATTCGAAAGCGGGTGGACATGGCACTTCGCGAGGTCGGGCTTCTGGAATACAAGACCCGTGCACCAAAAACACTTAGTGGCGGGCAGATGCAGCGCGCTGCTATTGCTGGTGTGCTTGCAATGGAACCTGAATGTATTGTTTTTGATGAGGTTACGTCAATGCTTGATCCGGAATCAAGGAAAATGATACTTGATACCATCCGGCAACTTCACCACAACGGAAAAACCATCATATATGTTACACAGCGGATAGGGGAGATCCTGCCGTTTGCAGGCAGGATCATTTCCATGGACAATGGCAGGATTGAGTTTATGGGAACACCGCGTGAGTACCTGGCATCTGTGAAATCACATGTTCCTGCAATCACCAGCCTTATGAGAAAACTTAAGGCAAAAGGATTTGATGTGAGGGATGATGTGTTTGCAGTTGATGATGCGTTTTTAGAGATCACAAAAGCGTGTATGAAAGGATACGAAGAAGAGAGGAATACGGATAATGGATGAACTGTTCAGATCATACATTCCCAATAGCTCACCACTGCACAGGCTTGACCCGCGCACAAAACTGGTTTCGTTGATGGTCATAAGTATACTTGTACTCCAGGCATTCACATTTACCGGACTGGGGCTGTTTGCCGCTTTTTTCGTGCTGCTTGCATACCTGTCCGGTGTCGGCACAGGAGCGTTTTTACGTTCCATCAGGCCCATGCTGATGTTTTTTGCATTCATATTCCTGATGCACCTGTTCCTGACAGAGGGTGAACCCATATTCCGGATCGGCCTGGTTCACCCGACATTTGAGGGATTGGTACTTGGAACGGTTATTACCACAAGGTTCGTGTTGCTGATACTTTTTGCATCCCTGCTCACTGCAACCACTCGCCCAAGCATGATAACAAATGGTATTGAGCGGATGCTTCGCCATATACCCCTGAACCGAATCGGCCTGTCATCATTTGATATTGCGACCATGATGTCGCTGGCAATATATTTCGTGCCTGTACTTATGGATAACGCACACCAGGTACGTTATGCACAGATCTCGCGCGGACTGGATATCAGGCACAACATGTTCCGTGGCGTATCAACAACGATCACACCGATGATCAGGGGTTCCCTGCACACGGCTGATGACCTGGCAACAGCCATGGAGAGCAGGTGTTATCAGGGAAAATATCGCACTTCCCTTTTTGAACTCAGGATGAGAACTGTGGATTGGTGTGTCCTGTGTGGGATAAGTTGTGTGGTGTTCCTGTTTTCCGGTTACGCTAATTATTAATATATGAACACATGTTCATATGTTCATGAATAATATATGTATCCGTGCTAATGAGCCAGATATAAAAAAGATGGCACAAAACCTCCCCGACGAGAAAATCTTCGCTGACGCTCAGATTAACTCGGACTACATAATCTTATAGATTATATACAACGAGAAAATCCTCGTTATGCTCGGATTAACTCGGACTACATAATCCCATCGATTATATACTACGATAAAACGATAAACCGGATGTCTGCCATATTCCAGGCGCTCCAATCAGGCACCCGCCTTAAGATACTATTCCTACTGTCGCAAAAGGAGATGTGCGTATGTGAACTTGAATGCGCACTTGGTGTGAGCCAGTCTGCGATATCACACAGCCTGCGAACCTTGCGTCAACCTGGTCTTGTCAGGGTCAGAAAACAAGGACGGTTTATGGTATACTACCTTGCGGACGACCATGTAAAAACATTGGTTGATCTTTGCAACAAGCATGTCACGGAGTGTATTGCATGACTTTCATTGAAAAACTGGCATCTTTAACCATCGGCATTGCAGGTGCGACATGGGAGATATTTGCAGAAGCTGCGCCGTATCTGTTTTTTGGGTTCGGTATTGCAGGACTTTTGCATTCATTTGTACCTGATGAGAAGATAGTGCGTTTCCTTGGCGCATCAGCCGGAAAGGTCAGGTCTGTTGTAAATGCAGCTATTGCAGGCGTTCCGCTTCCCCTGTGCTCATGCGGGGTCGTGCCAACTGCTATATCGCTGAAAAAAAGGGGTGCGACCAGAGGTGCTACGGTCTCATTCCTGATATCGACACCCCAGACCGGTGTTGACTCTGTAGCGATAACCTATGCACTTCTTGACCCGATAATGACAATATTCCGGCCCATTGCAACATTTGTTACTGCTGTTTCTGCAGGAATTCTGGACAATTTGCTTATTAAGGACAAAAGCAGCGCCCCCTCAATCCTGCAAACAATACCCCTTGCAGTACCAAAAGACAATACAACATGCTCATGTGGTGATTGCAGTATTCCTGCGCCGCAGGGGGATAGTTTTTCACAGCGTGCCTATGGCGGGATAAAATATGCATTTGTAGAACTACTCGGCGATATATCGAAGTGGCTCATTGTAGGAATCATAATTGCAGGTATTGTATCGTATGCAATACCAGGGCGTTTGATCACTTCATATCTTGGTGGAGGGATCGGGTCTATGCTCATCATGCTTGTTGTTGGGATTCCGCTATATATTTGTGCAACAGCATCTACACCACTAGCAGCAGCTTTCATGGCAAAAGGAATGAGTCCGGGAACTGCGTTCGTGTTTCTTCTTGCAGGTCCTGCGACCAATAGCGCAACGATCACAATAGTTGCTAAATTTCTAGGAAAACGCTCGGCTGCACTATACCTGATATCAATTGGGGCATTCTCTATAGCTTTTGGTCTTTTACTGGATCTTATCTATCTTAAAATGGGAATTGAGGCTACATCTATTGTGGGACATGCACATGATATCCTGCCTGGTTACGTGAAAACATTATTTGCAATATTGATGCTCCCTATGATCGCAAATAGTATTTACCATAAGATGGGGGAGCAATAATGCCATCGCAACGTTTGATCCGAAAGTTGTGAGGACTTTATTGTATAACGTGGCACCCATAAAACATGAGTTGATTGATAGTGTTTTTCAATATATTTTTGAAACATCTTTGAATTCGAGAAATAAATATGTTTTCGCATTCGCATCAACAAAAAAAAGGCATCCGTGAGGATGCCTTATGGTGCTATCTCCTTTCCTGCCAGATATTTTGCCAGATAGAGTGCATCTGCAGAAGTTATATCTCCATCACCTATATCAGGGGACATATCACCTACAAGCAATGAGGGCATTGATTCTTTACCTACAAGATACTTCGCTATGTATAGTGCATCTGCAGAATTCAGATTTCCATCCCTAACAATATCGCCCCGCAAGAGCACAGTCAGTTCAATCACCGAAGTGTTTGTATTGTTTGCTTTATCTGTTGCAGTAACAACCAGTTCATGGGTCTGGTTAATACCATCAACAGCATTTGTAGATACTGTCCAGATATCTGTGCCATCTATTCTCTCCATAACCCTGGCATTTGAACCTCCGATCGACGAGAGATCAATAGTGACAGTCATAACACCAGATCCACCATTGAGTACAGTTGCATTCAATACAGCAACATTCGTGCCTGGTATTCTGGGTCTGCCGTTGTCATTCAGGATCACATCCGGAGTGGCAATTTGACCTCTTATTATAGGCGGATCGTCAATTATACTGAATGTTCCATTGGTTACACTGTGTATGATACTATTATAGCTGGTATAATCGATCAATTCCGAGGAACTGATGGCCAATGATGTTGAATCCGGGCATTCTCCCACTGCATGGAAGGTAACATGAGCAAAAACCACATCGCCATTGTGGGACGTATCTCCATCCTGTGAAAGTATTTGGACAGAGCCAGTTGAGTTATCGACGTTCCAGTCCTGTACAGCAAGAGCATTTCCATCTCCAGAGGTCACATTTGTTACATGAACCACTGATGAGTTGTATGTAACAGTAATACTACCTGAACCCAGGCCAGTCACATCATTAACCATTATTGATGTAACCGCATAGCCGTTTGGCTTTGCTGTAACATCTTCAACCAGTACAACCGGATGTATGGAAACTGTTGCTGTATAGTTTGCCGTTTCGTCATAGGCGGTATTGCCAGCTGCATCACTTGCTGAGACATTCACAGTGTGATTTCCATCAATAGCTGTTATGGTTCCCACCCAGGTATCATCTTCACCAATGTAACTTAAGAACACATCTTCAGTTGTTACGGATGTTACTCCGACATTATCAGTAACATTTATTGTAACTGTAATGTCATCACCAGTATTCGGATTAGTCGGGTTCAGTGTAACTGAGTTGATTACTGGTGCTGTGGAATCCGTACTTATTAAAATATCACTTTGATTAAAAGCAACCAACTTATCTCCAGAATTGTAAACTCCGGTAAGCAATATGTAATTGCCAGCATGTGATAAATTACCGGTGTCGAAACTAATTAATGCATTTTTTGCATTTGTATCATTAACCACCATAGAACCATTGATTGGGTCTATGCCATCACGGATTGTATTTAGAACCGTTGTTATGTTCACGCTGGATAAACCAACACCTAAAACTTCATATCCCTGAATGATTTCTACACCGTTTAATGTCAGATTGGTTCCGGCCCTGGTGCCATTAAACTTAAGTTGCATTTCTGCGCAGTATGCGCTTTCATGCACCAGCGTTGCTATGTATTTATATGTGTCAGTTGGGGCGTTTGTTAAAGAAATATTAGCATTAAATATATCCCCAAGACTCACTTCAGGTGATAGTACGGTAGTGGTTGAATCATACTCCAGAACCTGAAATGTCGTAGCAGAAAGTATTGACAATTTGTTCAAATCTGAATTGTTCAGAAGAATAAATATTGCATAATCGCCTGCATCAACTTCATTAAAAACCAGGTTCATGTCACCGCTGGCATCCAGTGATTCATTTAGTTTTGTTTCGTACGGATCGCCTAATAGATCATCGTAGAAACCTGCAAAATTACCATCTGTGATGTTATTAAAAGCATCTTTAAGTGATGTTCGAGATATTTTAACCAGGTATACATCAGTGCGATTGTCTGCAAAATATGTTGTGCCGTTGAAATGCATGCCCACACTATTTTTACCTGTGACATTTGTAAACATGTCATGAGTTGTATGTGGATAGGTGACGATATAATCGGTATCATCTTCAATATCTACGGTCACATTTATTCTACCGTTTGTAGAAGAAGAGAAATTAGTGCCATTATAGGTAAGAGTAAATGGCGATGGTAATTTAATAGGATCTCCAGCCCTTAAAAATATCCAATTCCCCTCTGTAGGTGAATCACTGTGATTTGCAAATATAACACTCTTATTACCATCAATTGTAATATTAACAAATTCCGGATAGGAAACAGGTGAAGTGGTGTCTGTTGTTGCTGCAGGTGCCGTTGTAGCTGTATGGTTTACCCATGTATGGTTGATATTGCCAACAGTATCTACTGTCCTGGTACTGATCTCATACGTGGTACCGGAAGTAAGTAATGTGGCGTTATAGCACTGTACTCCACTATTGACATCTTCCTGGAATACACCGTTAAGGTATACCATCACCTTTGAGAACTCCGGATCAACAGGGTCAGTCCAGGTCCAGTTGATATATGTCCGGGCATGGGTGATGTTATGCAGATACGTGATAACTGGCAGAGGCGTGTTATCCAACATGACCAGCGGATGGTAGTCTCCGCCGCTATTGATCTCGCCCGATGAGTTGTACGGGGTCAGTGTATCTCCGAGACCATCGTTATCATTATCGTTATCGACTCCCACGTAGTCGCTCCAGTAGTTCCCGCCGAGGAAGAGGCCGTCGATGATGTTCGTCCTGTTCGTCTTTGTGGTGTTCCACTGGTTGCTACCATAGCTGTAGGCGTTCTTCGTGTTGTCGAAGTAGTTGTTGTAGATCAGGTTGTCGTTCGAATCATACAGGTAGATGCCGTAGTCGTCGTTCGAGTTTGCTGTGTTGCTTGCAAGTGTGTTGTTGCTCGAAGAATGCAGGTAGATGCCGCGGTTGTTGTTCGATGCTGTGTTATTTACAAGTGTGTTGTAGTTGCTCGAATGCCACAGGTGGATGCCATGGAAGTTGTTTGATACTATGTTATTCGCAAGTGTGTTGTAGTTACTAGAATCATACAGTTCGATGCCACGGTTGTTGTTCGATGCTGTGTTATTTACAAGCGTGTTGTAGTTGCTCGAATACCTCAGGTAAATGCCGTCGTAGTTGTTTGATACTATGTTGTTCGCAAGCGTGTTGTAGTTGTTCGAAGAATACAGGTAGATGCCGCAGTAGTTGTTCGATGCTGTGTTGTTCGTAATCGTGTTGTTGCTAGAAGAAGACAGTTCGATGCCATCACTGTTGTTTGAGCAGTTGTTGCATGTGAGCGTGTTGTTGCCTGAAGAATACAGCTGGATGCCGTTGTAGTTGTTCAAACTTGCGTTGTTGCTCATGAGCGTGTTATAGTTGCTCGAATGGGACAGTTTTATGCCGTCGTTGTTGTTCGATGCTATGTTACTCGTGAGCGTGTTGTAGTTGCTAGAAGAATACAGGTAGATGCCATCGCTGTTGTTCGATGCTGTGTTGTTCGTAAGCGTGTTGTTGCTAGATGAATATAGGTGGATGCCGCGGTTGTTGTTCGATGGTGTGTTGCACGATACTGTGTTGCTCATGAACATGTTGTTGCTAGAAGAATACAGGTAGATGCCAGCTCTGTTGTTCAATGCTGTGTTGTTCGTAAGCGTGTTGTAGTTGCTCGAATCGCCCAGATCGATGCCGTGGTAGTTGTTCGATGCTGTGTTCTCGGAGATGTTGCAGTGATCCACACCGTCCAGATAAATCCCAGCATGCGGGAAATCCGTTGCCCCTGTTGCATTGAACCCTGAGATGTTCACGTAATTGGCTGTTACCTCAAAGGCATGATCCGAACTCGACGCCACGTTCACAGTGACCACACCTGCGCCCTCACCTCGAAGCGTGAGATGTGGTGTCCTGATTATCACCTTCGTGTTGTAGTTGCCGGCTGCAACGCAGATCGTCTCGCCCGCGATCGCATTATCGACAGCAGCCTGTATTGGCGTTGTGCTCACGGTGAACGCACCACTGTCACGCCACCAGCCAGTTTCATTCACGCAGATGTTGTCGTCGCAGGTGCAAGAGATCGCAGCTGCTGTTGTTGTGCATATAGTAATGAGTGCTAAGGTTAGCACTATTGTTGTTATGATTGTTCGTACTCCCATTTTAATTTCCCCAAATTTTTATGTTGCTTTCTCTTCTGTACATATTGCCACAGCCTGTGTGCCGGAATGATTGCAACATTTTAAAATACCACTCTTCGCTAATAAGTTTTTCGTATGTGGGGTCTAAAATCTCATACTTAACAAAAAAATTAGCACGATTTCTACAGACTGCCGCATAATTTGTGGCTATAGAGGCTGCCCTGTAATTCAAAAATCCAGAGAAAATAAGGTAAAATATAGATTTAAATATAAAAAGAAGGATTGATATTACTGAATGCCGTAATTGGACAGCCTCTATAACTTTTCACATCCATAATGTAGCGAACCACATAAACCTCTTTTCAACATTCATCTAGTTATTGTACCCCACTATCCCCCCATTCAAATCAACCATTACTGTTAAGCACATATTTGAGGACAATAACAACTGTAACATGTTTTGCCTCACTGCAACAGATAGCCTTCGCACTGTTGAGGTCGAAGAAGTCAACAAGATGCTTTCCTGCAAGGACGAGAGCCGCGGTTACTCTACATATCAATGTGAAAGTGGCGCGAAAAATTTCATTTATGCAAATTTTGACCCAATGAATACACTGATTTTGAGGGGAAAACAGGCAATTACATAGAATTATAGGCCATAATTTTTCAACTGTCAAATTGGTTTTCCTGGCAAAATTTGGAAATTTTAGAGAAAATAGGATACATTCTCTTCAAGAAAGAGTGGAAACTGTCAAACTTGGGGTATATAATTTATAGAATTATATACTACGAGAAAATCCTCGCTAACGCTCAGATTTACTCGGACTAAATAATCTTATAGATTATGTACTATAAAAAAAGTAACCCTCAATGATGAGGGTTTTTCGAAAGCACTTAAACGATCACTTTCTGAATGATTTCAATCAAACGCTTTCTTGAAAGGCTCAAGTTTTTCATGCAACTGCGCGATCATATCTCCGATATCATTATGCAATTCGTCTTGATCGATCGTTGTCTTCTTAACATATTTATCAAGATTCTTTATGCTCTTTGCCGTTGCGACCACATAATTGAGGTCATGGTCTACCTTAATGGAACCCAAAAGAGGAATCTTGCCGATATTTGCAAAATCGGTTTTGTACATGCGAATTACTTCTTCCGGTTCAACAACGTAATTTTTCACGGTTGCCACAATAGTTATCACGGACTGGCTTCCAACGATCTTTGATTTCATTCCAGAAACCTTGCGATCGATCCTGTATTCGATGGTGTACAGGACATCATCGTTCATCTTGAACCGCACAGTGTATCCCGGACTTGCGCCCGTCCCGTTCGATATGTGTATCAGGGAATGTCCGTTCCTGGCAAAAAAATGTATAACCTCTCCAAGAACGATCTCATCCTTGCTTTGTGTCAATGCCTTGCTATGTGCAACATCTCCAATGGTCTTAAAAAGTCCCATATTCATGCCCCCAGATTCACTTCAACGAATTCTTTCAGTTTTTCTGTGACCACAGACACATGCTCTGCTATTTTATCAAAATCCGGCATAAGTGTATCCGGATCCACATAATCATCCGCTATTATGTACAGCGGCATGCTGGCAAACAGGTAATTTCCCTGCACATCATACATTATGGAACCGATATCACCAAGTGCATCGGATAATGATTCCTTCCATCTGGACGAAATAAGTTTTCCCATCTTTTTTGCACGCATTCCATATCCGCACGTAAATTGCATCCTGTGCCCAAGCGTTTTAGCTTCTGCAAGTGCATTACTGCTATGTCGTACCTGTATGATCACCCTGTCCTGGGTGTCCAGATTCTCAAACAGCATATTGTGATAGTCACCTGTGGAAGATACATCAAAAAGCGCATGTCCGCTTTCCAGCATTGTGGATACAAGTCCTCCTACGAACACTTCATCCATATATGTAGCAGCGTGTTCTTCTTCAGCCAGTTTCCAGCTGTCTTTGACCAATTGTTCGAATGTTGCCATTTTATTCCTCCTGGAATGTAAAGATAATTGTAATATGTTTTACAGCGTAGCGTTATCCACAAAGAAATTCATAAGCGAATACTTCACCTTACCGGCCTCAACATCAACAAACTCCCCTCTTTCATCTTCGGGAAATACTCCAAACACCGAAAACTTCCCGAACCTCTTCTTAGAATCTGTCAAGAACCGACCATCAAGAAGTATTCTTACCCCATAATCGTCGGGCGAACGCACCACTCTTCCCATTGCCTGCCTTATCTTGCGGATGGTCGGGACCTGGATCGCATAGTCCCACCCTGCGCCGTATCCGAACACATGGTCATAAGCGGATTCCACAGCATTCATCCTGTCATTTAAAGCCGGATACCCGACACCCACGATAATAACAGTACGCCCTCGCCCGTCTCGGTAATCCACACCCTCACTCAGCGTACCCCACAGGTATGAAACAAGCACAGCCTTGCCCCCGCTCTCTCCGATCCTGAAAAACTTTTCCCTGACTTCCTGTGCTGACACACCCACTTCGTCAAGGAACACGGGAACGTCAACCACTTTTTCCAGTTTATTGAAATACCGCCTTGCTTCAAACGAACTCTGGAAGAATATGATGACATTTCCCTTTGACTGCTCGATGGAATCAAACATCACCTGCTTAATGGCTTCTTTTGTCTGTGGATCATCGCGGTTCTTTGCAAACAGCGGCGGAATGGCTGCTGCAATTGTAAGCCGTTTTTCCAGGGGGAATGATGTGCCATATGCGATCTCACACGTATCCCGTGCAATTCCGAGCGTGGCTTTGATCATCTTAAACGGGCGCAGGGTCGCTGACATCAATATCGCCGAGAACACGGATTCAAACAATGGTTCTGTAACGTTTTTAGGAATACAGGTGAACAATTCGATCCGTCCGTATACCTCGTTGTCCATATCCCGCCTGACATTGAGGATCGGGTAGTAGTTGAGATTGTTGGAAAGCACAAGATATGATGAAAGGAAATCGGCAGTGTAAAGGATATGTGAACGCTTCAGTATCTTGCTCAATCCTTTTTTGTACTGCTCACGATAGATATCATCAAGTTTTGCCCCAAACTCACTTGCCATTGTCAGGAGTTCCTGTATCTCCTTTTCTTCTCCAAACCCGACATCCTTTGCCTGACGCAAAAACCGCGCGCGGACAATATCATTACGCTCATACGGATCACTTATCCGTATGTCGTACCATCGCTTACCCACCCGCTCCCGCTCGCCGAATTTGAATCTTGAGTTGTACGTCTTCCGCATCACATCCAGCAGCATCCTGAACAGGTTATGCACACCCCCATCAGGCATCTCATCGATATTAGCCTCAAGTTCAGCGATGGCTTTTTCGACCGTATGTTCGGTTATCGTTATGGATGAATGCGAGCGTGCGGCTGATTCGATATTGTGTGCTTCGTCCAGTATAAGTATTATATCCTGGGGATCCCTGTCAAGCCATCCAAGGAATGCGGAGAAGATATCAGCGTTTAAGACATGATGATAATTGCATATCACAAGGTCTGCGTGTTTGAGCTCACGTTTCAGCAATTCGTATCCGCACATTTCCTGGTCGAATGCATAATCATTGACCTCTTCGGGAGAGCGAACATCTGCAAATAGCCATTTACGGAACGTTTCGCTGTCCGAACGCAGGACTTCATATAGATCGTTGCATGCCCGATCACGTACACTCTTTAGTTTTTCCTGTGCGACGTTCATCTCATTTGCCAGTGCATCCCTGAGCGCAATAAGCGACTGGTCGCGTGTTTTTTTGTAGTCCTCATTGGCAGATCTGAGTTCCTGTTTTTTGAGATGGAGTTCGCGCTCGATCTCGATAAGTTCGAACGTGTTCTCGCGCTTGAGACTGCATTCCTCATAATCGATCTCGTGCGGACACATTGCACTTTTGCCTTTCACAACAGCAACTTTTACGTTATTGGTCTTTTTGATATCACGTGCTTCGTTTATGAACTGCACCATCTGCTGGTGAACATTGGTAGCGATCACGACGGTCTTTTTTAACTGCTTTCCCACATGCAGGGACGGTGCGAGTGCACTCAGCGTCTTGCCGGTACCGCATGCCCCCTCAAACAGCACCATGTTTTTCCGGAGCAGCGCTGCATGGATCTTATCCATCGCCGCTTCCTGGTTCGGGTAGCACGCTTCCTTTGTGAAATATTTAAAGTATCCGCTGGTCTTGCTCATTGCATTACCTATGGTTTACGTATACTTAAACGATGATGGTACTTTATATGAAAACAGTTCGAATTCAGCATGTATAAGACGCTTCACCAAATCATGTACAATCAACCACATCCGCCATCAATATGATGGGAAAAATCATCATAAATGTAAACCTGTGTCTATAGTGCCAAAAACAGTTGTGTTGATACTGAAAAACAAAGTTTTTCATATCTACTGTAAATTTGTTGGCAAAACAACAAACTGACGAACATATCATCGGACAATGAGTGCGAATGGTGCTGTAATCGATGATTTGACCAGGTTGTATTTTCCAATTTACCATTCGATTTGAAGTGGATACTGAAAAATCGACTTTATTTATGGAGGGTGATTAAACCATGAAGGAAATTAGAGGAGATTTTCAGAGCATTGAAGATCAAGACTCCAAAATTTGATGTAAAAGAATGTATACCTACAAATTTTGATAACTTTTAGAAGTTAATTATCCCGGCAGGTATCGATTAAGGCCATTTTTTGGACTAATTTTTGTCAAAGATTAGATGGATATGGTAAGATGGGGGCATAAATGAGATTGTTGTGTCTGAAATAAAAAACAACACAACAGCTGCATGCAGCGCATTTCCACACTACTTGCCATAAAAATGATGCCTGCTATCGATGAGATAATTAATTAGGTCCATAAATGTGAAAATATGAAAATTTCATCGGTGATGAAGGGAGGCGCCGCCTATAGCAGATTGTCTCGGCATCAAAACTACTTAAAAAAGTACTCGTAAGTAATATTTATCGTGATATTTATCGCAACATGTATCATAATATTTATAAAACATGTTTTCCTTTTTGATTCGTGATTCAAATGAATAAATTAACATTGTTCTTATATCTTATTGGTATTATTCTGGTCAGTGGGTGTACAGGCCCAGATTCGAATACAGGTGATGATGTGGAAAATATTGTAAAAGAAAATGATCATGTTAGCGTAGATTATATAGGTGATGATGTGGAAAATATTGTAAAAGAAAACGATCATGTTAGCGTAGATTATATCGGTGAGTTGGAAGATGGTACGATCTTTGATACATCCATAGAAGATGTTGCTAAAGATGGGGGAGTATACAATCCAAACCGGAAATATGAACCACTTTCGTTCACAGCAGGTGCAGGCCAGATGATTTCCGGATTTGACAGAGGTGTTATTGGCATGGCTGTAGGCGAGGAGAAAACCCTTGTTATACCTCCTGAAGAAGCATACGGTGAATCCAGCGCAGGTAATAACCATCCTCTTGCAGGAAAAACGCTTATCTTTAAAGTCACTCTTGTTTCCATTGGGCAAGAGTAATACAGGATAGTAATCTTGACAATGGAAAAAGAAGAAAAGATCGTGGCTGTGCTGCTAGTAATGGCGATATTGTCACTTGCAGTGGCTTATGTCACGTTTTTTCAGGACGATGGTGAGTGGATAGGTAGTGATGCCATTCAATTTAATGAGCGATCATCGATTGGGGACTATGTATATTTAGAGGGTACGATCCTGAACAAGAGGTTCACTTCCACGGGAGACCATTTGCTTTTGAGTGTTGAACATGGCCAAAATGTTACCAAAGTATTCATCCCAAACAGTAACGGTGCGGAATACATTGACAATCTGGTAAATGAGAATGATCACGTTCATGTACAGGGAATTTTTGATGAGTACCAGGGTGAGCGGGAAGTTATAGTCCAGAATAAAAATGGTGTAACAACGCTGTGAAGATCACAGTTACATTTCCTTCAATTGATATGACGAGAAAATCTTCGCTGACGCTCAGATTAACTCGAACTATATAATCTTATAGATCATATATTATCAAAAATAGGTAATGATTTAAACAAAAAACACATTATACAAAATATGAAAGCCTGCATTATGTGTGGTGGGGAAGGGACACGGCTTCGCCCGTTGACATTTGAACGACCAAAACCGAGTATTCCCATTTTGAACAAGCCTTCTGTTGTACATCTTATCGAGCATCTTGCAAAGGAAGGGTTTAGCGAAATTGTGGTGACACTCGGGTATATGGCTGAGAAGATAGGGGAAGATCTTGGTGATGGGAGCATGTTTGGTGTGCACATCGATTATGTGTACGAACATGAAAAACTCGGTACAGCCGGCGGCGTAAAGAACGCTGAAAAATATTTGTGTGATGAGCCGTTCATTGTTCTTGGTGGTGACCATGTGTTGAACCTGAATATCCGCGAGATGTACAGGTTTCATGAACATAACGATGCGATCATGACAATTGGCCTGCTTTCTATCGACGACCCGGGAGAATTCGGTATCGCTGATATGGATGTCAATAACAGGATACATCGCTTTTTGGAAAAGCCTGGTGCAGGTGAGATTTTCAGTAACCTGGCAAGTACTGGCATCTACATGTGCGATCCCGGGATATTTGACTGGATACCAGAAGACACGAAATACGATTTTGCCAAAGATGTGTTCCCTGCATTGCTTGCCAAGGACGAAAAGATAAATGGTTTGCTTGTTAGTGGAGAATGGACAGATGTCGGAAGTGCGGCAGCATTCAGGCAGGCACAGCGCTGGATGCTTATATCCCTGCCAGGAACCACGATCGCAGGGCATTTCAACACGAAAGATGCCCGCATAAAAGGTCCATTAGATATCGGGCATAATGTGTCAATCGGTTCCAATTCCGCGTTAGTTGGACCGATCGTGATTGGGGAAAATACTACTATCGGGGATAATGTACTGGTCGGACCTTACACTGTAATTGGTTCAAACTGCGTGATCAAGGATGATTCCAGGATTCTGTCATCATATATTTTCAATAATATAGTCATTGGCAACAATTCAAATGTGTCAGGTTCAACGATCGACAACGGAACCGTAGTAGGGCAAAACTGTAGTCTGGAACATGGCACGGTAATCGGACCCAGGGTTGTTATTGGCAACAATGCGACAATACATTCAGATGTCAAGATATGGCCGGAAACTGTGATCAAAGCCGGTTTGAATGTAAAAACGGACATTATTGATCCGGAATATAGTTCATTGAACAATGGTTTTTGAATAAAGGCCTGCAGTTTGGATTGCTGCTTATGAGTAAACTCAAAAAATTGTTGAATACATCACTTTTGATAAGTACACTTTCCATTGTAGTAGTTCTTATATTCACTGTTGATTCAACTACGATTGCTGTTATAATGGAAGTAAAGCACGAATATATTATCGCAGCGGCTGCTTTGCATGCGTTTTCATATCTTATATGGGGTTTGCGCACAAAGTTTATGTGCCAGGGCCTTGGATATCACATAACCACCTTAAAAGCTGCCGAGATCGTAACATCCAGTACACTGGTCGCATCTATCACACCTGCATCGGCAGGCGGTGAACCTGTAAGGATCCATCTTTTACACAAAAACAAAATACCGATTGGGCATGCTACAGCAGTGGTAATTGGAGAGCGGGTCATGGATGCGATCCTGCTATTGTCCCTGGTACCGTTTGTATTGTTCATATTTCATGATGTACTGTCAAATGACAGGCTGGATGCGATATTTATGCTAGCAGAAGCACTTGCAATTTTAGCTTTTGGACTGATGACCTATGGTATGTGGAAACCCCTGCAAATAAAACGACTTCTACATTTTATTGTAAATCGAATTGCACACATGTCCAGTAAAAATACCGATGTTGCGCTTTCTAAAATACTTGCCAGGGTAGATTCAGAATTCGATAATTTTCATAACAGTATCTGGATATTCCTGACACAGGGTAAAAAAGGCCTGTTATATGGCATAGTATGCACCATATTATTCTGGATCGTAGAGTATTCGATATTGCTGGCAATACTGTTGGGTCTTGATCAAAATCCATCGATCATTATAGTTTTTGCAGCACAGGTATTACTTTCCATAATCATGGCCATGGCGGCAACACCAGGAGCAAGCGGTGTTGCAGAATTAGGAGCAACTACATTGTTCTCGGTATTTGTGATCCCGTCACTTCTTGGCATTACAGTGGTCGCATGGCGTGCCCTTACTTTTTATATGAATATATTAGTTGGCAGTTTTGTAAGCGCAAAAATACTCAAGGATACTGATCAGATCAGTAAATTGCTTGGTGACTGACAATAAATGTTAGTTTATGCACCTGCACCTCATGCCTGGAGTACTCATGGTATCGTAATATACCTTAGCAGATCCTGTCCAGTTATATTCTTATCCAAAAAATCCTGCTCATTTTCATACGGCACACCATTAATGATCTTTGCTGTCCGTTTTTTTCCAGCACCCGGAAGTTCCCTGATCAATTTCATTGGAGCATGGTTGATCTTAAGGGGATACGGGATACCCGTGATCGAGCGATATCCATGTCCGGTGACTGTTACGTCGATAAACCTGCCAACTGGAAGTTTTGCAGGGATGCCGACAAGCAAGGGATATGATCCAAGTTGCCGCCCAAATGTTATATGGTCACTGATCTCGCACATGACATCCCGGAGAATTGTACCATTGGGCACGAGTTTTCGGAGCATCGGAAGATCAATGTCCTTTCGCACCATTTGCTTGTACTTTAAGAACATCTTCTTGTGTTTTTTGACAAGTACATCCTTGCCAAACATGGGAGTGCCTGGAAATGACATGACCTGCCTGATATTTATGCGCCTGACAAGAAGATCAGCATCAAGAACTGTTTTCATAAAATCGTAATTCATCCCAAAGGTGTTTTTAGTTTCACCCTGTAATCCGTGCACAAAATTCAAACCAGGTAATAGTTCAGGAAGCCCATTCGCCCCACGCATGCCACCTACGTCGTTTATCAGTTTGATCGCTTCGAATACGTCTTCTGGCATTGCCTTTAAGTCATTTGCAACCACAACTTTCGGGTCTGCACTTTCCATACCAAGCGCAGCTACGTCACCTGATGTGTGGTATTTGATGATTGTTTTCATTATCGCACGCGATTCTTCGGGGTAAGCGGCTATTGTTGCTGGATTTGCATTATCCATGTGCAATACGCGCAACCCGGGTGCGACATTACGGATACCCCGGTAGAGCGATTCTATAATATAAGGATCAGGCTCTGGAATGTCCCCGCCTGTATCGGTTGCGTGATATGTGAACAGGTCCGGCTGCCGGCCTATGCGAAAGTGTCTGGCACCTGCGCCATAGAGTGCACTAACTTCGGATACAACATCAAAAACTGCGCGGTAATCTGAGGAGCCATAGAATGGTTCTGTGCAAAATGAGCAGTGTTTCCTGCGTCCGCACCCGCGATACGTTTCCAGTTCACACATGAGATCAGGATGGTCCGGGTGCTGTTTAATGATGAATGCACCATTTACACTCCAGCGTGCGATCTCATCCACAGTCCTGAACCGGTGTACAACGTTTTCAGGGTCATGCAGGTGTTCTTCGCTTTGTAATATGTCATAAACGAATGCTTCGACATCAGCATGTGCCAGATTGATATCCCCTGCATCAATTCCAGGAACAGACGCTGTTTTCCCACCTTCATCACTAAAACCCAGGCGTATTGGTCCGCCAAGTATCTTTGTTCCGGATACTATGCTGAATATGCTCTCGATCTCACCAGGTGTGATGGGAGATGCACGCAGGTATTTTCCGGGCACGGTCATACCTGCAATAATGATGACAAGGCCTGCACTCATTATCCTGTTTTTTGCTGGTTCTGGCGATGTGCGCAGCTGGTCGATCGTGACGTAATAGATATCCTGCTGTGGAATCTTGTGTTCGCGCAATGCACCTGCTATGTATCTCGGGTATGGGGATATGTAAGGAGGTACGCCAAGGCATGCGGGTTCGTCCACGTATCCATCTATTATTACAACTTTCATTTAACCACAACAACACCTGTTATGTAGATATTATAATTCAGCCAATTTGATACTCATTCTTTTTGATACTTTTTATTATATTCTGGACGATTCGGAAAACCGCAGAGAGCGCAGAGGCACGCAGAGAAAAATCACAATCCTCTGCGTTCTCAGCGTCCTGCACGCCTTGCGGGCATAGCAGACATTTACCTACTACGTAGTTGAATGCCTCTGCGGTGAATCTTTTTTGTCATAATACATTTATCGTATTTGTATAGCTGGTTTCCATAAAATATCGATGCACAGCCCAAATTGCCAGACCCCGCGCAGCAACCCGCCGCAGGCGGCGGATTCCAAATATTATGAAAACAATATTGGCCGCTCGGATTAGTATGAACTGCGTACCACACATAAAATAGTCATAAAAATGATGAAATCTGAGCATTTTTAATAACATTGGTGTGTAAAAACACGATGCTGCGTTGCACTACATTTATTGATTCATCGATTTATTTTTTTAATGTAACTATTCAGCCCCATATAAACGTCATCGGTAGACTGAATAATCCACAAATTGATAATTACACACAATTGTCAAACACCTTTGAAATCGAGGGGGATGGACTCAGTATTAAGAACTAACAAATGTGTCACCATGGACACAAATACGCGGATTTTCGCCATAGGCATCAGGTTTTAAGGATGGCTGAATTGTTACTTTTTAATTTTATAGAGGCTGTCCTGCAATTCAAAAATTCAGGGGAAAGAAGGTAAAATCT
>DQIP01000227.1 GCA_020793565.1 Candidatus Methanovorans sp.
TTTCGAAGTTTTATTTTTTGAGGTATGGAAATCATCCGTTTATTAAAAAATCTAATTAATAATTGGAATTATTCTCTTTATTACTCAATTATTATATATAATCTTTACGAAAATATGAAATTGTTGCATGCTTACTGCATGCGTTTATAATCATAACTGGAATTGCTGACAACAAAATTGTACTCACAACCTATCCGGAAATGGATAGGGAGCTTCTTCTAAAGACCCGGATGAGGGAAATCTTCACGTCCGGTTCTATAATGGAGCTCATGGTAACCTCGGGGATATTACTTCAATAAGAGGTGCGCTATGAGATCTACTTGAAGTCCGATAAAAGTTTATGAGTACAATCCCTGTAAAAATGTAAAAAGATTCGAAGAGAAGTTCTAAACCGGAAATGAGCCTTGCCAGATAGGTTATTACATTTACTAGTGCGAAGATATGTAATACCCTATCTGCGGCGGGTTGAGTGCATGGGAGGTGTCGTATGAAATATAAAAACTGCGTACTTAAAACTCAACCTTTGGCGCGGTTTCTGCTCCTTTCTCTGCCTCAAAGTACAGTTTTTCATCGAAGCCGAACATGTTGGCAACTATTGCAGCAGGCATTTTCTTTATACGGGTATTGTACGTCCGTACCTCTTCGTTATAACGCATTCTTTCAACTGCAATCCGGTTTTCCGTACCTTCCAGTTGTGACTGCAGAGCAAGGAAGTTCTCGCTTGCCTTCAGATCCGGATAGTTCTCGACAACCATAAGAAGTCGGGATAACGCAGAATCCATACTTCCGGCGGCATCCATTTTATCCTGGGGCGTAACAGCCGCCGTCCACTGGCTTCTGGCATTTGTAATGTCGAGAAGAAGTTCTTTTTCATGGGATGCATAACCTTTAACCGTGGAAATAAGGTTCGGGATCAGGTCTGCCCTGCGCTGGTACTGGCTTTCCACCTGTGCCCAGGCACTGTCAACACTTTCCTCTGCAGTGATAAAACCGTTATACATCGAAAGGAACCAGCCACCGGACAGCAGCGCAAGAACAATGACCACGCCGACAACTGCAAGTATTGTGTTTCTGGAACTCATTCGTTCACCTCATGTTCATCAACAATTTCTCCGATATCGGATAATACCTTTATGATACTTCTAATATACTGGTCCCGGTCTTCCCGGAATTCAGCATTACCCCTGCGTATATCGTAGATATCTTTCAGGATATGTGTGTCAACACTATAGCCATCTGAAACCGCACTGAACATATCAGGAGATTCCTGCAAGTTTTTCAGGTACAGGAGCGCTCCAAGAAGCGGCGTGAGTGTGGGAACTGCCGCAAGGATCAGCGACTCAATATCCTTGTTTTTATATTGTAGGTATTCCCCGCGTAGGTGGATCAGTTTTGACCGGATCTCGAACTCAAGCTGATGACGGAGATGTTCTTTTGATATATGAATATCTTTCATGAAGTCTTCACCATAGAGTATTGTGTGGTGCTGTTTGATGTTCAAAAACTCAATTGGAAATACATCTGCACCATCCACAAGCTCTTCTTTTGTGAGCAGTAGGGGGATTTCCCCAAGATGCTTGAGCTTTTGCAGGGTTTCAAAATCAAGATCCCTGCAGACTGCGAGATGCGTAGCATCATTACCTGTTTGATATTCTGCAAGGCTAACCAGATTGTCTCCGAGTATTTCCTTAATATTTTCTATTTCCGTTGTCATAATATATTACCACCTATTGCCGCATCTCACTATTGCCACTTATTACCAGGTACTGCCAGTCATTACCACATGTTACATCGATTTTATAATTGATCGTTCGTCATCTGCTGCATAGTCTTATTACCAGCTTCCACCAAACCCGCCGCCGCCAGACATGCCGCCTCCGAATCCTCCGAAGCCGCCACCACCGCCGCCAGACATACCTCCGAAGCCGCCGCCGAAGCCGCCGTAATACATGTGAGTACGACCATGTCCGGGTTTGTGGGTGTTAGATGTCAACATACTAAATACTAACAGGAGAAGAATGAACAGAAATAGTATAATCCCAGGTCCGGTGGAGATGCCGCCAGGTTCCGCGCTGTATTCTGAGATGACACTCTCATCACCTTCAAGAAGTTTCTCTATTACAACAATTGATTCATAGACACCTTTGCCGTATTCCCCGTTCTTGAAATTGGGAACAATGATCCGGTTCCCGATATTCACCTTCATGCTGTCGGTGATGACACCCTCAAGTCCGTAACCTACTTCGAATCTGTATTCCCGCTCCTGTTTCGCGATCAGGATCAGCAGACCGTTATCCTTGTCTTTTTTGCCTATGCCGGACTGTTCGAACAGTTTCACCGCATACATTTCCTTGGATTCCCCACCAAGGGATTCCACGGTAACAACAGCAATCTCCACTGTTGTCTCCAGTTCTATCTTAGTTGCAAGATCTGTGATATTTGTCTCATAAGCAGGATCGATCATGTCGGCACTGTCTGTGACAAAACCGGCAAGTTGTGGACCATTAACCGCTGCTGCTGTGGAAGCGCAGAGGATCAGGATAATTAATGCCAGTGAATATTTTATTATATCAGTTTTCATATGCTTATTTGTTGCACCTATTATATTTAATATGTTGTGCTTTTACCAGTATGATAAATGGCGATCTAATATAAAGGGTACCATTTGATTACTTTCACCCCACTTCGATGCAAGTTATATACAATCACATCATATTAAGTGCAACAATGATACAACTGGTATGATATCCGAGAAAATTCTCGCTATGCCCGGATTTACTCAAACTATATAATTCTATATATTGACACTATAAAAAAGTAGCATTTATTGGAATAAATATGCACCGGACACTTCAGAAATACTTTGGTTACACATTTTTTCGTCCGCTTCAGGAGGACATTATCAATGATGTCCTAAACGGAAAGGACACCTTTGTTCTGATGCCTACCGGCGGCGGAAAATCGCTCTGTTTCCAGTTACCGGCACTTTTGATGGATGGAATAACAGTTGTCGTCTCTCCCCTCATCTCTCTAATGAAGGATCAGGTTGACACCCTTCAGGCAAACGGCATTAATGCTGAATATCTCAACAGTACGTTGAGTTACAGGGAAATAAAGGACATAAAAGCGTCCATACTTAACAACAGGATAAAGATACTCTATGTTGCACCGGAGCGGCTTATGCTGTCGGATACTCTTGGGTTGCTAAAGGATGCGAATGTGAGCCTGTTTGCGATTGACGAAGCACATTGCATCTCTGAATGGGGGCACGATTTTCGACCTGAATATCGAAGGCTCAAGATATTAAGAAACCAATTCCCCTCAGTACCCATGATCGCACTGACTGCGACTGCTACCCCAAAAGTGCGAAATGACATTGTTTCAGAGTTGAAATTTAAGGAGCACAGCACGTATGTGGCAAGTTTTGACCGCGAGAACCTTTTTTACAGGATAAAGCCAAAAAAGGATACATATGCTAATTTGCTTCAATACCTTAAAGAAAATAAAGGCAAAAGCGGCATCATCTATTGCCAGAGCCGGAAGACCGTGGATTCACTGTCAATGAAACTCAGGAAAGCAGGTTTTAGTTCGCTGCCATATCATGCAGGCTTAACTGACAAAATACGTGCAAAGAACCAGGAGATGTTCATCAGGGACGATGCCCAGATCATTGTGGCGACTGTCGCTTTCGGGATGGGGATCGATAAGCCGAATGTACGTTTTGTTGTCCACTATGACCTGCCAAAGAACCTTGAGAGTTACTATCAGGAAACAGGCAGGGGTGGGCGTGATGGACTTGAATGTGACTGCATAATGTTCTTTGGTCACGGTGACCGCTACAAGATCGAGTATTTCATCAACAAGATTGGAAAAAAACAGGAGCGTGACATCGCGCTTGTCCAGTTACGCGAGATGATAGGCTATTGCGAGGCAAATTCATGCCGCAGGAAAGTATTACTCAAATATTTCGGAGAGGAACTTAAGAACGACAACTGCGGAAACTGCGATGTATGCCTTGAGCCAAAAGAGATGTTCGACGGTACGGAGGCTGCAAAGAAACTGATACTGTGCATAGAAGGACTTAACCAGAGATTCGGTATGAACTATGTGATCGATGTTCTGGTTGGTGCAAAGACCAAGAAGATCATTGATAACCGCCACACAATGTTAAAAAGTTACAGTACAGGTCGCGAATATTCGAAATCACAGTGGCAGTCAATCACACGTGAGATGGTGCGGCTTGAGGTGTTGAGTGTTGAAGGTGCAAGGTACCCATTGCTGAAATTGAATGACAAAAGTATGTCTGTCCTGGGTGGCAATGGATCTGTGGATATCACAAAACCTGCACCGGAAATGCAGGTGAAAGAAAGACGTGCTGTTATTAAATCCGGAATTAAGCCAGGATCCGGTTCAGGTTCAGGTTCAATGTCAAGACCGACCGTTGGTAAAACTATAAAACCTGAGAATTCAGGATTGTTCGAGAGATTGAAGGTGCTTAGAAAAACAATTGCCATTAATGCAAATTTACCTCCTTACATAATTTTTGCAGACACGACCCTCCGGCAGATGGCTGCAAAGCGCCCAAAAACCCAGCAGGAATTTTTAAAGATAACAGGTGTGGGTGAGCATAAACTGGAAAAATACGGAGGCACATTCCTGACAGAGATCGCTGATCACTGCGATGGTGGGGGGGCACATAGGCCACAAGCACAGGATCCAGTGAGAGCATCCCCAACAATTCCGGAAAGGCGCACTGCGACGCCCCCTGTTCTGTCCGAAACTGTGGCGGAAACATTTGGTCTTTATCGACAGCACATGTTGGTCGAAGAGATCGCACAGGTTCGGAACCTGGCTCCGAGCACAATTGCCGGGCACATGGAAACCCTGATCCTGGCTAAAAAGATAGATTCCATAGATAATCTCATCGATGCAGATAAACAACGTATGATCATAAATGCGATAAACGATGTAGAGGAAAAATTTCTCTCGCGCATCAAAGCGAAACTCGGTGAGGATTATTCCTATGGCGAGATAAAACTTGTACTTGCGGCAATTAAAGTTGCTCCTGAACGTTAAAACCCCTACATCACAAGATACTTCAGTGTGAAATTGAATATCAGGTCCCCGAAAACAACTGCTGTGACAAAACCTGCTGTAATGGGGATCATGAACGGGAGTCCAGGTGTGACCCATACCTTTTCATCGATAAAACCTTTCTCAATATATCCTTCAAGTTCATGTATAACATCATGATCTGGTTCGGCGCCCACCCAGGTAAAATGAGATATAACACCTTCATCCGTGCGCCCGTACACATCCATTAATCGTATATGCCTATCCTTAAGGCCAGGGACACTGGATTTGTATCCCACGAACATATATCCGGGTTTTTTTAGCATTTCATGAACCGATACCTGTGTTAAATTATACAGGAACAGTCCGATCGGTACGATAATTGACAGGAGCACGGAATTACCGAACACACTGAATGCAAACAGGTTAATTGGTGGTACCCCATGAATTGGGAAAGCCTGACCTGGCATGTAGATTGCCGGAAAAGTGGGAATTATGATGGATATCACCATAATAACTTTTGCATCCGCGCCACCGAATGCGTTTAACTGGAACAGGACATATACGAATGCAAATATGAACGCAAACGACAGCACCATGCGGATAAAGTACGGGAATCCATAGTTCAGCAGGTCATAGATGATAAATGGCAGTCCTGCGGCAAACATTACAGGCCATACATTGTTGGATACGCGGCGCGTTTTTATGTCAGAGTAACAGGAATATAATAAAAATGGGATGCATACGAGAACTTTAAGGAGTTCCATCATCTAATGCTTTTCCCATTTTTCCAGGTCCAGTATCCCGGACAATGTGCGCCCCTTCCGTATCTCGTCATAAAGGCGACTTTCTGTTTTCTCGACCTCTTTTGCACGGCGTGCGATCTCATAGGCGCGCTCCTTCGGTACAACGACCACGCCGTTATCATCACCAACAATATAATCACCAGGCTTAACAGCCTGCGCACCGCAGACAATTTCTGCATTGATCTCCCCAAAACCTTTTGGTTCACCCGCATTTGGCACACTGCTTTTGGCAAAAACAGGCAGGTCAAGTTGCTCGATCTCATTAATGTCACGCACGGCACCATCGATCACAACACCACCAATCCCTTTATTAAGACAGCTAAGAGTTGCCAGCCCGCCCCATGGTGCTACATGGTTGTTTCCATTGTAGATCACAATCACATCGCCGGGATTTGCAATGTCAATTGCTTCAACAGTCTTTGCCCAGTCACCTGCAAATGTCTGCACAGTGACTGCCCTGCCAACCATCTTTTTTCCCTTTACCATGGAATGAATGTTTCGCATCGCACCTTTACGGTGCATCGCATCCGATATATTTGGTGTTGAAACGCCCAGCAGGAGTTGGTGTATTTCCTCATCAATTGATGTTTTTGAAATTATGACACCAACCGGTGCATCCACACTTTCCCGAATTGCACGTGCGGACCCTGTCACATTGTCAGATCTGGTGATGTTTCCCCCAACAATGACAATATTCGCACCGGCCTGCACGGCCTGTGCACCAGTTTTCGCATCCATGCCTCCTGCGATCGCAATCGGTATGTTTACTTTACCTACAATGTTTTTGAGGATATCCATCGGATCTTTCCCCATCATCTGTTGGTCAATACCTGCATGCACATTGATGTAATCGATGCCAATTTTTTCGAGTTCCTGCGCGCGCATGATCGGGTCTTGTGCACAGAGCAGGTCAGCCATTAATTTAACGCCATACTTGCGCGCCGATCGGACAGAATCAAGAATTGTAGCATCATCCGCGCTCCCGAGCAGTATAACAATGTCTGCACCGGCCTTTGCTGCCATTTCAACTTCCATTGCACCAGTGTCCACAGTTTTCATGTCTGCAAGGATCGTGCGGTCCGGAAATTCATTTTTCAGTTCCCTGATGGCATCCATGCCTTCGCTTTTGATCAATGGGGTACCCACCTCTATCCAGTCAATGCCACCGATGGCGGCTTCCTTTGCGATCTGCACAGCACGGTCGATTTCCAACAGGTCAAGTGCGACTTGGATTATGGGTTTAGGTTTGATAATATCACCTTTGATCGATAATTGGTAGCTAATATGTTATTTATGTATATAAAACACCTGAATACCTGTAAATTGAGACTTTTTATTATCTTCCTGAATGATCCGGAAAACTATAGAAATTGAATATGGAAATTATGATATTGTTCATAAATTCAGGTTGAGTTAAGAAAATAATTTAAAGATCATGCGCGGAGGCAGGGCACGATGTAGGACCAAGAATTAAATGTCCAATACACGAATAAATGAGAGGTTTATTTTTTGGATATATATATCAGATTCGATGGAAAATATCTTCAAGCACTGTTTAATAGATTTAAAGTGGGAACACCTGGTCATTCTTGAAGATTAAACGTCATTTTGAGAAATTACCTGGCAATATGCCTTTGAAAAAACGCAATGCATAGGGAAATCAAACTCCGTATGCTGATAAGCATGGCTTTTTTGGTGAAACACCAGTTAACAGGATCGTTGCACAGGCAAAGCTACGCATATCCATTTTACAGATAGATAATAATAAAAAAGAAAAAGTAGGCGAAACGCCTACTTTAAGTTTTCAGTTTATTTTGCCGGGATGATGAGTGATCTCTCACCAGCTGGTACGAACTCTCTGATTGCACCTCTGCCGAATTCTCTTCTTGGCTGTGTGAAGTCGAATGGCAAAAGAGCATCTGCGAAGCAAAGCTTGATCAGTGGGTTCACTGCGAATGCATCTCCACGACTGGAGTGTGCTCCTGATGCGATACCTGCGTATCCACCCTGGTGACCTACGTTCATTGCGTAGTTAGGGTAGTTTGCACCACGAAGTTCAAGAGGCTCTCCTTCGTCGGACTGGTATGAGAATACGTTGGTTGCACCACACTGGTCCTGCAAATCGTAACCGAAGAAACCAAGACGACCGTGTGCTTCCTTGTGCAGGTACATTGAAAGGTACCATGCGGAAAGACCGGCATTTCCGTTTCCGGTTGCGAGTGCTGTTGAAACACCTGATGCTGCTGCAAGCATTGTTGCCCTCTGGGAACCTCCGAAGTGGTCCTCAAGTACAGTTGGGTATTTCTCGTAGTTCTCCAATCCATAGATTGTGGATTCGGTTGCAATATCCTTAACAGTCTCGATGGTTGCCGGGGCCTTGTTGTCAGTACCCAGGTTTGCTGCACCGCCATACTTGTCGTTGATGTAATCAACGTCATGGTAGGTGTTGTCATCAAGGATGTTGTTGGTGTATGCTGCTGTTGCATACTGTGTGAAACCGACACCACCGGACATGTATGATCCAAGCCAGATCTGGTCGTAGAGCATACATCCTGCACCGACTACCTCAAGGGAAACGTGTGCTGGGTCTTTCTTGTCTACACGGCTTGTCTGAATGATATCTGCCATGTGACCGAAGGACAATCCACCAGGCTCGTTAGGACCACGTGCACGGCGTGCTGGAAGCATTTCGGACATTGAAACAAGTCCTGCGTGCTTTGCACTGAATGCGAGATCTGCTACTGCTGCTTCACCGGCACACATGTTGTATGCTGCAATGAATGACATACCGACCTGCATTGCCATCCATCTGGATGTCTGTGCACCATCAGTTGTTCTGCTGACGATTGTTGGTATGTGTACAGCCTGCCATGTGGTCTTGCCAATGGATGCTTTGATCTGTGCTGCCTGTTCTGCATCGAATTCCTTGTTGATGTTGACAACAAACTGGCTGTCAATCTCATCTGCAAGTTCATCGTCACCAGTGTAGACTTTGACGTAACAGTCGTCAACCAGTGCTGGGTGTGTCTCAACCATGTGTTCCTGGACAACTGCTGCACCAGGCATTGCGTGGTTCACAACTTCAAGATAGTGGTTGATCGTCTCTGGTGTAACTTCCTTACCAAGACGTTTCTCAAGTGTCTCATGTGCGAGGTCAAGACCTACTACACAGGATCTCCTGATATCATCCCACATCTGCTGCATTGCTGCATTGTTGACGAAGTGGAGGTCATCTGGTTCACAAACGATATCCGTACCTGAAAGTACGTATGGTGTAAGTGCTCTCTGTCCAAGAGGGATACCTGCACAGTGCATATCAGGGTTGTATGCTACAAGTCCTCTTTTCTTTGCGATCTCTTGACCGGCTTTCTTCATCTCTACTTTTCTTGGGCTCTGTTCAACACCAAGTCTGAGATACTTTGCAGTCTTGCCTGTAATTGTCCCGCCAATCTGCTTGTTGTCACCAAATTCTTCTGTGAATTTGATTTCCATTGCTCTTTTGAACATTTTCTCTTTTTCTGCCATTTTATATCACCTCAGTTTTTTGGCTGGAATCCATATCTGGTTCTCAGTTCCCATACCTTCTGTGTCCATTCAACGACTTCTACATCGTCCCTGAATGCCACATTATCTATACGGTAGATGGTGGTTCTCTTTGCTGCCTCATCTTCGGACATTGGTTTACCAAGGTCTACCTTTCTGTCGATTGGTACGCCGACCTGGTCCTTGTCCTCAATGATAGTGCCGTTCTCAAGTCGACGCCTGTCGAGCATATCGAACATTACACCGTCTTCCTGGAGACGGATTGAGTGGCCGTGGACAGTACATCCCCTAAGACCTGACAGGCCTGGGCATGACATCTCTGTCTCAAGTTGTACTTTTGCCACTTCTTCCATATCTCTCTCACGGGCTTCAACGACCTGACGGCCGGAAAGTGTACCTGGGTCAACGCCTCTTGCGTTAATCGCTGCGTGGTAGGACCTGAAGTATGGTGTTGCCGGTGCATTGTACATTGAATCAGCAAACTGAACGTATCGTACACGGTCACCTGCTTTTGCACCTGCTGTTGCTGTAACAACTTCTCTTACTGAGCATGCTGGCTCACCCATCTCAGCGAGTGGTGGGTGTGTGCTTGGGTAGTCACTACCTGGTGCACGGTGTCCGAGAATTGCAGTTAAGTCTTCATCTGAGACTTCTCGCATTTTCTCAATGTCTCCAGCCATGTGCTTTCTTCTGTTAGCTGCAACGGATGTTGCGCCTGGATAATATTGTGGTTTGTATGCCATTCTATTACACTCCTTAGTTATTTTGTATCGGTTTCATTATGGACCTGACATTTTTCACGAGTTCGTTCAACTTGTCCCTGGGACATGTTTCACCACGCGTGATCCCTGTTACAATATCCATAATTGTACCTTTGGTTTGAATATCTTCATTTTTTGGTTTTACCAATCTTGTTTTGATCCCTGCTTGTGCGAAATCTTCAAAGTCTGCCGGAATCTGGCAAACAACGATCGCAGGAATCTCGACCTGTTCCAGAACTGCTCTTGCTTTCTTTACTACATGGTTACGTATATTTCCAAGATGTATAACAGCCAGCTTATGCCTTGAGATCTGTGCGACCTCTTCCGGTGCGATCCCAAAGGAACCGGACACCATACCAGCATCAGGAATACCTGATCCTGCATTCAGCACCATTACACTGACCTGTATATTCTCTCGGCGCATCCCGTATGTGATCTCACACACAGGTTTTGTTATATGCCTTCGACCAGGACTCATTGCAACTGCGATCACATCAGGACGACCGGTTTCTGACAGTGTTCCCCGCTGTGCGAGTCCTCCGCCCCTACCAAGGCCCATTCCGTGCCTGCAATCTACAACCTGTGTTTCCCGATCAAACATATACGATCACTCCGTAGAACCAAGAATACAAATCGGATCATGTGATTTAGGGTCCGATAAACCAAGCATTTCTACATCGGCATCAGGACCGTATTTTGCATAATCAGATACAGTTACCCTGTTGTGGAAATAAAGTCCTTCCCTGTATTCAAATGGGAATGGTAACACACGCTCGCATACTGCGCGCACTTCTTCCTTAACATCAGCATCGGCAACTTCAAGTCGTATTCGACCAACACTGATCGAAAGTTCAAGTACCGTATCAGCAATCTGGACAACTTTCCTGTCGGGGTGATTTACCTTTTCTCCTGTTCCGGGTCCTGCTGACACCATTGTTGGTAATCTGGGACCATGGATCAATGCTTTTAAAACACCGTCTACTTTGTTCAACTCACTAAGGAGCATCTGCGCAGTTTCGGCGTTAAGTAAGCGCTGTGGGAAAATTTCAACCTGAATTCGGTTGTCTGCTTCTGAAACTGAATTTGTCATTATAGTAAAACCTATTAGATATTCTCGCCTTAGAGGGCCCCTGCAACTGCTGCGATTGGCTCCCTGAATTCTTTGATCGATCCGAACACGTCACCGACAAGGCCTGATGTCATCTCTGGTGTGAACATCTGGGTACCTGCATCAAGAGCAACTGCTGCTGAGATACATGGAATACCAAAACCTCTGGAGTGTCTTGTTACAACGTGGTTACCGTTGAATACACCAGGTCCTCCGCCACCATAGATTGAGTGACTGAAGAATGAGAAACCTACTGCTACACCCTGTACCTTACCATAGTCACATCCTGTAAGACCTGTCTCTTTCTCAATGATATCATTGAAGTAGAGCAGTGTTGAGGATACGTGCTGCGGACTTCGTCCTGCACCACAGTTGACCAATGTTGCTGCAAGTGTACCTGCTGCTGTGTATGCGTTCCACATAGGAACATCATTTGCCTTGTAGAACTTGTATCCGGATGGTGCTGTCGTATCGACTGAAATTACACCGTCTTCGATTGCTCTTCCGACAATTGATTGTACTACAGTACCGATCGTACCTGTCTTACCGTTCTCTTTTACAGTGTCGTACACAATATTGTTTGCGTTAAAACCCTGGCATGCAAGACCGAGTAACTGGTGTCTCTCGAACATACCAACTGCATTACCCATCTCGAACTCACCTGTCTGCTCATAGATTGCGGACAGTGATGCTGCGTTCATTGCAGATTTCTTTGTGATTGCCGCAATGTGGTTGGCCATGATGTTCCTGAGGGAGAAACCAAGACCTTCATTGTTCTGTGGGATGTTTAAGATTGATGCAACGTTTCCGCCCATCAGGTCCATTGTCTGTGGGTAACTTCCCCAGACTGCTGCCTTGACGATAGGTGCATCGAACATGTCGGTGTTGAACTGGTCAAGAAGCGCCTGTGTGACTGCTGCTGCACCCACTGTGGTTGCAGACACATAGTCAGCACCTGCGTTGATCCTTGATGTTGACACTTGAACGAGCAACTGCTTGCCGCCATTCAATGACTTTACGTTTGAGTCATCCCCGTTGTCAACCTTTACAAGGTCTTTGACGGCTGCTTCGATTGCACTTGCATTTCCGACAACATCGTAGTCAAGTTCACGCCCAAGAATCTGGCGTCCTTTTCCACCCATTTTGCCGCTTGCAAGAGCGCCCTGGATACCTGCCAGGTTAATTGCTACAGATCTTTTGGTATCTGTAATAATTCTTCCGATTGCTGCGTTTCTTGCTGGAGCGAGGTCCATCAAGTCTACGCCGCTTTTTAACAGTTTTCCACTGTCGCTGTAGATGTCTACTTTATCAGACACGTATATCTTCCTCCTATATTAATTATCAAGGAACTTTTCATTTGGGAAAATGTGAACAATTGGGCAAGTATGCTACTACTCTCCTATTTATTACTACAATAGAAAGTGCAACAATTCGCAATTATTCAGAATTACTTTTCCTATCAGAATTCCTCGCATATTCACAAAATATGCAATTGTACTTAAACCTTTTGTTTGACAATGACAATCCATTATAGATTAACAGGTCGATTTTACAGGAACGTAACTCTAAAAATATATAACACCCCATAAGATAATAAAGTTTTGCAGATTTACATATCAACAATTAATTATAAATATAATCACCATATATCAAATATATATTGTTGTAAATATTGGGCATTCTACAAATATTTTTGGCTTTGGATTTTATTTTTCATACATTTTTTAGTTCGCGCAAGGTCCATAACTACAAAAGCTTAAGTAATACATGCATCAACTACACACGATCGATATGGAAGTTGTTGCCGATATTGGAGGAAGCCCAGGAGTTGACTGCCATGGGTTTTGTAAGTACTGTTATTTCAAAAAAGTTAAAGACATCCCTGCATTCGGATGTAAATACTGCCTTCCGTTCAAAAAAGGATGTGATTACTGCACGCGCGGCGTTAAGGAATCCTATCCCGGTTTTAAGCCGGCACAGGTCGTAATGCAGGAAGTTGCCAGAACCGTTCATTTCAGTTCGGACGAAGTAGGCAAATTTACGATCAGCGGCGGAGGGGATGTCAGCTGCTATCCCCAGCTTAAAGAACTGGTATCCTACATATCATCCCAATTCGGGAAACCGATCCATCTCGGGTACACAAGCGGCAAAGGATTCAATAATGCTGATGATGCACAGTTCTTCATTGACAACGGCGTTACAGAAGTTTCATTCACCGTTTTTGCAACAGACCCTAAACTTCGGGATAAATATATGCATGATCCCGAACCGGAAGCATCCCTTCAGGTACTTCGGGATTTTTGCGCTCACTGTGAAGTATATGCCGCGATCGTACTCATTCCCGGCGTTAATGACGGCGAAGTTCTTGAAAAGACCCTGGGCGATCTTGAAGAGATGGGCGCTAAAGGTGCGATACTCATGCGTTTTGCAAACACGCGTGAGCAGGGATTGATACTCGGGAACGCGCCCGTCATAGATGGTATTGTATCCCATACCGTTGAAGAGTTCGAACAGGTCGTGCACGACAGTGCAGCCCGACACAGTTTCAGGGTCACGGGCACACCACTTGAAGATCCGTTGATCGGCTCGCCGTTTGCGATACGTAACAATAAGGACGCACTCGCCCAACTACCGGAATTGACAAAAGAAGCGACCATCATCACAAGCAGCACTGCTGCACCGCGCCTGGCCATGATATTCGAAAAACTCGGCGGCAGCGTGAATATCGTACCTGTGGACAAGGATATAGGATGCCTCATTACCATAGAAGATATAGAAGCACTTGACCTATCCAATGTAAAGGATACTGTTATCCTGCCTGGTCGTGCATTTATTTATGACCCCGAAGTTAAAGAGGTCCTCTCACGCGATGGCGTTGACAGGTTTGTGCGCAGGGGCGAGGACACGCTCACCGTTGACGGGGAAATGTCGATAGGAATGACAAAAGAAGCAGTATTGGAACTTGAGATCGAAAAAATCACCGAACTCATAAACCAGATCAATGCAATTGGCCTGCCGATCACATAAAATCCGACAGTCCCATCTGTTTTGACTTATCGTTCTCAAAAAGCGACTTCATATCGTAGCCGACCAGTTCGATGCGCTGCCTTGTGTAATCGGACACGTCATAATCCCGTGCAACCCTCTGCGACACTTCAAAATATTTCTTGACCGCGCCCTCATGGACGGTTAGTATCACGCGCCCGCCGCATTTTGGACAGTTACCCATCAGCGGAGGACGCCGGAATTTCTCGCCGCACTTGACGCAGCGTGTACCCTGCCGCGAGAAAGCACGCAGGTTCCCGATCATGTCAGGTAAAAAGTGTGATGTCAAGACCCTCTCCGCAACGTCCCACACATCCACTGCGCGTATCTTCTCCCCGAGGGCAAGTTGCGCATCCATTTTCTCGACCATGCTGCCAAGTGTTTTATATGCGCTATTTACCGGACCTGCCGCAATATCAGACGTATCGTGCGTGAACATGAACCCGTCATACTGCCCTGGAGTATCAAGCCGCCCACTCACAAGGTCCATGATATCTTCCAGTTCCTTTGGGTTGGTGTAATTTAGCGTGGCTTCATAGAACTCAAGAGGGTAACGCGCGCAGACATCTATATTATGTGCTTCCTTATCGACCTCACTGGGGTCTATGCGCGTAGTGAGTACAAGCGGCGCATCCATCTGTCCGCCGCGCCTGTCAGGCAGGAACTCGCGCGAGAAATTGAGCAGGCCGTCCATAAGTAGCATCACGCAGTCCTCATCACCATCGCAGTTTCGCCGCTTTGCCGCATGGAAGAACGGATGCGCATACCCCACAGATGCACCGGTAAAACCTATTACTCTCCCGAGCACACCTGCTGAAGTATGTGGCGCAAGTCCCATGACCATTACCCCGATGAGGTCATCGATCGATCCGGCGTTATAATAGGGATCAAGCTTATAATACCTGACAAGCAGGTCATCCATATATTGTGTAGTCTTGAGCAGGTACTCTGCACAGTCATAAGATATGACAAGATCCTGAACCTTGATGCATAACACCTGTGTCTCGCTTGTGAGTGCTTCCCCGTGTATGTCTTCACTGTATCCGATATCCCGCAATTGTTGTGCCGTGACACCTATTTCATCAGGACGTATATGGGTCAGCGGAATATCAGACATGTCGTATCGAATGGTACCGTCCTTGAATGTGAACAAACCATGCTTTGCCCGCAAAATTCCTTTTTCAAGTGGTTCAGGTGTCCTGTGCCTTGACATGAGTTTTTTAACACCTTTGAACGATTCCATTGTATCCCGCTCGCCCACTCTTTCAAAGGCTTTGTTGTAAATAGATTTGAAATCGATCTTTTGCATTCGAACTGATGTGGTCCTGCGACCGCATTTCGGGCAGGTATCCTTGTTCATTGAGATGCCGCATCTCTGGCAGAACAGTTTCGGAACTGTAAATTCTCCGCAGTCGCACCTGGATTCATGCGTTTCAGTCCTGCATGCGGGGCATATTCGTGTACCTATCTCAACACGGATCTCTCCGATCCTGTCGTTCATCTTATTTTTGAAATTGGCAGCAGCTTCCAGTTTCCTGGTGTTGCCGGCTGCATCACCTATCGGGAACAGTGCATGTGGTGCCGGTGACATTTTTCGCTTGTCTGACTTTTCCGGCCGCCCCATCCTTGCGCCGATACGCATTGGTGCCCGCGCGCGGACGGTCATTCCGCTTATGCGGTTTATTGCATCCAGTGTATTGCCGGTGGTAAGTTCATCCCATGTACGTGCAAGGTTCGTATCAAGACCCAGGCACCGTATAAATGGCAGTGGTTCGCTTACTCTTATTTTGCCATCCCGTACTTTATGGAGCACAAGCATGTTTTCAAGTATGGTTTTAATTCCCTGTGATACCGCCTGTTCACAGGGCAGTTCCAGCACGGAACTATCAGAACCCAGGGAGCCGTGTTCAGATACGAATAAAGCGAGTTGTTTGTATTCTTCGATCGTTATATCGTGCCACAGGTATGTGAACTTCGGATGCAGTGGAATGCCATGTGTTTTCGAGATGTCGAGTGCGACCTCTTGTGTAGGATCTTTAAGCGCTTCAGTCCCTGCAGCATTACTTATGCCGCCTGCCACCTTTTCGTATTCCTGTATCCACCATTCGAAACAGTAGGGGGACGGAATTAGCGGATGATTGTTCTCAAGGAAATCCCCGTAATTGAAGAGGATCTCACCAATATCTATTATATGTACAACCTGTGAATGCAGGGCGCGTGCTTCGTCCACGTCATCGATGCGGACTACGTCCCCGGACCTGAGCCTGACAGTCGGTCCTTCGATCGAATCGACGGGTGCCATACCTGCGGCTTTGCCCGGGCGCTCGACTTTAAGTTGGGTTCCTGCGGCTATGAAGTCGTCCATGATCACCATGCCGGCAGGGCTAACTCCGGCTGCTGCGAATGAGGTATTACGCGACCTGCCGTAGCGCAACCGGAAACCGCCCTGACGCGAGGGATGTGAGAATACGGGGCGTCCTGCGATAAGGTCACGGAGATATTTGTCCTTTGGCTTTATGCCTGCGGCCTCATCATTTCCATCACCTTCTGTTTTGGTGCCTGCTAGAAAATTGTCAAGCCAGTCCCATCCATCAATTTTCAGGTTTTTCACGTGCTTCTGGATCTTGGGCGCTTTGAGCGCGAGTCCTTCTGCGAGTACGAGCGCCATCCCACCGCGTACCCGGTTGCTGGGAATCCTTTCAAGGTCACGGTGTCCTTCGACCTCTACCTTTTCTGTGGGCTCACCGTCAAGGCAAACCGGACAGTTCTCCACGATCAGCCTGATCTCGTCTTCGGATGGCATGTACTGGAGATTGGCAACCCTGCGATATGCCTCGATCTCCTCGACATAGCGCTCAACTTCTTCCTTGCGGGGCTTGTACCTGTCGATCCCCATCCCGCGCCGCACGTAGTCACCGACAAGTACGGACAGCGCCTGCGCCGTGCCTCCGGCACTGCGGATGGGACCTGCGTAGAAGATGCTGATGTATTCGGTCCCGTCGTCATTTTTTGATATCCTGACACTTTCAATACCCTCAATAGGCGCAGCAACCACGCCTTCTGTGAGCATTGCAACAGATACCCTGATAGCACCTTCGATGGCTTCCTGTTTTGACCCGAACGACCCGACCATACCCTGTGCAACATCTTTCCCGATGGCGAGCGCCGCCTCTTCGCGCGACATGGTCTCCCCAAGTATCCTGATGCGCTCTGCTGTGCCTTTTACGCCGATAAGGTTCTCGACCCTGTCTGCAAGGTCTTTGGCAAGCGGTATCTCAACAAACGGCTTGGGATCCCGACCGCATGTGCGCGCTTTGTTGGCAATCTTGAGTTCACGCTTGAGATTGGACTCAAGGTCGTTGAAATATTGGTGCATTGAGTCGCTTGCTGTTAGTTCGCTCATGGGGGATGGTCCTTTTTTTATGGGTTGGAATAATGGGGTTTGGGATTAAATAGGTAGTGGTTTTTTGTAAAAAATGTGTGCATAAATTGTTTGTTGGGAAAACTATGTACTGTACAGGACAGAAGAACAATTGCAATAGGAAAACACAATGATATTGTCAAGAAGTCGAAGGAATACAATAAAACGATTATTGGGAAAAGGTATTCTTCCAAAACACATAAACGACGACGTTCTTGGGAGAACACTTGATAAAATTCATGAACATGGTTGTACTGAACTTTTCAACAAGATTGTCCTAAAAGCTATAAAAAACGTCCCATTAGACAAACATATTCTACATAACGACACAACCAGTTTCAGCTTAATATGGAAATCACGAAAATCGTGATCCTGAACTCAATACCATTGAGATCACTTACGGCCATCCTAAAGATAATCGATGGGATTTGAAACGTTATGTATTGAACATGGTGTGTAATCAGGAAGACATACCGCTTTTTATAGAAACGCTTTCGGGAAATGCTTCATCTAAAACAATATTAGTGAAAGCCGTCAAGAAAATTCAGAAAAATCTTGAATTTGATGAAAAAGTGTATCACATTGCAGATAGTGCAATTTATAGCGAAAATAACATCACAGAATTAGGTGAAAAAACTCTTTGGGTTACAAGAGTACCTGCAACGATCAATGAAGTGAAAGATCTCCAGAATACAGATGTTGAATTAGAATTTTGTACAGATGGGCGATACTCGTATTATGAAACGACATTGTCATATGGGGGAATGGAACAAAAGTGGATATTAATACAATCTAAAGCAACAAAAAAACGAATGGAGAAGACATTTGACATCAACATTGGGACGAAACTGGATGCTGCAAAGAAGTCCCTCAATAAATTGAAACGTGTTGAGTATGCATGTGAAAAGGATGCAAATATAGCTGCAAAAAAATGGATTGATAAACATTAAAGTTACGAATTTGAACAACTGTCAATTGAGTCTAAGTCACACAGGTTAGGGGGTGAAAATGGAAGACCAAAGAAAGGGGAAGAACTTGAAACTTGTTATTTGATCAAGGCAAATATCAAAGCTGATAAACAGGTATTAGCACAAGAACGTGAAAAACGTGGGAGATTTGTTCTGACTACAAACGATCTTGATCTTACAGTTGATGAAATATTTTCGTATTATAAAAGTCAGGGTAATATCGAGCGAAGGTTCATGTTTTTGAAAGATATGAGATTTCATGTTTCAGAAGTATATTTGAAAAAGGAAAGTCGAATTGAAGCATTATCAATGATTATGGTACTATGTTTGTTCCTTTATTCGATTGCTCAATGGAAGTTGAAGAGTAGGTTAAAAGAGACTGATAAATTTGTACAGAATCAGGTTAAGAAGCCTACACAGAGCCCTACTATGAAATGGGTCTTTTTCTTATTTAGGAGGATTACGGAATTGGCAATTCGTATTTGTATAGCTGTTTACGATAAAATGTCGATGCATAGCCCAAATTGCTAGACCCCACGCAGCAACCCGCCGCAGGCGGCACATTTTAATCATTATTAAAATGTGTATCTGTCTATATCAGTCAGACAAACCCGAATATTTCTAATAACATTGGCATGTGGAAAACGCTATGCTGCGCTGTGAGGAATTTATTAAATAAGTTATAACCCCTCTAAATATGGACTTTTTCGACAGTCTCAGCATATAATCCATAGGATTATGTAGTCCGAGTTAATCCGAGCATAGCGAGGATTTTCTCGGTTGAAATGCTGCGAAAATGCCCATATCGTTCGTGTTAGTGGTGTGGGAATCCGCCGCCTGCGGCGTTTGTATTGGTTTTAGCTTCAGTTTTAGATCGAACAATCTAATTTACGCAGCTATACAAATACGGCAATTCCAGTTGATGGAACTGTTGAGAAAAGAGTGGTAAATATGACTGATGAATTGTGGAATATTTTGAGTCTGATGGGCAAAGAATGCGAAAAATACTATGTTTGATGGAAGACGTGCGGAAAATGCGCTGTTTTCAAGGGTATCGTATTTGCATATCTTAGAATTCTATGTTTGGATTGTGGATTTGGCAGTAGTGAAATGTTCCACCTCAGTTATATCTCCACTACTCCGCAAGTATAATTCACAGTTACCTTGTAATAAAACCGATGCATGAAGGTTAACTGATGACCAAGAGTTACAAAAAACTAACGTGGATTAGTATCTTTAATTAATATACGCGTAACCTACGTTTGAGATGTTTAAAAATTAAATTGTTATAACACCAGATATTTTTGCAGTGGTTTAAGATGAAACGAATAACAAAGACCGGTAAAGACCCTGTTATATGGCATGGAAATTCCGGAGTCTTGTCATACTCACCACACCTATTTCATGAGAATATCCGAAACCATTTTTGCACCGTCCCCTTCCCCGATCACAGTAACCATATCATCAAATTCCAAAACAAGATTGCCGTGCGCTATAATCGATTGGTCGCCTCTCCTGACCATTATCAACAGGCTATTTTCAGGAAGTGACAGTTCCTTTATGGCTTTTCCGGCAACCTTTGGATTTGTGACCTTTACCTCCAGTATCTCGCCTTCATCCCCTACTTCACACATAGAGAACATGTTAGGCCTGCCAACCATATTATCAAGAACCAACGCAGTGGTCATTGGAGGACTCATTGAACTGATACCCAGGTCCCAGAACGCATGCATATTGTCAATATTATTCACCCTTGCAACCATCTGTTCTTCCCTGAATCCGAACTTGCTCTTTGCGATCTGGCACACAAGGAGATTCGTATTATCCTGGTCCGTGGTGGCCACGACATATTTCGCATTTTCGATCCCTGCCTTTTTCAGAATATTGAGATCCCCTGCATCACCGTGTACAACCCGGATTCCCATTTTCAATAATTTCTGGCAATTCTCATCTGATGTATCAATAACCACAACATTCTCACCGCGCTTCTCAAAACGCCCGGCTAATGTACGACCCACTTCGCCGCCTCCGATTATTATAATTTCCATAGGTATCACTCCTAATAAATTTGCAGCATACTTTGACAGGGTCCCTGTCAAAACTACCGTAATGATCACTGTAAAGAACACAAGACCAACAAGCGTTTGCCCACCAGCGATTCCCAGCATATCCAGTTTAAGCGCGAAATATGTTGCAACCGATGCAGGAACTACGCCTCTTGGGCCTATGAAGGAAATGAAGAGCTTCTCATTCGTACTAAAACGCGCGCCCTTTGCCGAAACAAATACTGCGATCGGTCGAACCAGAACAACAAGCAAGAGCACAATCGCGATTTCGCCGGCACCTATCAGTGCAATGTCATCGAATTTCAACATTGCTGCAAGAAGAATGAAGATCAAAGACAGCATTATGAACACAATATCGGATTTAAATTCCTTTATCGCTCGCTTGTACGGCGTCCCGGACATACCCATAATTATACCAAACAGTGCAACAGCCAGTATCCCCGATTCATTTCCAAACGACTCTGAAATGACGTAAGTCAAAAGAACCAGTGTTAGTGTAACCAGTCTGGCTGTTTGATCGGTGATCACAGGACCTTTTGTCAGGAATCTATCCAATGCTATGCCACTGATCGCTCCCATTAAAATACCGATAAATAAACGGTATGCAATAAATCCGATCGCTTCTATTCCTGATAGCTGTGACACAATCCATTCAAACACCATTGCTGCCAGTATTACACTTGCCGCATCATTTAGCACACCTTCAAGTTCCAGTACTTTGCTTACTTTATGATTTATGTGCAGGTTCCGGACTATTGGTGTTATCACAGTTGGACCGGTTGCTGTAACCAATGCCCCAAAAAGAGCCGCAAGTTTGAGATCGGCATCAAGCAACAGGTAAGTGAGTAGCGTAGCACCAATAAAAGTGATCAATACGCCAATTGTCGTGAGTTTTAATATACTTTTTTGGATGGTTCTTATGTGCCTGATATCAATGTGTAGCCCACCATCAAAAACAATAATAGCAACAGAAAATGAAACGATCGCTGTCAAACCATCCCCAAACATTGTAGGATCAATAAAGTTGAGTACTTCCGGTCCAAAAAGCACGCCTCCAATTAACAAAAATACAATGACCGGAATGTTAAAAATATGACTGAGGAAACGTGCTGCAAGTCCCATCACCAGCACAGATACAACCAGTTGTAACAGATATATCGAATCCACGATCAATCCCCGTGTAATGTATGCGTGATACAAATTCTTGCAATGGTTTAGACTATAAGGTTACAATGTCTAAATATTAGTATAACTATAAAGTCATATGTAATATGATTTAAATATTTAGTAGATTGTTACTGGCAAGTGTGGAGGCGTATCTGTTAAATGGAGTATAGTAGTTTATACATTGGGAAAAACGTTTAGTTCTTTGCGGTAATGTCCCAATAAAACTCAAACATTATTCCGAATATAATTTTAATACTTGATCACGTTGGAACGCATTGGGTTATCAAACGATTTTTGATACAATCGACGCACGATATTCTGCAAGAGTTTAAGACTTAAATGTTATAAGCATATCTAAGTATACTATGTATCTTTCAACTGCGCTTTTATTTGCAGCAAGCATTATGCTGATAATAAAAGGAGCCGACTGGTTTATCGAATCTGCCGTTTCCATTTCTGAAAAAAGCGGCATACCAAAGATTATCATAGGTGCAACGATTGTCAGTTTTGCAACTACTGCACCTGAATTTGCAGTCTCTGCAACTGCAGCTTACATGAACCATACTGAAATAGCAATCGGTAATGCTGTTGGTTCTGCTATATGCAATATCGGGCTTGTGCTTGGTTCTACAATAATTATAAAAGCAATACCAATAAATCTTGGCGCATTCCTGCGCAAAGGTGCATTCATGCTTTTATCGGGCGTGACCCTGATATTAACAACACTTGATGGCATGTTATCACGTCTGGACGGAGCGCTGCTATTCTCTATATTCATAGGGTTCATGTATTACAACTACCGTTTGCAGAATGCGATCTTTGACAAGGCGGATTTAAAACCCGACCGGACGCAGATGATCGGTCTCAAAAAAGACATCGCCTTTTTTGTACTTGGTGCACTGTGCGTTGTGATCGGAAGCCGGATACTGATCGATACCGGAATTACCATCGCAAAGATGTTCGGGATTCCGGAAATGATCATCGGGCTGACATTGCTCGCACTCGGCACATCCCTGCCTGAACTTATAACTGCAATATCAGCAACCATGAAAGGTCACCAGGACCTCTCTATCGGAAATATACTTGGTGCAAATACGATGGATATAGCATTAATTCTCGGTGTCTCGTCCCAGATCCGTCCGCTAACGATCATACCACAATCAATAAATTTTGATTTTCCTGTTATGATGTTCATCATGGTAATTTTGATACTGTTCGGCATCACAAAAAAACGGTTAGATAGGTGGGAAGGTGCAGTGATCCTTTGTTCGTATCTTGCCTATGTTGCAGGGCTTTTTTTGTGGTATAGTTAAAATGATCTGAAATTCAATCGTTTTTAATGCAAGCCCCATACATCAAACTGGGTATATACTACTCCGCATGTAAGGAAAAAGGGTATGCTATATTACATAATTTGTCCAATATTTAAATTGCCGGGACACCAGCGCAACATTGTAATGGACCTATTGATGCAGGATTTGACCAGTATAGTCTCTTGGTAGCGAATTCAGTAGATAAATAAATATAATAGATCAACCACAGATGGATGGAAAAAAAGGCATCCGGAAGGATGCCTTATGGTGCCTCCTCCTTTTCCACCAGGTATTTTAACAGGTAAAATGCATCTGCAGAAGTTATCTTTCCATTACCTTCGGCAGGCGCCATATCACTTACAAGCAATGAGGGCATGGGTTCTTTACCTACCAGGTACTTTACTATGTACAATGCATCTGCAGAATTCAGGTTTCCATCCCGAACAACATCGCCTCGCAAGAGTACAGTTAGTCCGATCACTGAAGTGTTAGTATTGTTGGCCCCGTCTGTTGCAGTAACAACCAGTTCATGAATCTGGTTAATGCCATCGGTAGCAGTTGTCACTACTGTCCAGACATCTGTGCCAGCGATTCTCCCCATGACCTGGTTATCCAAGCCTCCGATCGGCGAAAGATCAATAGTGACATTCACAATACCAGATCCGCTGCCGGTCACAGTTGCACTCAATGCAGTGATATTCGTGCCCGGTATTCTGGGTCTGCCGTTGTCATTCAGTATCACATCTGGAGTGGCAATTGTATCTGTTATCACCGGAGATTCATTGTTACTTATGCTGAATTCCCCATTGTTTATACTGTGTTCGATCCTACTATAACTGGTATAATCGTACAATTTAGATGTGATGGACAATGGTGTTGAACCCGGATATTCTCCTACGGCATGGAAGGTAATAATAGCCAGGACCACATCATCATTATGCGATTCAACTGTATCCCATGCTATTATTCGCACTAAGCCTGCTGTGTTATCTATGTTTGAAGTGTGTACTGTAAGAGCATTTCCATCTCCTGAGGTTACATTCGTTACATGAACTACTGATGAATTGTATGTAACACTGATTTCACCGGAACCCAGGTTACTGGCGTTATTGATCATTATTGATGTAAACGCATAGCCGTTTGGCACTGCTGTGACATCACCAATTCGTACAACAGTGGTGGTGCTATGGGTGGCTGCAGTCGTAAAATTATATTCACTGCCCTCACCTGCATTATCGGTGGCATCCGTGCTGTTGGGTATGTAGTAATATGTAGTCTGTGCGCTCAATCCGCTAAGTGAAATGCTGTGTGAACTGACCAATGCAGTGTCAGATTCCTCATTTGTGTAGTTACCGGACGTTGTACCGTACCTGATAACACTGTCACTGTCTTTATTCGTATCCCAGGTAATGGTTACTGAATCGTTTGTCAGATCATTGTTTTTAACATTGCTGATGATCGGTGGTGTTTCGTCTTCATAGTATTCGGTGGAGATGCGGGGATAAGCTATTGTGAATTCACCGTTGACGATTGGATCATATGCACCAATCATGAAAATCATATAATGAATATTAACTGGTGTCATATCACCAGCCGACACATCAGTTGGTTTTAGTGTCCATTCAAATGTATGTGTTTCGTTTGCCTCATAAATTTTGGACGCAAGCTGGTTAAAATCAGCTGGACCATCTAAAAGTTCGAAATGTGTCTCATTGATCAAATTCAATGAGATATCCAGCTTGCACTCCTGGTACATTGTTGCATTCAACCTGAGTGTGAACTTCTCATTGATTTTCAATAAGGGTTTTACAACTTCTGTATCCTGTAAAAGTTTATCATTGTAGTATACGTCCATTTCACCATAGGGACTCTTTGCAACAGCAATGCCTGAAAACAATATTAACCACATTGTCAATACAAGGAATATCCATCTCAATTTCATATCAAATCCATCCTCCGTATTTCTCTAAAAGAGCTTCGTATCCTTCAGATTTTTCGATCATTCCATTTATCTTATAGCCAACACTTTTTTAGCCTAAACCAACAATTATGTCGGAATATTCATTAAATTCGAATAAGATATATTTATTTTTACCCAACTTCAAAGAAAAATATTCTGCATCCGTTTTAAGCGAATGGTTAATTTATTTGTATTCCCCCACATACGCCTGTCATGAAAATATGTTTAAGGTACAGTGTTACCGTTACCGATCATCCTGAAGCTTGATACTCCCATATCATAAGTTTACATGTTAATATAGGAATTTCTAAATGATGCCCACGTATATAAAGAATACCCAATATATATTTTATGTTGCTAATATTACTTATGTGTAAAGTGCGACCGGAAAACAATAAAAAGTCTCGATTATTTAGCAGAAATGGAGGAGATTGGAGCATCAGTCCCCGCCGCAGACACCACATTCCACTGCTGCCAACCCTACAATCCAACTCTACAATTCAACCCTACAATCCAACTCTACAATTCAACCCTACAATTCTAAGATCTGCAAATACGATACCGCTTGAAAACAGTATTGTATTTCATATTTATGGCGTTGGAACATGCCGCGCTGCGCACGTGTGGTCGCGCAGTTTTTCACATCTGTCGTAACTCCTTCCGTTTAGCGACATTGCATTGTTAACACGACACCTGTCTATCATCTCACCGATATTTTCCCAAAAACTATCTCCACAGCCTCCCTGGCATCTTTCGCCACTATTACCCCATCGATCTTCCACTTTGATTCAAGCACAACTACAGTTTTCCCCATCTTAAGCGAAAGTGCGATCTCAGAGAGGGTACCGTATTCGCCATTTACTGCGATCAATGCATCAGAAGACTGTGCAATAATAGCGTTCCTTGCATGCCCCATCGCGCTCAATATGGCAATGTCGATGTAAGGATTTGCATCTTCGCGCCTGCTTCCTGGTAAGATGCCTATTGTGGTGCCACCTTCTTTATTTGCACCACGCGCTGCGGCTTGCATAACACCACCAAGTCCGCCGCATATCAGGATCGCACCGCGTTTTGCGATCTCCCGTCCTACATTTTCTGCTATCGTTGCGATACTATCATCGCACATTCCCGCACCAATAACACCTATCAGTTTACTGGCCATGACCAACCAACTGCCTCACTTTAATTTTAATCACATGTATTCGTCCTGTATCCGTAACATCTCACGGCTATCCTTTGCCCGGGAATAATCTTCCAGGGGTTCATGGTTCAACTCTAAAAATGTGTGTCCCCAGTTGAACTTGGAAAGAATATTGGATGCCTGTTCTTTATATCCGAGTATGTATAGTGATGCCGCAAATGCTTCGACCGAATTTAACTTGAAAGGTTTGCCGAAATTCACAGGATTTGCAGCCACAAGATAGGGAAGAGCGCGGTGCTGGAGTTTTTTCATTTGCAGTTGTGGGAACACGCGTTCTACTTCATTCCATGAACAATCCAGGACAGTGATGCCGCGCGATGTGCTATCTGCGGGTGAAAGCGCTTTTTCTGCCATCGGGTCAAGAAGTATCGAGCCGCGCGGGATGGCCTGTATATTCTCAAAAAGGTGCGCAAGTCCGAAACGGGCCAGTTTCTTTCCTGTGCACTTTTTCGGGTCACATTGTCTGGCGTGGTATATGTAAAGTTTTACGCTTCTTGTACTTTTATAATTCATATCTTTTCAGTTTGTAGCATGTACCTGTTATTATGCTTTATGCATAATACTTATACAATAGGCAGGTGTGTAATGGATTGACAAAGTAATGGTGTAATATGCAATCCTCAGTTTTGTCAGCATTTTAAAGCGACATTTGTTGCAATTATTATGTTCGTGTGGCAGAACTCACAGGAAATAATTGCGAAGATATGAGGTTGCAGATTGAGTAAATTTGTCGCAGGGCCATCATCTCGGAAGATTTATATTTGAATTGTTCGCAAATAGAATATCTTTATTCCATTTCATATCATATGGGAGGAATGCCAATAATGAAAATTCCCAAAGGAACAATATTGATTACATCACTGATACTTGCAGCCATTATTACTGCAGGTTGTACTGCCCCCACTGATGAAACAGAAGTGCCGGATTCCATCAAGATCGGACTTGTAGCACCGCTATCCGGTGGTGCTTCTGATGTAGGAAACGATATGAAACAGGCTGCCATACTTGCAGTTGAAGAAATTAATGCCGATGGCGGTGTATTTGTCAAGGATTATGGAACAAAAATACCACTGGAATTGTTAGAAGGAGATACCCAGACCTCACCGACCGAAGGTGTAACTGCAGTGGAGCGATTGATCACCAGTGAGAACGTTGTAGTGCTGGTAGGCGGTTTTTCCAGCGGCGTCACACTGGCAAACCAGGTGCCTGCTGCCGGTAAAGTGCCATACATTATTACAGGTGCATCCAGTTCACAGGTAACAAGGAGAACTGAGATAGATACCAGTTATTTCTACCATTACTGCTCAACCACTGATGACTATTCACAGCCCATCCTGCAATTCTTTGTAGATAACCTCAAACCATTGGTTGCCGCAGACAGGAATTTGAAACTTGCATTGATATACCGTGATGATGCCTATGGAAAAGGTGTAATTGATTCCAGTATAGCATACATTGAGAATAACGACCTGCCCATAGAGTTGGTGGCACAGGAGAAATATCCCACAGATGAAACTGATTTCCACACATATCTTACCAAAATAGCAGATGCAAAACCTGATGCTGTGTACACAGTTGGTTTTGTGAAAGACACATCCAGCATTTATATTCAGGGACAGAGGGATGTAGGTCTTAACACGATCTACATGGCTGTGGAATGCAACGAGGACCCGGCCTTCTACGAACTACTTGGTGAATGGGGCAACGGCCAGTTGCTTGAGAGCAAGTTTGCACCTTATGCTGCCGATTATACTGCTATGATAAAGCCGTATAAGGAAGCATATCTTGCCAAATGGGGCGTTATGCCCGGTATGATGGGCGCTGACACCTATGACGGCATATACCTGGCAGTTTCTGCAATAGAACGTGCAGGTACCCTGGACAGGACTGCTGTCAATGATGCCATTAAACAAACAAATGAATCGGAAATGCTGATTTTGATGGAAGGCGGGAACATCGCCTTTGATGAGCACAATGAGATATCACCGAAGATATTCATTGAACAGATGTTCTGGAACAATGAAACTGAAGAACTCAGACCTGTTATTGTACTGCCCGAAAACCTGAAGAGCCAGGATTTCGTACTGCCTGACAGCTATGAAAGTGGTGGATAAATAATCCACCTTTTCATTTATTTTGAGTATTTACTTATTATGAGTATTTATTACCATGGCTGAAATAACGACATTGATACAGATATTTATCTGGGGGCTGACCGCCGGATGTATCTACGTGCTCATGGCAGTGGGCCTGAACATGATATTCGGAGTTATGAAAGTGGTAAACTTTGCACATGGTGAAATCATGATGCTGGGCGCTTTCACCAGTTTTTGGGTGTATCATTACACAGGACTTAATCCATACTTTGTCATGTTTATATCCATGTTACTCGTTGGTATTTTTGGTGTCATAATAGAGCGTTATGGTTTCAGGAAGGTACAGGGTACCGGAAAACTTAACGAGATATTCTTAAGTCTGGGGCTAATTTATATTCTTCAAAACGCAGCTGTAAAATTATGGACCGATGATATCAGGAAGATCAATAGTCCGTTCAGTTCAATGACGCTGGATCTGGGAATGATGAACATAACATATGACCGGATTATTGCAATTGTCTTTACGGCATTGATACTTATTAGCCTATATTTATTCCTTACAAGAACCGATGTGGGTCGGGCGTTAAGGGCCACGAGCCAGAACCATGAGGCAGCTATGTTAATGGGTGTGAATGTCAATCACATGTATATGCTGAGTTTCGGTATAGGGTCAGCCCTTGCCGCAGCAGCAGGTACAGTTGCTGCCATACTTACCCCATTCAACCCGTATATGGGCACCATACCCGGTATAATGGCATTCACAGTGATCATTATAGGTGGTCTTGGCAGCATACCCGGTGCTATCATCGCAGGATTGATGCTTGGACTTGTGCAGAATTTTACCATATTCTATTTCGGAGGGGCATGGAAAGAAGCAGTGGCATTTGTACTCCTGATCATAGTGCTTATAATAAAACCGACCGGCCTTTTCGGGGAGGATCACTGACATGAACGCAAAAGAACTCGTTCGTAAATATGCAGTTTCCCCATATTCAGGCTACTTATTACTGGTAATGATCGGGCTGGTACTGCCTCTGGTGATAACTGATGATTTCTTTAACAGGATAATTATACTCACATTTTTCTACATTATGTTTTCAACAAGCTGGAACCTGCTGGCATATTCCGGGCAGGCATCACTTGGGCACGCTGCTTTTCTGGGTATCGGTGGCTTTGCATCTACGATCTTAGTCATAAACGGTGCCTCACCCGTGGTTGGGGTACTGGCAGGCGCAGTGACTGCGTCCCTTGTTGGTTTGTTCTTGGGTATAATATGTGTCAGGTTAAAAGAGTGGTTCCTTGGGCTTGTCACATTTGGCTTTGCCATAATAATGGCCGCAGTGATCAATGAGTCATCGATCTTTATTGAGGCTTTAAACGGTGTACTTGCTACTATAGGCCTATCTGGTAACATGAACCCCGATATGCTCGGAGGTAGCCTTGGAATCTATTCGCCGGACATCGTGTCCCGGGGTCAATATTATTACTTGTTCTTCTTTGCCATGGTAGGAACAATACTGGCATCCCATCTTCTGGTCAGGTCAAAGATGGGCTTCGCCTTTGCGGCTATCAGGGAAAACCAGACAGAGGCTGCTATGATGGGTGTGGACATCACAAAATATAAACTGATAGCATTTATGATCAGTACCTTTATGGCAGGGTTTGCCGGCGCATTGTACGCTCCCTACAATTATTTCATTAATCCCGAAATGTTCAGCGTACATAATTCCTTTATGCCTATTATCATGACAATAAGCGGGGGCATAGGTACTATCGGAGGTCCGGTCATAGGTGCATTGGTCATAAATCTTGTCTGGGAACAGATGGGATTGTGGGGCATGAGCATTGACAGGTTGCTTATCCTGGGTGTAATACTGGTACTGGAAGTACTGTTCTTACCAAAGGGCTTGATGCCACTAATTAAAAAATTGGTCAATAAAGTTGCAGCTCTTACATCCCGAGATACGCCTCTTTGACGTGATTATTGTCAAGCAGTTCGCTGCTTGCCCCTTCAAGGGTTATGCGCCCGGTTTCAAGTACATATCCACGATTTGAGACTTCCAGTGCATGATGAATATTCTGTTCCACCAGCAGAACGGTCACACCCTGGCTGTTCAGGGTCCTGACAATTTCGAACACCTTATTGACCATAATCGGTGCAAGCCCCAGGGATGGTTCATCCAGTATCAATAGTTTCGGACGTGACATAAGACCACGGGCTATGGCCAGCATTTGCTGCTCACCTCCGCTCATGGTACCAGCAGACTGTTTCTGCCTTTCTTCTAACCGTGGAAATAGGTTGAATACCCATTTGAGGGTATCTTCCTTCTCATCAGACGTGTATGCTCCCATTTGGAGGTTTTCCATTATGGTCATCTTAGGGAACAGTTCTCTTCCTTCCGGCACCAGTGCGATACCGCCTTTTACAATCCGGTGTGTGGGCGCCTGGTGGATCTGTTTTTCATTGAATTCGATAGTCCCTGATGTGGGCCTGAGCAAACCCATTAAGGTCTTGGCAATGGTGGTCTTACCTGCACCGTTTGGACCGATAATAGTAATGATCTCTCCTTCATCGATGTGGAAGTTCACATCCCACAGGATTTTAACAGAACCGTAGGAAACATTTACATTTTCAACTTTGAGCATTCCATTACCTCTTAAAAGATATATTTCTCACCCAGGTATGATTCAATTACCGTCTCGTTGTTTGCAATCTCTTCAGGTGTACCATCGGCGATCTTTTTACCGTAATCCAGCACTACAATGCGATCTGATACACCCATAATGACGCGCATTATGTGCTCCACCATAAGCACGGATGTACCGTTTTCGCGCATCTTTTTTATAAGTTCAATAGCCTGGAGACTCTCTTTTGGGTTAAGGCCAGTGGTAACTTCATCCAGCAGGATCAGTTTTGGGTTTGTGGACAGGGCACGGGCCAGCTGAATATACTTGAGTTCCATCAGGTTCAGGTTCTTAACAGGCAGGTGTATTTTATCCCTGGAGAATCCTATGAACTTGAGCAGTTCGATTGCTTTGTCGTGTGCATCTTTCACGTTTCCGTTATCTACATCACCAAACAGCGCCCCTACCATTACATTTTCCAGTGCTGTCATCTCAGGAAATGAATGTATCAACTGGAAGGTTTTGGTGATACCCAGTTTGCATACCTTGAACGGAGGCATTCTGGTAATGTCATCACCATCAAAAATAATGGAACCGGAATCTGGTTTGTATACTCCACTTATCAGGTTCAATAACGTGGATTTTCCAGCACCGTTAGGTCCTACAAGACCTACTATTTCTCCTTCACCTACATGGAAATCCACATCTGACACGGCTACAAGACCGCCAAAACTTTTTGTAAGGTTTTTTATCTCCAGCAAAATTATCATCCTTTGTTGTGTGTATGAACCATAAGATTATGGTATTTGTTTCGTGTTTTTTGACAACAGGGCAATCCGCTGCAAGCGGCGTTCCCAAATCACTTGTGCGAACGATACGGACTTTTTCGTGGCATTTTCACTTACAATTCAAGTGTGAGATGGCGCAACATAGCGTTTTTACACACAAAAATTAGTTATAATGTCAGGGTTCATTCGACAGGGGTGTATTTTTTAATCGTATATAATTTATAAGATTATGTAGTCCGGGTTAATCCGACCGCAGGAAAGATTTTCTCGTGTTTGGAATTCGCCGCATGCGGCGGGATTGCTGCACTGGGTCTGGATATATGAGTTGTGCATCAACATTTTATCGAAACCATCTAAACAAACACAGATTATGTACTTAAGGTTAATCCGGACGTAGCGAGGATTTTCTCATTCTGAGGCACCTATGGTATTATATAATAAAGACTTTTCCGAATTGCATGTGCATTATTCAAATTAGCATATTAAAAGATGCTACAGACGAGAAAATCTTCGCTAACGCTCAGATTAGCTCTGACTACATAATCCTATAGATTATATACAAAAATAAATGAATATGTAACCATGTTTTTTTCGTGGGCTGAAAATGTCTACGACACTGTTCTTTTTTAGATTTGATTGCTCAATGACTAAACGGAAGTGTCAACCCGCCATAAGGCATGATGCACACCTTAGCATCAGGTTTTTCATTCAAGATCCTGTCAAGCACTTCCTGAACGCTTCCTGCAGGATTAAAAAACGCATTGATTGCATCAGCATCAGGCAGGTCTGATACAAGATAAAGGTCATATTTTTTTGCAAGCTGTGCTATAAGTGCAGCCTTGTGCCCGCCAAACTCAAATGAATGCTTAAATTTCATAATAGCATCATCAGGTGTCTTTGAATCATTGTTCCAGTGCTCATAAACTGCATTGCCGAATCCTTCGCAGCATTGTGCAGCAAGTATTATAGTACCACCTTTAACAACGACATTTTTGGCATTATCAAGCGCTTTGTGTGCCTGGAATATGTTAATATCCTTGGGATAACCGCCAGGTGAGACAATGACCACATCAACAGGTTCGGCACTTACCTTATACATTTTGTCTACCTGCACAACTCCCATCCTGTGAGCATCGATAACATGACCGGCAGTTGCATACACAATTTCTTTTTTGCTGTTTAGCACCACATTCAACATAAAATCAACACCAACTTGCTGTGCTGCTTCTTCCATATCCTGCCGAACCGGACTATCGACCCGCCCGCTAGATGCTTTTTCATCCATCATCATTTTATGATTTGCGATAATCGATTCCCTTGAACTCACACCCGGCAGAATTGCTTTTGCACCTCCGCTGTATCCTGCATAATAATGAAACTCTATATTCCCCACGCAGACAACAACATCAGCATCCAGTACATTTTTGAATACCTCTATCGGAGTCCCACGACTGGTTTCACCAACGCGGCGACACCGGGAGTTGTCATGTTCGATGCATCGTATGTGCCTGTAAATGTCCCCACCTACGATCCTTTCCATTTCCTCACCAGTCTGGTTCCTGTGTATCCCGAGTGCAAAAATGATTGTGATGTTCTCATCCCTGATGCCGCCGCGATGTAGTTCTTCAAAAAGCAAAGGTAATATCTGTGCAGTTGGCGTGGGGCGAGTCGTATCGCTTACAATAACTGCAACGGATGCACCAGGAGCCACAATTTCACCAAGACGTTCACAGTTTACCGGATTTTCCAGTGCTGCCTTGATCAGTGAAACTCCATCTTCAGTGACTTCAGGTTCAAAAGGCATTATTGTGCCTGCAAGATTTTTATCAGGTACATTAACGATTATACTGATGTGTCCAAATGGCAGGTTTATCGCACTCATGCGGCATGAAATGTAGTTGATTCTATAAAGTACTGTTGAAATTTCCCAAGTTATAAATTGGATGCAGGGTTCGATGTGGTCGAAGTTATAAATCACATACTCCGAAAAAATGTATGATAAATGAGCAAAAGCCGTATGACGAACACATAGAGGGGATTAATACATAAGTAATAATTCGACTTTTGCTTGGTAGTACGTTTGACATCATATGATATAAACCTGCCCATAATTAAGATTCGATTAAAGTCTCTGCCGCCCATTTATAGTCCAATTGTTCTTCAAAAATCTGACATCTTTCACTAAATGTATAGTTTTGATCAACTTGACACTATGATAATACTTTCACTCCGCTTGGCTTATCTATATATATAAGCTATGTGTAATGTTATTTGCCTCTCAAATAAAAAACAAACAAGAGGCTTGAGGAGTGAATATGAAAGAAACAGCTAAACAGATTAAGGACAAGTTCTTCGAACTTGGTGTAGATATCCCTATTGGGGACATTGAAGAGAGACTGGATAAACTTGTTACGAAGTTCAAGGTCCCGATGGATGAGGCGCGCAGAAGCGTTATCAACTACTTTTTAAAAGAGCATAATATGGACAGGAGTGATTATTTTGCAGGGCAGGGCGAGCAGCAGCCGCAGGGTGAATCACCTCAAATGAACACGGCCGATATATTAGAGGCTGACAGGTGGGTCAGTCTAAGGGGTAAAATTGTCCAGCTCTGGGACAATACTCATGAATCGATCTCACAGGTAGGGTTGATCGGTGATGAAACCGGGACGATCAAATTCACAAAATGGCAAAATGCGGAACTTCCGGATGTGGAAGAAGGAAAATGCTATCAGTTCATGAATGTGATGTCAAAGGAATGGAATGGCAGGATCAATATTGATCTCAACAAAAACAGTTCAATAGAAGATCTTGATGAGGACATAGATATAGATGTCCAGGGTCCTTCCACCGAATCACCGCAGGTAAATACAGCTGATATTACCGAGGCTGACAGGTGGGTCAGTCTAAGGGGTAAGATCGTCCAGCTCTGGGACAATGATCACGAATCTATCTCACAGGTCGGTTTGATCGGTGATGAGAGCGGTACGATCAAATTTACGAACTGGCAAAGTGCGGAACTTCCGGATGTTGAAGAAGGAAAATGTTACCTGTTCAGTAATGTGGTTTCAAATGAATGGAACGACAAAATCCAGATCAATCTCAACAAAAACAGTTCAATCGAAGAGATCGATGAGGATATAGAGGTCGGAAACTCATCTGTTACCTTTACCGGAGCATTGGTCGATATCCAATCCGGTTCCGGACTTATAAAACGCTGTCCCGAATGCAATCGGGCACTGACAAAAGGGGCATGCACTGAACACGGTAAGGTCGAAGGTTTGTATGATCTTCGCATAAAGGCAATTATGGATGACGGTATTGTCACACAGGAAGCTCTTCTAAACCGCGAGCTTACGGAACAGGTTGGTGAAATGACACTTGACGATGCAATTGCTATGGCTGCTGATGCTCTTGACCAGGCAGTTGTTTTGGATCTGATCAAGAAAAAATTAGTTGGCAAGTATTATACTGTCACCGGACCAAAGTTAGACCGGTACATTCTTGTGGATTCAATTGAACAGGAATCACAGGTTGATATTGCATTGGTCGATGACCTGCTCACAGAAGTGGAGGTGGCATAAATGGCAGGATATTTCAGGGAAGTTGCGAAAAGGATCTTTGCCCAGGAATTCAGGGAATCGAACCTTACGTTCAAAGACGGTGATGACCAGTATGCTCCGCAATACTTACTGACCCCGACCGCTGCGAAGGTGAACCGCATGTTTATTGTCGGGACACTTACAGAGAAGGAAGATATCGGAACAGATTCAGAGTACTGGCGTGGACGGGTATCTGATCCTACAGGCTCATTTCTGGTGTATGCCGGACAGTACCAGCCAGAAGCTGCGCAGATACTTGTAGAATGTGAGACACCTGCATTTGTGGCAATCGTTGGAAAGCAAAGCACTTACACAACAGCCGAAGGAGATGTCCTGACATCAGTGCGTCCTGAATCTATCCAGGTTGTTGATGGCAACACCCGCGACCTGTGGGTACTGGACACAGCAAAGCAGACACTCGATAGGATCAATTCTCTCAAGGATGATGAAAACGATACCGTAAAAGCTGTCGAGCATTACGATACTGATGCTGAACACTACCGTGTTATGGTAAAACAGGCTCTGGAATCACTTAAGGAAAATCAGTGATATAAGGAATCAAATCCCTGTTTACTGATATTACTGCGCTGTATTAGGCGCAGTAACTGTTTTTTTGTAGTATATTAGATATAGGATTTTCTCGTTGATCATACAAAAATGCATATGTGAACACAAAAACACATTGCATTGATCTGTGTTTTTCGTGCCTCTGCGTTTATTCAAGTCATCTCACAATGATAGGCCGTAAATTCAGTCATTGTGCAAGTAGCAAGTATTGTTGACCAAAAACGTGATAAACAAAAGCCGCATTTTGGTATGTAGAGGTGATTAATATGAAGACGTTTCTCTCAATTTGGTTTAACAGCAATGGTGCCAATCCGTCAGATGTTAATCGCAGACTCATGTCCTTAGGATTTCAGCCAGTGCAGGGTCCTTATGATTATATCTACAATTGGAGCGATAATGTAGATGTGGATGAAATTCTGCGATTTGGGGACAAAGTGCATCTTAGCCTTCAGGGTTCCGGAGTCTTGTTCAAAATAGAATCCACATAAATATTATAAGACTGGCTGTCTAAAAACGAATTTTTGTTGCATAAATTTACTATGTCATATCTCAATATGCCAGTCATTGGCAAAAATAATGTTTTTTCATAGTATATAGCGGCTGTCCAACAATTATCACCCTCTGATATTAAATCGGTTAAATTAATCGTTTTTTTCTTTTTTACCCAATGGTTAAACTTTAAAACGTAATTTAATCGATTTAAACCATTTATTTTATATATAAGTGGGTAATTTACTATAACTATAATAAATATCTAATATTAAAGATGGTTTTATAAAATAACCATACGAAAAGATAAATTGGGGCAATCGTGGTTATTTCCATCATGCATCACTTATTTTATATCGAAAAATTATATTTATAATCCGATTATAGAAATAATTACTGAAATTGATATTAGCGAAATAGAGAAGAAATTCAAATCAAAACCAGACAATCTTGCATATCCAAGGCGGATGCTATTGAGAATATTATTGCAGGCTGCCATTGATAGTGTATGGTCTTCAAGAAAGATCGATAAATTGGTACAAATGTGCCCAAGTCGGTACTCCAGCGCTGCGTTTAGCCTTTGTTGTATGAAGTGCTTGGGAGACACATTACACATTCTTGTCCTTATTATTTTTCACAGTTATCACTACACTCCCCTTTTTGTGTCCTTGTTCAATATACATGTGAGCCTCAGCAGTCTGTTCTAATGGGAAGCATCTATCAATGATAGACTTTATCTTCCCTGCTTCAATAAGCTCTTTAACGGAAATCAAATCTTCAGTACTTTCCGACGCAAGCGCGCATATTACTTTTTTGCTGTCGATCATTGAAGTCCATAGCATTTGAAAAAGCTGTTTCATCTTAAAGCTGGCTAAAAGATAGCGTCCGTTTTGTTTTAGTGAGCTTTTACAGCCTGAAAACGAACTCTTGCCTAATATATCAAAAATAAGATCATAGGTCTCACCGCTTTGGGTAAAATCTTCTTTAGCGTAATCAATTACCTTATCCGCTCCAAGAGATTTTACAAATTCTAATCTCGGGGTACTGCATACCCCGGTAACTTCTGCCCCAAAATGTTTTGCGATCTGGACCGCAGCTGAGCCTATCCCTCCACTGGCTCCATTGACCAAAACTTTTTGTCCGGACTGGATATTCATTTTTCTAAGCAAATTCAATGCCATTATTGCCCCATAAGGAACGATAGCGGCTTCCTCATATGTCATATTGGCGGGTTTTATAACAACACACCCGTCTTCGGGCATACATATATACTCGGCATAAGCACCCATGTTTTGACCGAGATATCCAAAAACCTGATCGCCTTTCTTAAACAAGTTTACATTTTTACCAGCTGATTCAATTTGCCCCGCAAACTCACTCCCCAGTATTGTTATTTTTGGTTTTGTAAAACCAAAATTCATTTTCGCGAAAAACCAAAAGAGCAAAGGCATATTGAATTTTCCCGGGGAGATTTCTTTAAAATTTCGAGCCAAAATATCCCCGAAGTTTACAGATGTCGCATGCACCTTTATCAATACTTCATGGTCCTTAGGAACAGGTTTTTCTACCTCTTTTAATTCAAGAACTCTGGGGGGACCGTATTTTGTACATAGAACAGCTTTCATTCAAATCACCACTTTATTTTAATTGTTTAATAGAGACTGTCGGAAAAGTCCATATTTAGAAGGGTTATAACTTATTAAATAAATTGCTCACAACACAGCATAGCGTTTCACTTGCAAATATTAATTAAATTGTTTCGATTTTACCACTTTTCCGACAGTCTCAAATAATCAAGTCACTATTTTTCAAACTCTATTTGTAATGAGAATCCGTGCATCAATACTTAACCTTTACGATTAATGGGCACGTTTATAATCAAAAAACAGCGTTTGCAAATAAATTATAATCATCTAAATAATAAATTGAAATGCCGAGAAAACGTCACCGTTCGCGCCAGTGGTTTGGGAATACGCGCCTCCGGCGTATTGCTTCGGCGTCAAAAACCACTAAACAAATACGTTTTCTTTTCTAACGCCATATTCAAGGCAACCCCCATCAAATCAAACCTCCCACCAAATCTCTTCGTCTCATACCACCCAATCGGCACCAAACTTCCCATTAAACGTAACATCCTCAACACCCTTACGTGTGGATACACGCTCTTTCTCAACCGGATGCCCGATTGCCAGCACAGCCATTAGTTCCAACGAATCCGGGGCATCAAGGATCGAATTAACCTTCTCTTTCCGATTCAATATCTCACCAAGCCACACAGCCCCGAGTTCCAGCTCACAGCACGCAAGCAGCATATTCTGGATTGCGGCGCCAATCGCCTGGACATCCTTCACATAATTGTATTCTGCATCATGGTCCAGGAAAACAACAATCAAAAGCGGGGCGCCTTGCACCACATTATTGTAATGCGTGCATGTTGCCATCTCCCCTATCGTTCCACGGTCCTGCACCACAATATAGCGCCACGGCTGGTTATTCAAACCGGACGGCGCCCACCTGCCGGCATCAAGGATTGTGTTAATGTCGTCTTTGCTGACGGGGGCGTCCGTGAAATCCCGAACACTTCGTCTTGACTTTATCGTATCAATAATTGTGGGCACAGGCATAACTCCTATAAAATAAAAACAAGCCGTAGTGTAGCAAAACACGACTGGATTTCAGTAAATTATAGTTAAGAACTTAATATTTGATAGATGACTTCAATAGGTGACTTCGACAGAAATCACTGATCGAAATCATCGATATTAATGTCTTAACACTTTGATCTTCAGACAATTGTAATTTAACCACAGAGGACACAGAGAAACACAGAGTTTGTATCTGATTTTACTCTCTGCGTCCTCTGTGCTCTCCGTGGTTTATTGCTTTTAGAATCTGCATTTTATTATTTAATATTGTTTGGTTTTTAACTATATAATTTTAAATTTCACTCTTCATTGAGTTCGCTGTTAAGCCATGGCATCATAGCCCTGAGTTTCTTGCCAACGACCTCAACCGGGTGCTCCCTTTCCTGACGTTCCATTGCAGTAAGCACAGCCCTGTTGGTCTGCCCCTCAAGCACGAACTCACGTGCGAACTCGCCGTTCTGGATCCGCTCAAGCGCATCATACATTGCCTCGCGGGAAAGTTCGTTGATGATCTTCGGACCGACCGTAAGACCGCCGTACTCAGCCGTGTTGGATACTGAATACCACATCTTCTCAAGTCCGCCTTCATGGATCAGGTCAACAATGAGTTTCAACTCATGCAGTGTCTCGAAGTATGCCATCTCCGGCTGGTATCCTGCCTCAACCAGAACCTCGAATGATGTCTTGATGAGTGATGCAACGCCACCACAAAGGTCAACCTGCTCACCGAAAAGGTCAGTCTCTGTTTCCTCGCGGAAACTTGTCTCGATAACACCTGCACGTGTGCATCCGACACCTTTTGCGTGTGCAAGTGCAAATTCATGTGCCTTACCGGTCGCATCCTGAAAAATTGCGATAAGTCCGGGCACGCCTGCGCCTTCCTTGTATGTTCTCCTGACAAGATGTCCCGGGCTCTTTGGAGCAACCATATAGACATCCACATCTTTTGGAGGTACGATCTGGTTATAGTGGATATTGAACCCGTGTGAGAACACAAGTGCATTTCCGGCTTCCAGTCCCGACTCGATCTCAGCATAGTACACTTTTGACTGTACCTCATCAGGGAGCAATATCTGGATAACATCTGCCGCTTTTGCAGCATCCGCAACAGTCATGACCTTAAGTCCGTCATTCTCAGCCTGTGCCCGGCGTGCACTTCCTTCCCTCAGGCCAACGATCACATTCAAACCCGAATCATGAAGGTTTTGGGCCTGTGCATGTCCCTGGCTACCGTATCCCATAACTGCTATTGTCTTATCTTTCAATGCGCCAATATCAGCGTCTTTATCATAATACATCTGTACCATTTGTATACCTCATTTATTTTTTATAGTATATAATCAATAAGATTATGCAGTCCGAGTTAATCAGACCATAAGGAGGATTTTCTCGGTATTTACCGGATTGACATTAATCATGAAATCCACAAATATACCAAAGATGTTGTTGAATAACATGTATCAATACCTGTTCATTCGCAATTTGCGTCCTCACAAAGTTAAATATTCATGAAATCACTATCAAATCCCACGCAGGTTAATGATCTGCATCAACATAATTAATCACAATAAGAGTACTTATTTATTTTCATTTCATAAAGAAAGGAGCCTCGTATGGATTCCTCTAACAATTTTGTCAGTTCATCTGCTTTGCTTTTTAGCCTCTTAACCTTGTTGGTTGGATGCCTTCCAATCACGGGATATAACATGTAATTAACAGGTAACGCAACATTATGATTTTGATTGGTAGATTTTCAATGGAGAACGCAAACATGGTTCTTTTAGTCAGAATTGAAGTTTGATGTCTTGACATTACGATCATTAAATAGTTGTATGCAAAGTATGAAAAATAGAACCCTATCCTGTATGTTTGGTTTAATCATCTTTATCCCATCGAAGTTAGCACTACATAGCGTCAGACTTGAGTTTTCAACGTAAAATTATTTGACCAAGGCCCATTACATATAGGGATTTCTGAATGACACTCAAGTATATAAAGAACATCTCTTATTTATTTTGCATTGCTC
>DQIP01000137.1 GCA_020793565.1 Candidatus Methanovorans sp.
TAAGTGGAATTTAATTTGTGGTGTCAAGTGAATAAACTGAATGTTTTAGGTGATATTTGGACGGGCTGAATAGTTACGAATTGACATCCAAATCATCGAATAATCCTTTTAAATCATCTTCACTTTCTGTCCCTTTGGCAGAACTCTCAATTGTCTTGAAAATTGTTGCCAAAGTTTCATTTAGATTAGCATTAGCACTAGCATTTTTTGTAACATTTACAAAAAGGTCGCTGGGTAAAATATAAAATCCTTTTTCTTTAACAGTATCAGCCCTACCAAACTCTGCATCTTGGTCAGAGAGTTTAGAGTAATCAAAATCTTTTCCCCCAGCACGACATTCATCATCATTGATATATTTAGTTAAATTCTCACTGATAAAACGATAAAAAAGCATACCTAGTACATATTGTTTAAAATCCCAACCATCGATACTCCCCCTTAAATTATTGGCGATTTGCCAAATTGTTCGATGTAATTCTGCTCGCTCTTGTTCTTTTGTCATAGTAACTGCCATTTATAAGTTAAAAGTTATTTGTATCATATATATTTTATTATGTTTTTCAAGTTATAAATTAATTGTTTTTGGAAGTATTGTAAAGAAAACACAAGATTATCCCCATCTTTTTTTCAAGAAAGTCACCTTCGGTAACTAATCTCTAAAGCATTAATACTAAGCCATTCATTCAACTTTCTCTGACTTTTAAACTCTTTTGGTGGTGTTTTATCACAATACCACACAAATATAATATTACATTTACAAAAAGGACAGCATTTCACCCGTTCAAGCCCAAATTTATGCAAATTTAACTGCTTTATACTTGATTTTGTTAACGGAATGACATTTGATGATTTTATCGGTGACAAATTGTCACCGACTGAAAATTGGAGGCAGTGAAACGGTTACAAAATGTAACCGTTTACGTACATGAGACAGACATAAACAACCGATTGTATGCGCTCATCAGTTCGTTCATGGCGGAATGTGCCGCCTGCGCCGTTTGTCACATTGCTTTTATACTACTCCGCAAGTATAATTTAGAACTATATCTGACAGCCACAGAGCGCACAGAGTACACAGAGGGAATGTTGCTACGTTCTCTGTGTCCTCTGTGGCAAAAAGTTACAAAAAGTAGATATTGTTTAGTATAAAATAAGCGGGTGACCATAAATTAGAATTTATGTGTATTGTACACCTTAATTGCTTCTCTAAAAAACGCCACTTGCTTTTCAGTGACTTTTGGGTTGCGCATACGTTCATCAAACTTACGGGCATCCTCGCCTTCAAGAACTAAGCCAAGCCGAATCGGTTCTGCCATGTTGTTAATCTCCTTTTTTTCGCCGGGACATACTAAACAGTTGTCCAACGACTAATAATTAATAAGTATGTAACTATACATCAATATTTCTCTCTGTGAACAAACATTAAAACTATTCTTCTCAAAGATCGGCAGATGGTGGCATAAGGATGCAGAGATCGATATTGTTGGTTTGAATGAGGGCACAGGGGAGATCCATTTTGTGGATTGCAAATGGAAGGACATGAGTGAAATGGATGCACTTAAAGTTTTGAATAAACTGCAAGTCAAGTCCGACCTCGTGCAGTGGAATAATGATTCTGGGAAAGAGTATTTTGTTCTTGTTGCAAAAAGGTTGGGGGGAAAGAGTCGCTTCGTAAGGAGGGATTTTTGGTTTTTGATATGGGTGATCTGGGGGTTTAAGTTGTTTTGTTGGGGCGTGGGAGTGCCATTAAGAGCTCACCCGAACTTCAAATTCCGCATCACGGATTATCTTTGCAGTCCCGCCTGTCGATATGATCTCTATTCCAAGTTTCGCGAGTCCACGCGCTAAATCCACTATTCCTGTTTTGTCCGATACGCTGAGGAGTGCCCTTTTTACCAAAAAAATCACCGCAGTAAGTTGGGGTGTATTTGGTATAAGTGTTATGGTTTGGATGGGGGAGTCATTGTGTTTAAAAAGTGATGATTGAGGGTGTTAAGTCGGAATATAATGCAACATTCTGAGCAAAATAATTAAGTTGTGGAATTACAATTCGCCACATACACATCGGAATAGATGTCCGAAGACATCGAGAGAATGCTCCTAATATTAGTATACTCGTTGTTTTACTGAAATTCTATATAATCTTTCAGGTGCAGGAGTTCTAATTGCGCAATCCTGATAATCGTAATAGGTACAAACACACAACATATAAAGGAAAAATAACATCAGTGTAAGTCAATCTAAATTATATGATTTATTAAATTGATGTTAGATACAATATGTTTTGAGAAGTGAATATTATATTATTTACACTCATTAATAATAATATCTTCAGCAGAGATGCAAAATTGAAATACACCTTCACATATCTCATTGATGAAATTATCCAAAAGTATTGCTTTTCCGTTAATCTCTACGTGGCAATATTCCCTATCTGATTTTGAGTCTGTAGTATAATATTCAATTCGCGCTGTCGTCTGATGGGTAATTGTATCTCTTACTGAACGTAACTGTTCATTGCTGCAAACAATATTTAGCCAACTAGTTTCATCAGATTGGTTTGATAAAATTATCTCTTTTAAAGGTAATAATTTGGGTTCAATATCTGTGAGAAGGGTTTTACGAAAACTATTAAAACTATCCATTCTTGAATTCAATAAAAGTCTGGTCAAAACATATGTGAATATATCAAGTGCTGATCTACCAAAAAGAATCATTGCTTCAAGATGATATAATAGTCTTATTTCAGAATCCCAAATTAAAATAGGCATGCGTCGATTTTGAGTACTCATAAATTCGTATTCATATTCTAAAGTTTGCTGACCACCATGATACATCATTAGAATTTTTCGGCATGTGTTTTCGATTTTTGCAGAAATTTGACAAATTTCATCGTCACCTAATTGAAAATGTTGAATTATATCATCATAACGAGTTGCAAAATTTTTAAAAGGTAATCGCTCCCAATCAGACGGTACAATTGGACTATTCCAATGATAGTCATAAATCATATCTAAATTTATTATGTTAGCCATTTCAATCACAGGATGTCTACTAATGTAATCAGTTTCATTTATTTTATTAATTTGTCCACAGTGTTTTTATCAATATAGCCGCCGCTTAGTAACTTCGCCGGAACAATCTGTATTATTTCATTATATTCAATTGGATTAATTTCAACAAAGTCTATTATTTCAATCGCTAAGATTTCTCTTTTAGAATTCGCAAATCTAAAGAAATCCTTTTTGTCAAATACACTTTTTTCTCCAAATGATTTCCATTGGATTTCTGGTTTATCAATTGAAATCGATGTTATTGTACCATACGCTGATATCTCTTTTCGTGGACTTTCCACGTAGAAAATAATTGAATCTCCTTTTTTGAGAGACTTACCAAAAGGCGCGCCTTTAAAGTAAACAAACTTGTTTAAATTTTGGAGAATAATCTTTTGATAAAACTCTGGTTTTATTGGCAATAAAATTCCACGAATTCCTTGTCTACTAATTTCAGGGGGTTGCAACCCGGAAATTTCAGAAATTCCTTTTCCATCAATTAAAATAACACCTTTTTCTTCTGCAAAATCAACTGCACGAGATTTAAACTCTCTACCTATAAAAATTGGAACATGATATCCACCATCTAATGATTTTTGATAAAGCATTGATACGGGATCTTGATCAACGAGAGTATCTTTCACTTCAATAAGACCTTTGATTTCAAAATTAGAATTTATTGTCTTTTTTATGCTAAAATCAAGTGCTCTTTTTTTGACAATCGGATGAACTTCCACAACCTCAAAACCGAAATGATTTTCAACCAACCATTTCGTTATTGCTTCCCAATCATAAGGATCACCCACATATTGAGGTTTTAATGTTTTGGAAAAAAGATATGATTCGTTTCCATTACCATACAAATCTTCTTTACCATAAATTTTGTAACCATTTCCAATTAAAAAATGAACAATATCATTATCCTCACAAAAAGTATCTACTACGATTTTCTTAAAATTCATTTTTAAGCATTGTTTTTCAGCAATCTCATAAATTTGAGGACCTCGACCCATTCCTTGAAAATCAGGGTCTACAAATAAACTCTTCAATTCAACCGTTCCGCTAATCGTTGGTTTTAAGATAATCGTTGAAACTAATTTTCCAAATGCCCATTCTCCAAAAGCAATTCGATTTCCTTCTTTAATATCACTTTTTGCTTTTTGAAGCCATGATTCAAAATTTGGATATTTTTTGCTAAGATATGGGATTAACAATCGATCTAATTGATCAATTTCTGATTCCGATAAAAGTCTCGTTATCAAATTATCATTTGAAATCGAATTTTTAGTATAATCACTGATTTTAGGGTTTTTTGAATCGCTCTTAATTTTTGACATGTCCTCATCATTTAGATAACAATAATTTTGAGGTGATTTGAAGTTTTCAAAAATTTCACGTGGGTCGATTGGAATTTCAAATACTTCTAAATCTTTTATTTTAAAAGCATAACCAATTTCTTTTTGTTCATAATATTTGAAAAAATCTTGCTTTTCAATTCCACCAAATTCATTGAATTTTTTCCAAAGATTTGAAGGAGTGTCATTAAATACTTCATCGATTCGAAAACTACCTACGATTTTTTTTTCCGGTCCACTCGAATAAATATAAACCTTATTTACTTTCTTTTTTGGATTGAATTTTGACTTTCTAAATTCATATATTTTTTCCCCATTAAGTATTTTAGTCGCAAACTTAGGTTTAATTGATAGTAAAACGTTCATTTATAACACCCCTGTTTTTTATAATTAAATACTTTTCGTGGGAAATTCCCATAATTGATTGAGGCGCCCTTTTTAATACCTTTTCGCTTATTAAATCATCTGATGATAACGGATTTGTTAAATGACAATGCCATGTAAATAAAATAACAATTGTTGGTTTTTGTGACATTAAACTTACATCATCAAAAGAATAAACTGTTCTTTTACCAACTAAACGAATTATTTTTTCAGCATCAGTTAGATTAGAATGGACTTCTTCAACGACTCCAATTGTTGTAATCTTTTTTTCATCTCCTGATCTATAAAATAGGACCAAATCACCCGGTGAAATTGTTGAAATTCTGGAGTTTGACATATATGCTTTTTTAATAGTATTCCCTTCAACAACAAATTCACCCGAATATTCAAACAAAGTAGGTTGGCGGAATCGAATCGACTTACTCTTATATTCAGTAAATAGCTTGCTATGCCATCTTGGTTGTATAGGCACAATAAATTTTTTGACAATTCCCCCATCATAAAAACTGGGATAGAATTTTTTAGAGATATCAATTGGACCTAGTAACCCCTTTTCACTAAATTCAGGAACAAGCCTTTTCAAAAATATGATTTCATCCGTTTCGTTTAAATAGCCTACGTTTTTAAAACCATATTCATCAATTAATTTGATTAGATAATCATAATCGTTTTCTTTTTTAATATAGGTTAAGTACATTTCATCAATATCATTTTCAATACAAAAATTTATGGCTAGTTTGAGAAAAAGCTCTCCAATCTTGTTTCCAACATATGCTACTTTAAAAGTACACAATTTTAACCTTCTACCTTTTGGAAATACCGGGGTAGAATTTAGAGGTTCATTTTCATCCTTATAAATCAACAATGCTCCTATTGATCCATCTGGTTTATGGTGAACAAAACATTTCCTCCCGTCCTCTGATTTTTCTTTAAACCATTTTTTAAAAGAAGCGTCATCATAATCTGTTTTTAATGAATCAAAAAAAGGATCGTTGATATCTAACGAATGCATCGAATCATTTTTTAAAGCAGGAAGATAAGTGACGTTTTTATCATTTTCCCTATATATTTCAAGTGCTTCATTAATGGACAATGTTTGATCTTTAATACCCAAGGCAATTGCTTTTTTGTGAAGACCTTTATCCTCAGTCACTAAAAAGGAAACAGCATTACGATAAACGGAATATATAATTGCATTATCGATTTCATCATTAATTTTAGATGGAATCCCAACAATATTCAAAAATGTAGAGTCCTTTTTGTAATCTGGAGGTGATTCAAGGGTAATGTATGTTTTGAGCTTTGAAAGAGATATATTCCTTCTAGTTTCATCTTGATCTCTCTTTAAATCAGCAATTGACTCTGGATGAACAAGAATTTTCACACCTTTTATATTTAAAGACATCATCAATTTCTGCAAATTGTCAGAAATAATAGCATGATTTTCCCTATATATGAAGATGTTTGTATCAATTAATATCCGCATAAAATCTCCATCTTGCTCATTAATGTATATTTCAGCAATTTAGTAACAATACTCAATACTTACATAAGTAAATATGATTATATCATTAATAAAATATATAGTTTCAGTATTCACGGTTTAGTGTAAAAACTCGTTAATATGTAAAAAATCGGAGTATAATCCGATTATTAACACAAATCCAGTTTGGATGGAGATATTTCCCCACAAATTTCTTCAAAAAAAGTATAAAAAAACTTCACCCAAACTTCACAACCGGACAGACCTCAATATATTTCCCACAGTGCAAACACCCGTCCCCGATAACAGCCACTCCATCCTCAATAACTATCACATCATTCGGACACTTCCCAACACAGACCCCGCACCCATGACACTTGAGAGCGCGCCGAATGGATAATTCAACCCTGTGCATCAACGTGCGCGCGGTCTCCCCCCATTCAGAACAAAGATCACGTCTGAATTTTTTGCGGATATGTTAAGTATATTAAAGATTAGAGATAAATTGAAGAATATGAAAACAACTGAAAGTATAAAAGAAACACTCGCTGAGCATAGAGCCGAGTTGAAGAAGTTATTCAAAGTTCAAGAGATAGGATTATTTGGATCGTATGTCAGAGATCAACAAAACGAGTCAAGCGATATTGATATTTTGGTTGACTTCGATGAACCTGTTGGACTCATATCGTTTGTGGGACTAAAAAATCATCTTTCCGATCTGTTGGGAGTTGAAGTCGATCTTGTAATGAAGAATGCATTAAGACCTCGAATTGGCAAACGGATACTCAAAGAGGTCGTTTATGTCTGAAGAAAGAGATTATCTTAATCGTTATACTCCGCATGCGG
>DQIP01000136.1 GCA_020793565.1 Candidatus Methanovorans sp.
TACATTCACAAGTTTACCTCCGTTCATACAATGAAACACCGTTGGCAAGTCTGCACCCTTTCGGGTTGAGGCAAAGTTTGAACCTCTATCCAGTCCATTACAGACTGACATTCGCTTTTTACCGTTTCCGTTACCCCCTGAGCCATCGTCGGCCCTTGTGGGCTTCCTACCCATATATAATTGGGACCTCATGGGGTTTACCAAGTTCCGTATCTTGAATAATTTCTTAATGCCTTAGAAGCCATCTGTAAGCCGAGAATCATTTGTCCATTCCCTATAATGTGCGGCGAGTCATTATAGTCTGATTCTATGCCTTTTGGCTCAAGCGTATACAGTCTGCTTTCGCTTGTTGCCGTTTACGACTTTTATGATGATTCAACTTTCGTTTCTTCTTAGCATTTGTTACCCTAGCAGATTGTCCGAATCAGACTTCCGAATTTTTCCACATTGTCCTGTTGGCTCCACCCATTCCATTACTGGTAATAAGTGTCACAGTAGGGTCACTCCGAGTGGAAGGAGTGGCATTTCTGCAATTCAAGATATGACTTTCTTGTCACAGCGCCGCAGGCGGCATATTCCAGACATTATAGAAAATATCTCTCTGTCTAATGAACTTTAACATTTTTAATGATACTGGTGTGTGGAAACGCTATGCTGCGCCATCTAATATTTGTATTATATGTAAAAATGCCGCGAAAAAGTCGATATCGTTCGCGCAAGTGATTTGGGAATGTGCGCCTGCGGCGTATTGCCCCGGTGTCAAAAATCGCTAAATAAATACGATAATTTGAATATGCATTTTCACCTTGCTTTTTGAAGTAGATATCGACCGCGCGCGATTATACAGTTTATTTCAGACAGGATTTACGGGAGTGCCGAGCTAAATCCATACTGTCCAGCTGGTGAAAATCCAGCCTGAGGAAAAGCTAGCCACCAGCTTAAAACTGAAAACCACACTCGGATTGGTAACAATCTGATGTAAAGATTGGGGAATGGGATACCAGGCCGCAACGGAAGTGAAGGCTATAAGCCCCGAAATACAGATCATCTTGGACGCCGACGTTCTCTGTAAGACGAAAGGCAGCATTCACGCCACATTAGTTCGAACCTCGGCAGCCATTTGACCGATTGGTAAATAAGTGGCGTTGACGAAAGCCAATTTTTAAATATTATTCAATATTTTACATAGCAAAGGAATTGAAAATGGCAATTAAAAAAAGTGAATTATATAGTTCTCTCTGGAAAAGTTGTGACGAGTTAAGGGGCGGAATGGATGCTTCCCAATACAAGGACTATGTACTGGTGTTATTGTTCGTAAAATATGTATCTGACAAGTATGCAGGCAAAAAGGATGCCTTAATTGAAGTTCCTGAAGGTGGAAGTTTTCAGGATATGGTGTCCCTTAAAGGTAAAAAAGACATCGGCGAGGGTATCAATACAATCATAGCAGAACTGGCAAAAGCTAACGACTTGAAGGGTGTGATCGATGTAGCTGATTTCGATGATTCAGACAAGCTTGGCAAAGGAAAGGAGATGGTTGATAGGCTTTCGAATCTCGTGGGTATATTTCAAAACGAAGGCCTTGATTTTAGTAAGAACAAAGCCGAAGGTGACGATATTTTAGGCGATGCCTATGAATATCTTATGCGTCATTTTGCGACTGAATCAGGTAAAAGCAAAGGACAATTTTATACGCCGGCTGAAGTCTCACGAGTGATGGCAAGGGTAATTAGCATCGATAATGCCAAAAGCCAGACTCAAACAATTTACGATCCTACCTGTGGTAGTGGGTCGTTGTTGCTAAAAGCTGCTGATGAAACGCATCAAGGCGTTACCATTTATGGACAGGAGATGGACAATGCCACGACTGCTTTGGCTAAAATGAATATGATATTGCACAATAACCCGACGGCTGAGATCTGGAATGATAATACTCTTTCAACACCCCATTTCAAGAATCCGGATGGAACTCTAAAAACCTTTGATTTTGCAGTTGCCAATCCTCCGTTTTCGACAAAGGCGTGGGGCAATGGTTTTGATCCGTTAAATGATCTATATGAACGTTTCAATGATGGCATACCACCAGCCAAGAATGGTGATTATGCTTTTTTGTTGCACCTGATCCGGTCACTGAAAAGCAAAGGCAAAGGAGCAATAATTCTGCCGCATGGCGTGCTCTTTCGTGGTAATGCCGAGGCTGAAATACGCAAGAATATCATCCGCAGAGGGTTTATTAAAGGTATTATAGGATTGCCTGCAAATCTTTTTTACGGCACTGGCATTCCGGCCTGTATTATTGTTATTGATAAAGAGTATGCTGATGGTCGAAAAGGTATCTTTATGGTGGATGCCAGTAAGGGTTTTGTGAAGGATGGTAATAAAAACCGCTTGAGGGAGCAGGATATTCATAGTGTTGTGGATGTGTTCAATAAGCAAACTGAAGTGCCCAAATACTCTCGTATGGTGTCGGTAGGGGAGATCGAACGAAACGAATATAATTTGAACATCCCACGTTATATTGATAGTCAGGAAGCCGAGGATATTCAGGATATTGAAGCTCATTTGCTTGGTGATATTCCAGAGCAGGATATTGATGATCTGATTGGTTACTGGAAGGTGTATCCGACTTTGAAAAATGCGCTGTTTACTACAAATTCAAGGGAAGGATATGTTAAGTTAAAAATAGCACCGGATGGCATCAAGCACACTATTTTTTCGCATCCTGAGTTTACAAGTTACACTGAAAAGATCGATTCAGCTTTTAAAATATGGAAAGATGAATGGATACCTGTGCTAAAAAGTATGGGTGCAGACACTAAGCCAAAAGAAATTATACACAATTTATCGGAATCCATACTCGCATCGTTTGCAGATAAAGAATTGATCGATCAGTACGATGTTTATCAGCATCTTATGACCTACTGGATAAATACCATGCAGGATGATGTTTACCTGATCGCTGGTGATGGCTGGAAGGCTGAATTATCCCAGGTTAATGGGAAAAAGGATGAATGGGATAGTGAACTGGTGCCAAAGCAATTTGTGATCAACCGGTATTTTGCCGATGAGAAAAAAGCGATTGAGCAATTGGAATCTGATAGTGATGCCATCAGTCACCAGAAAGAGGAGATGGAGGAAGAGCACAGTGGCGAAGATGGTTTGCTGGAAGAAGTAAAGTCTGATAAGGGCAAGATCAGTAAAGGTAATGTGCAAAAGCGTATCAAAGAGATCAAGAACGATGCGGATGCTGCCGAAGAATTGAATGTGTTAGAGGCATATTTGAAGCTGATAGAAAAAGAAGCAAAGGCAAAGAAACAAATTAAGGATGCCCAAAAGGCACTGGATAATGAGGTAATTGATAGGTACAAGATGCTTACAGGAGACGAGATCAAAACTCTTGTTGTGGACGATAAGTGGATGGCTGCCATTAGTGAGGATGTTAAGTCCGAGATGGAGCGTATTTCCCAGCGCCTTGCAAGGCGTATTAAGGAGCTTGCGGAACGGTATGCTATGCCTGAATTGAATGTACAAGTGGATGAACTGGAGATGAAGGTGAATGGGCATCTGGGGAAGATGGGGTTTGAATGGACGTGAATGCAGTTGTTAATGAGGATGGCGGAATTTTTGCAACAGCTTGTTGTAAAACTGCTACAATTGGGAAACAGCCCGTTTCCTTTTTTGAAAATTTCAAGCATACGCGGAGTTTTGCGGATGCATATCCTGATGAGGCATTTATGCAGCAAGTTGCTGCACAAATTGTGTGGCAGTGTCAATGCAATCCAATAAGTCAGATGCCGTCTCACTTATTGAGTTTGTCTAACTATGTAGAACTACCAAAGATGGACAATAATATTGAATACTGCTCGGTAGCAGAACTTAAGCGTCAAAAAGCATCTGCTTTATTTCTTCAACTGGCGGTACATGGGCAATTGACCCGTGCCCTGCCGGAAAACCTAATATCCAGCCTGCCGGGCATTGAGGAGTTTGAAACAGAATTGAGCGGGAAATATTTGATTACGCATAAATCCGTATAAGAGAACTACTAATTGGCAAAGATTAATTTATTTAAATGCAAGATACGAAGTGATTAGGTATGAAAATGAATGACCTGAAAATTGATGACCCAGTCAAGGTAAAAAGCGGAATACTTTGTCCTGATCTAGAGGATTTATGCATAGGGGGTTGGCAGGGTAGAATTTCAGAAATAACAGAGGCCGATGATGGCAGTGCTATTGTTTGCATTGAATGGGATTCTATTACTTTAAAAAACATACCTGATTATTACGTTGATCAAAGTGAAGAAGAGGATCTAGACTGTTCAGCAATGTACCTTGAACCCGATGAAGTTGAATTGACCGAATCCAGAGATAAAAAGGAAGATGCAGCAGAGACGCTAAAAGCAATTTTCAAAACTTACAGGTGGGGCTGGTTAGGTGAAGAAGGTAAGCGAATTCAGAATGTACTCTTTCATGTTGATGAAAACGATGAGATGGAAGCTTTAGAAGCATGGGAGAAATATCTGGAAAAAACATTGAGTTTTCCTTTCGATGCCATTATTACAGATGTGTCGAGTAGGTGGCAGCTGAAACAAGGGGATAAGGTCAGCGTAAAGAGAATTTCTTTGGTAGATGATTTTCATGGTATAATCGTTGAATTAAGGCTGAAACGCAATAAATACGATCATCCTCTGTGCAACATGGAAGTTATTAATAGTAAATCATCAAACTATCAACCTGTAACCGATTACTGTACCTGGTTTTGGAATCGATAATTAGGTAGGTCAAATATATGGATGAAGAATTTTTTGAAATTGTCAGTGAACATTGGGGCCAGATTCTCAGTGCACATAAGGAAATCAACGATAAAAAACCAATTATGCTTATCGATATTCAGGAACAAAAACTATATGCTTATCTGTATCTCGATTTTAAATCATCATTAAGTGAAAGATCACAGGCTATGCTGGAAAAAGAATATGAATCTGCCCTATTAAACAACAAGGTAGTTGTTTTTGTGCGTGATAATGAAAATAAACAGCTTTGGTCACAAAATTTTGATTTGGAATAGTTAGAGATATGTTTGAGACACTCATCTGAAACAAATGGAGTTTGCATGGAATTAATGAATAATGAAATGACCCGCGTCCTGCCTGAAAACCTTAAATCCAGCCTGCCGAGCATTGAGGAGTTTGAAGTCGAACTGAACGGGAAAATATATGGTGAGAGGCGGCGATGTTATTAAACAAATATGACAAATTGGATGAAAAATATTTGCAAATAAAAATAAGAGGTGGAATAGATGAACGTTTTACTGTCAATTAAACCAAAATATGCGAATCAAATCCTGGAAGGAAATAAGCGGTATGAATTTCGTAAATCGATTTTCAAGAATCGTGATTTAGATATGGTTTATATTTATTCATCGTCACCTGAAAAGAAGATTGTAGGTGCTTTTATGATTAAAAGTATCATTGAAAACCATCCTGACCAGTTATGGAATGAATGTAAGGATTTTTCAGGAATTGAGGAAGAAGATTTTTTCAATTATTTTGGAGGCAAAGAAAAGGGCTTTGCCATTGAAATTGGGGAGGTTAAAGTATTTAATCCCATAAATCCAAAAGATTATATTCCTGATTTTGTTGCACCTCAATCATTCTGTTATACTGATAAACACTGGGCTAGTGTAGTGTGAATAATAACGAAATTCATGATGGATATAAAATGACCGAACAACTGAGAATATATATCAGTTACATCAGGAGGAGAGCGGCGATGAGTGATGTGCCAGAGGGATATAAGATGAGCGAGGTGGGTGTTATTCCAGAGGATTGGGATGTGAAGAAAATTGAAAATATCGCTCCACTTCAAAGAGGTTTTGATCTACCCAATAATGAACTTGAAAATGGTGAATATCCAGTTGTTTATTCAAATGGAATTGTCAACTATCATTGTACATATAAGGTAAAAGCACCCGGTGTAGTGACAGGCAGGTCTGGAACAATTGGAAAAGTTACATTTGTTGAAGCGGATTATTGGCCACATAATACTTCATTATGGGTGACTGATTTTAAAGGCAATGACCCAAAGTATATTTATTACTTATATCTCAAAATAAATCTTGAAAGATTTGGTACTGGTTCAGGTGTGCCTACACTAAATAGAAACGATGTTCATTCCTTTAAAATATTCTTTCCCCCAACAATTGAAGAACAACAAGCCATCGCCTCCGCTTTAAGCGATATGGATGCACTCATTGCCGCACTGGGACAGCTCATCACCAAAAAGCGCAATATCAAACAGGGCGCCATGCAGCAACTTCTTACAGGTGAGAAACGCCTGCCGGGGTTTGGTGGGGAGTGGGATGTGAAGAAGATAGGGGAAATTGCAAATATTAGAAAAGGGCAGTTGATTACTGAAAATACTCGCATTGAAGGTAATATACCTGTTATTGCAGGTGGCAAAAAACCCGCTTATTATCACAATAAACCCAATCGTTTAAACAATACAATAACAATAAGTGGGTCAGGTGCAAGTGCAGGGTACATATCCTATTTTGAAATGCCAATTTTCGCATCAGATTGCTCTACACTCGAAGAAGGGGAAGGGTATTCAATAAAATTTATTTTCTACCAATTACAATTAAGGCAGGATGATATATATAAAATGCAAACGGGTGGAGCCCAACCCCACATTCACCCAAGTGATATATATCCATTGGAATTTTCTTGCCCACAGGCTGAAGAACAACAAGCCATCGCCCAAATCCTCTCCGACATGGACACCGAGATAGAAACCTTAAAACAAAAACAAGCCAAATACAAAGCAATAAAGCAGGGCATGATGCAGGAACTACTCACAGGCAAAACGAGGTTGGTATGAAAGAAAACCAGAATGTCGAATGGAAAGAAAGCTGGCGGGATGTATATATCAAATGGATATGCGGTTTTGCTAATGCACATGGGGGAAAACTCATCATTGGCGTAAATGATGAAGGGGTTGCCATAGGTATTCCCAATGGGCGTACATGAGACTTTTTATTATTTTCAGGTGGTCAGCACATCCCAATATATTTTAGATACAACACTATCTAAGTTCTATTGAACAT
>DQIP01000135.1 GCA_020793565.1 Candidatus Methanovorans sp.
TCGGTTATCATCCTGCATCAGGTATACTTATGTATGTTCTCTTATATAACTGGGTGGGGTTAAGATGGCAGTAAAACCAGTTTGCCCGAAAGTCATGTATTATAGAAAGTCACAATTTCTGGGGCACTACCTACAAAACATCATTTTTTAGTATCAACAAAAAAGTTTATTAATACAATAGGCACACATAGTACAAAATTGACCAAAATACATTAGTAAAGTCATAACTATACAATAAATAATTATTATTACATGTATATTGCGAACTAAACCGACAGTCTTCATAAAGGTCACCTGGTGTTACATATGAAAAATAAGAAAAATTTGTTCCAAAATGATTCAGCGATCGAACTTCCAATCAACATTGTAGTAATGCTGGTAGTGGGAATGGTGGCACTGGCTGCGCTTATTGCAATAATCCCACCGCCGACAAAGAACATGTCAGTAAATATTGACGAATCCGGAATGAAAATCGGAGGCACAATTTCACTTAAATCTGGCAACACGGTCATCGTGGATGCGCTGACTGCAAAAAATGCGCTGACACTCGTGGTAAAGACTACCGTGACCGACCCTGACGGCAATCCTGTCCGCGATGCGAACGTAGTACTGCGCGGACTTGGTGGTGTCGCAACAAATACGACCGATATCAATGGTGAAGCTATGCTAATAACTGACACTGCGCAAGTCAAACTCGGTGCAAACCAGAATGAAGGCACGATGGATCTTACGATTACGGCAAACGGGTTCTATGATTACGATAAGACGGATGCTGTAATGATCGTAAAGACCAAATAACGTCACTTCATTTTCCTTTTTCAATCATGCACCTAAAACACCTGGTACCTGACGAGCGGGGCTCTGTCGGACTTCCTATCCGAATGGTAGTTCTCACGATAATAGGACTTGTTGGTTTTGCTGCAATCGTAATAAGCATCTCGAACGCGCCTACTGCGCCGCGACCAATATATGCGGTGGCGAATGTCAGCACATTTGAGTTGCCTGGCGGCACCGGGGACACACCGTCATTATTGGTCACTGTTTTTGACAATGATAATAATTTGATAAGTAATGCAAACGTTGTGGTCAGGGGACCGTCACGCTCTACAGCTGCCGGTGGTGTTACAGACTACAGCGGCGAGATCGTAATCAGGATTACCAACATCTCACTGCCGGTTGGAAAACAGGAAGGCTACCTCTCGGTGAAGGTAATGGCTGACGGGTACCTGGATCATACGGATGCTTATACTGTAAAAGTGGTAAAGACCTAATCCACATCTTTGTTTGCAAGATAGAATTTCAAAAGCACGGCTGCACCCAGCACTCCCGCAATGCCAAAGGAAAAGTACGGCGACCTGATGATATCCCACCTGTCCGCGAATATGAGGGATCCGGTCACGAGCAGAACGCCTGCGCCGATGACGCCTGATAATTCAATGGGTACTTTCATCGAACCGATCGTGATCTTGTTCCGGTTCTCCGCCTTCCCAAGCCGGGTGCTTAATTCAAGAACGCTATTCGATAGTTCATCCATATCCATGCGCATGGATTCCTGCACCAGTCCTTTGAGGTTGCCAATGTCTGTTTTCATGCTGCCGATATCTTCAACAAGTGCAGGGAATTCACCCGTATCCGTGCGCATGGATTCCTGCACCAATTCTTTAAGGTTGCCAATGTCTGTTTTCAGGCGATCTACATCTTCGACAAGTGCAGGGAGTTCACCCGTATCCGTGCGCATGGATTCCTGCACCAATTCTTTGAGGTCGTCAATGTTTGTTTTCAGGCGATCTACATCTTCGACAAGTGCAGGGAGTTCACCCGTATCCGTGCGCATGGATTCCTGCACCAATTCTTTTAGGTTGCCAATGTCTATTTTCAGGCGATCTACATCTTCAACAAGTGCAGTGAGTTCACCCGTATCCGTGCGCATGGATTCCTGCACCAATTCTTTGAGGTCGTCAATGTTTGTTTTCATGCTGCCGATATCTTCGACAAGAGCAGAGAGTTCTGTGCGTGTCTGCTGCAACAATACTTCCGTAGTATCAAACGCGTAAGCTGCTGCATCTTCTGGCGGAACTTCGATGGAAAGCCGGCGTTCCACTGCCCGCAGGCGTCTCTCAAGGCTCCTTACACTCTGGTCAAAGGATTCGATGCGACCGTGCATATCATCTCTTATTTCATCGCTCATTTTATTTACCCATCCAGTGTCCTCTCGATCATCTGTTTGAACTTCTTACATCCGGTATTACCAGCAAAGACCCACGTAATCGATATCCTGTTCGATATCCTGCGGCACGATCATGTGGCGTCCGTCAATCACGATACTATTCCTCATGAGTCCGAACCCGGAGTCGAGGCTCTTGAACTCGTCCCATTCTGTCATTATAAGGCATGCGTCCGCGTCCTTCAGGGCACCGGCAGCGCTGAGGTGATACGTGATGGTACTGAACACTTTCTTCATTTCTCCAGAGGCCATTGGGTCGTAGGCTGTGACATCTGCCCCGAGGCGCAGGAGTTCAGCAATAACCGGAATCGAGCGGGATTCACGGATATCGTCGGTATCGTTCTTGAATGCAAGTCCGAGTACAGCGACTCTTCTTCCTTTTACACTGCCGAGTTTGGCTTTGAGCAATTCGATCATTTTCAGGGGCTGCTGTTCGTTAACTTCGATGACCGATTCAAGGAGAATGGGGGCGTAGCCGATATCCTTTGCTTTTCCTATCAGTGCCTTAACATCTTTTGGAAAGCATGAACCTCCAAAACCGGCGCCTGAATTGAGGAAATTCGGTGATATTCGAAAATCCGAACCGACAGCCTTCATCACTTCGTAGGTGTTGATGCCGAGTTTCTTGCAGATGTTCCCGATCTCGTTGGAAAAGGATATCTTTGTTGCAAGGAAGGAGTTGTTGACGTATTTGATCATCTCTGCAGTCTTCGGATCAGTGTATGTCACCTCGCAGTCCAGGCGGCGGTAGAGTTCGGATATTATCGCACCCGTGCGTTTATCAATGGCACCTATTATGATTTTATCAGGGTGCATGAAATCGTAAATGGCTTTACCTTCACGAAGGAATTCGGGATTCATTGCAATTCCGAAATCCTTACCTGCGCGTTTGCCTGAATATTGCTCAATGGTAGGGAGTACTACCTTTTCTGTGGTTTCGGGTACGACCGTGCTTTTTACAATTACAATGTGGTATCTGTCTTTTTTTGCGATGGCACGCCCAAGGCTTGCACTTGCTGCACGCACGATGGAAAGGTCGATACTTCCGTCATCTCCTGACGGCGTGCCAACGCAGATAAATGATATGTCGGACCTGGCGACCGCGTAGTCGTAATCCGTAGTGGCAATGAGATGTTGTTCTGCATGTTTTTGCATCAGTTCTTCGAGTCCCTCTTCGTATATAGGCGCGATACCTGCGTTTATCTGCCTTACTTTTTCCCCGTCGATGTCTATGCAGATCACCTCATGCCCGAGTTCTGCAAAACACGCAGCTGACACGGTGCCTACGTAGCCTGAGCCTATGATGGAAACTTTCATGGTATACTCCCTTTTGATTATATAAATTATTGGAAGGTCTATATTAGGATAACGTTTTGCTGCGTGTTTCGGTGGATGTCTTAAGATCAATGTATCCCGGTTGATTCAATTATCAAGCATGCATTACATAATTAATAATGTATATAATGGGTCAGATCGTGGAAATAATGTAGGAACAACTTGAAGACATGTATAGGCAAGGTTCAAAATATGTATGACAAATACAGGTCGCACTTAATACGGGAATTAGGGCAAGAACTCATAGATGCCTCTAACATCAACATAAGAACAATCGCATCAAAGATAGAAGAGATCGGATTTTCATGCCTTACCTGTGGAAAGTGCTGCCGATGCATATTTGGAGATAATCGCGTGTTGTTGACACCACTGGAGATACAGGTTATTGCAAACCGGACTGGAAATATAGTGCATGAGATCGCAACTCCGGCAACACCGGATGATCCAGAAATCACCAACTTGATAGATACGGGGGGAAGGATACACACATTCGGTTGGATGCTTGTACGCAAAAACAACGGTGACTGTAATTTTATCGAAAGTGCGGACATATCCAACAGGTGCCGGATATACGATGTGCGCCCAATGCTTTGTCGTACGTATCCATTCTACATACAAGACATGGAACTCCATACATCCGAATGTGAGGGATTGGGACAGGAAATCACACCAGAAGAAAGTCTGAAGATCGCACGTGATGTGATTGATAGGTATGTAGCAGAAATTGGGGATACGATCGCACTCTATGAGAAGTTTGAGGGTTTCGATGCAAGTCTGGAAAGTGTTGTGATCACAACCAGCCCTGCAGATGGGAAAAGGCATGTCACTTATATTGTACATGATAGCGAAGGATCACACAAGGCCATAGTGGAATTGAACGGAGGTACCAATTTCATCGATTGATTTATTTATAATATCAACAATTAATTGCATGATTACCATGTCAAATAATACTGATTATCCAATGACAATTTCAGAAAAGATCTTCTCAAAGGCAGCCGGAAAGACTGTTAAGACAGGAGACTTCGTGCTTGCGAATATTGATCGCGCAATGACCCATGACATCACGGGCCCGCTTGCAGTAGATGGTTTTTACAAGATACTGCGTGACAAGGAGGAGAAAAAGGTATGGGACCCGAGCAAGATCGTGATAGTGTTCGACCATCAGGTTCCGGCAGATTCACTAAATGCTGCTGCAAACCACACCATGCTCAGGAATTTTGCAAAAGAGCAGGGGATCCTTAACTATGACGTCTATGAAGGGGTCTGCCATCAGGTAATGCCTGAAAAGGGACACGTCAGGCCAGGTGACCTTGTTGTAGGTTCGGATTCACACACCTGCGCCTACGGTGCACTTGGTGCCCTTTCAACCGGTATCGGGTCAACTGATATGGCAGCAGTGTTCGCATCCGGAAAACTCTGGTTCAGGGTACCTGAAACTGTCAGGTTCGAGGTCAATGGAAAACTGCCAGGGAACGTCTACTCAAAGGATGTTATCCTGCACCTGATAGGTGATGTAGGTGCAGAGGGCGCCAGATACATGGCCGCAGAATATGCAGGCTCAACTGTAAGGAATATGTCAATGCCAGAGCGTATGACAATGTCTAACATGGCGATCGAGATGGGTGGCAAGGCAGGTATTGTCGAGGCAGATGAGACCACAGAAAAATACCTAAAAGAGAGAATCCCGGATTACGAGTTTGACCCGTACTGGAAATCTGATGAGGATGTCGAATGTTCCTTCCACGAGTATGATGTATCTGACCTTGCACCACAGGTAGCATGCCCGCATAATGTGGATAATGTGAAACCTGTTACTGAGGTTGAGGGTACGAAGATAGACCAGGTGTTTGTCGGTTCATGCACCAATGGTCGCTTTGAGGATATTGAGATCGTCGCAAAAATGATGGGACATGAACCCGTTGCAAAAGATGTGCGGCTTTTGATCATTCCGGCATCCAGGACCGAATACATGAAAGTTTTGAGAGCAGGATATATCGAACAGTTCATGGAAGCAGGCGCAATAGTGGAATCACCCTGTTGTGGCCCGTGCATGGGAGGTTCCTTTGGCCTATTGGGAGACGGCGAGGTCGGACTTGCAACTTCCAACCGCAATTTCAAAGGCAGGGAAGGCAGTCCGGATTCATTTGTATACCTTAGTTCACCTGCAACAGCAGCAGCATCTGCACTGACAGGCGAGATCACTGACCCGAGAACAATTTGATCTTACCGGAGATTTTCGTGTTTTTTAGCACGAAAATTATCCACACAGTTTTAAAATGCTCAAAAATCTAAATTTTACGATCAAAATCATGGGGAATTCTTGACCCCGTTGACAATGTTTGATTCTTGATAGTTAACACAACACTATGTTAACTGTAATGGATGTGAAAGAGATTTTTGAAGTGATAATGCTAAAAAAAGAGTTCACAAGGGAGGAATATTTCGGAATTGCTGCAAAGAAGATCGAAGGGAAAAAACGTCTAAGGGATTTGTTGTTTTTGACCTTGATGTCATAAGACGTACAGGACTCACCCGACTTTCCTGACATCCATTCCTGCACCTGTGATATTATTGATTTTTAACTAGACTGTCGAAAAAGTGATAAAATCAAAACATTTTGATTAATATCAGTAAGTAAAACGCTATGCAGCGTTGTACACAATTTATTGAATAATTTAAAATCCCCACAAATGTGGACTTTTCCTACAATCTCTATTATATTGACTTGTTAAGTCATTATTCAGCTATTTTATTAAGCAAATAGCCAAATAAAACAGCTCCACCAATCAATAATAACCCGTCTATCAGTTCCTTGTTATTATTTTCATTAAGATGTTCTTGAAAATCATTAACAGATTCATAACCAATCTCATGTATGTAATCTTCAACAACATTTCTGTTATAGTCGCTACTTTCCAGAAGTAAATTTAAATAGCGTTCCATTTCAGAACTATTCGCTTGATTGTGGGCTATTTTATTTCTTAAATCATATATGTTATTGTCAAAATTTGAATTGTGTGCCATTATTAATTGCCCCCCTTATATTTCATTTCAAAAGCACCTTCAAAGATTCGTTGTACAGCGGTTAAAGCTGCGACTTCTTTTTCTAAACGACTGATATCATCCTTGCATTTTTTTAAATCATCTATATGTTCTGTATATAAAAACACATTTTTTGTATAGTACACAATTTTATCTATCATTTTGAGCACCTATTATACACCAAAATTGTTATCAGATTCTGCATAAAATTATATTGCAGTCTAATCATAACTAATAAGTTAAGAATATATTTTCACATATACTTTAGACAAGGAATATTCCTTTTATCTTAATAAATATTCCCTGAAACTCTGCTGCTGTTGAGATGTACTATCACAACTTTTTACTTAACCTCATGGAATTTTCTCGCATGCATTATGTATCAGGACTCACCCGACTACACTCATATCAGAAACCTTGATCGACGGCGTAACCGTTCCCCCGACTTTCCTGACATCCATTCCTGCACCTGT
>DQIP01000134.1 GCA_020793565.1 Candidatus Methanovorans sp.
TTCGAATTATTAATTTACGATGAGGTCATTGTATATTGAATTTTCGGTTTTGGTGTTTTTTGAAGAATAAACGGTTTATAGGGTGGCTGAATAGTTACAATTTTTAAACAATTTCACTTTACTATATCGCTAAAATGTATATTATTCGTTACCTTTATCTATTATCAGTCAGTTAGCATAATTTGTAATAAATCAACTTAACTTGATTTAACGAGAAAATCTTCGCTAACGCTCAGATTAACTCGGACTACATAATCCTATAGATTAGATACAACGAGAAAATCCTCCCTACGCTCAGATTAACTCGGACTACATAATCTTATAGATTATATGCTATGAAAAAAAGTTCACGCTACGTCCGGATTATCGGGGATTACACACTTATGTGTATATGGCAAAAACGAAATAATTTGAAAAGAGGAGATAACAATGCACATTATGGAAGGTTTTTTACCCGGGCCCTGGTGGCAGATCTGGTTTGCAGTATCTATACCTGTGATATTATATGGCATGAACAAATTGAACAAGCTCACAAATGAAAAACGTGAGATACTACCCTTACTTGCAGTAGCAGGAGCATTTATATTTGTATTGTCGGCTCTTAAATTACCTTCTGTAACCGGAAGTTGTTCCCACCCTACAGGCACCGGAATGGCTGCTATCCTGTTTGGTCCGGCAATAACCGCAGTTCTTTCGACAATTGTATTGCTGTACCAGGAATTGTTCCTTGCACACGGTGGTTTTACAACACTCGGTGCCAACGTGTTCTCCATGGGAATAGCAGGTCCGGTAGTTGCATATATTGTTTACAAGATGGGGATCAAATTAAACATTAATTTCTATGTTGTTATATTCCTTGCAGCCACCCTGGGTGACTGGACAACATATCTGGTAACATCTACCCAGCTGGCACTCGCATTTCCGGCAGATGCTGGTGGCATATTTACGTCATTCAAAGCATTTGCAACGATCTTTGCAATTACCCAGATACCACTTGCAATTATGGAAGGAGCGATCACTGCACTTATTTTTAAGTATGTGATACAGGTTAAAAGTGATGTGCTTGTTAAATTGAACGTGATAAGCGATGCAAGAATTCGTAAGATCAGGGAGATGTCGGTATGAAAATGGAATTAATTATAGTAGCTATACTTGTAATTTTCACAGCCCAATTCCTCTATATTAGCTCAACCACCGATGCAGAGTACGGGGGGGCTGATGGTGAAGCGGAAGGCGTGATCGCAGAACTCACAGGCGGAACCTATGAACCAATTGCAGAACCATTATGGGAACCTCCAAGCGGGGAGATCGAGAGTTTGCTATTCAGTCTCCAGGCAGCTTTTGGGGCACTGGTAATTGGGTATTTCTTTGGATATAACAAAGGCAAAAATCAGCTTGGGTAACAGCCTGAACAGGGTTGGTACAGGTTAAATGTAATCAGGCCAATAAAATATATGCATTTGTATAGATGGTTTATATAAAATATCGATGCACAGCCCATGTATCTCGACCCCAAGCAGCAATACCGTCGCAGGCGGCATATTCCAAACATCATGATAAATGTGTCACTGTCTTATGAACATTAAAATTATTAATTATATTGTGTGTGAAAACGCTATGCTGCGTCATCTCACATTTATATTATATGTGGAAATGCCGCGAAAAAGTCCATGTTGTTCGCGCAAGTGATTTGAGAATGCTCTACCCGAGGCGGATTGCTTCGGTGTCAAAAAAGCGCTAAACAATACAAATATATCGATAAATATGGTGCCATAACATGAACAACCTGCTTGACGATTATGCGCTGATAAGCCCATTGCGATACCGCAACAACAAACTCAAACTGGGTATTGCAATATTCGGGCTACTTGCCGGGGTTTCATCCACATCTGTGGCAACGCCTCTTTTTGTAGCGTTCTGCATGGGAATTACAACGGTCTTTTTTGGAAAAGTCCCGTTGAAATTCTATTTTCAACTCATGCTTGCACCTATGGGTTTTGCCATTGCGGGAACTGTTGTCATCCTGTTTTTCTTTGGATCCGGCAGTGAGGTGTTCTCATTTAATGTATTTGGTTATCGGCTGGTTGCAAATGCACAGGGCGTTGATATGGCACTTCATGTGATATCCAGGACAGTAAGCGGAATGAGCTGCATGTTCTTTCTTTCACTTTCAACTCCGGTTGTCGAACTTTTTTCAGTTCTCAAATCAATCCGGGTTCCTGATGTCGTAATCGAATTATCCATGCTGATATACCGCTATATCTTTGTCTTTTTGGAGGTTGCCATGTCAATAAAGTATGCCCAGACCGTTAGGCTTGGGTATAAGGACTTTAAAACATCGCTGAGTTCTGTGGCAATGCTTGCAAGTACATTGTTCATAAGTTCATGGGAACAGGGGGAAAAATTGTACGTATCGATGAGTTCGAGATGCTACGATGGAAAACTGGCAATGTTTGAAGCCAGGCGGCCAATAAGACTGCCAGAGGCAATCATTGCAGGTGTGTATGTTATTTCTACCATTGCGTGTTCATATTTATCAATAACATAACAACAATCAACAATAATTTTATACGAATTTAACGAGAAAATCTTCGCTGACGCTCAGATTAACTCGAACTATATAATTCTATAAATTATATACAACAAGAAAATGTTTTAATTACATAAAATAACAACTATGACGATTCTAAAAACAAACAATCTTAAATACTCCTATCCTGACGGGACAGTTGCGGTTGATGGGGTAGATATTGATATCAAAAATGGGCAAAAGATCACATTTTTGGGGCCTAATGGTTCGGGGAAGTCAACCCTGTTCCTGCTATTGAACGGAACCCTTAAACCACAAGAGGGAGAAATTCAATTTAATGGAAATGCTCTTAAGTACAATCCTAAATCGCTGCGAAATATCAGGAAGAATGTTGGAATCGTTTTCCAGAATTCGGATGACCAGATATTTGCTCCGACGGTACACCAGGACGTGGCTTTTGGTCCTGTGAACCTTGATTTTCCAAAAGACAGGGTCGAGAACAACGTAAACAATACTCTTGAGTATGTTGGATTGTCACATCTTAAGGATAAACCCCCGCACCATTTGAGCGGTGGACAGAAAAAGAGGGTTGCTATTGCAGGTGTTGTTGCGATGGAGCCTGAGGTGATTATACTTGATGAGCCATTGTCAAACCTGGACCCTGTGGGTGCAGATGAGATACTTGACCTGCTAAATGAATTCAACTATAACGGTAAGACGATCATCATCTCAACACATGACGTAGACCTTGCTTACCGTTGGTCGGATTATGTGTATTTGATATCAGGTGGAAAGGTAATAGGAGAAGGCGTTCCCGATAAGGTTTTTGAGAATCCTGAATTACTGAAGGTGGCGAAGTTGAAGCAGCCGGCCACCCTTGAAATATATCATGAGATCGAGAGAAGGGGGCTTGCAGTGATTGGTGAGGTACCAAAGACGGTGCCCGAACTTGTGGATGCCTTGAAACCTCCTGAACTGATGTGGGTGAGTGTTCCTCCCGGCACACAGGAGGGTGATACATTAAACCTTGGGGTGATGTATGGAGAATATGCACAGCACTGCCCTTATGAAGCTGTGAATGCTAAAGTGCTGCACATCCATGACGACGGGCGCGCGGTTGTTGAGATGATGCGCAAAGGCATACGGGCCGGGTGCATCATGATCTACGACATGGATTCTTATGATCACAATGACCTTATAAAAGTGATAGACGAAAGTGAAATTGATATTGTGGGTGCTATGGGTACTATGTGCAAGAACGTTGCAGAAAGGGACGGCGTTCTCCTCGAAATTACGGGTGGTGTGATCGATAAGTCTATCTTGATGGCGCTTTGCGGAAAGCGGTGCCTTGTGCTTACTAATGGGGGCATGATCAAGCATTCGATGAAAAGGATCAAGGATTATGTCGAAAAGAGTGGAATAGACCTGAGTGTTAGTGTGGTTGGTGTGGAGAAAGCATAATGAATGTGAGGATTTACGGTAAGTTTGGAGACCTGTCGGTCAAATGGGAATATAGTAAACCCCAATAATTCCAATCAACTTGAGTTAACTAAATATATTTCCATGCCATAAAACCTATTATTCAAAGGTTGTCTAAAATGAAATCAAAAAAAACTGCAAAGCACCTGCTTATACTTGGAACTGCATCACATGTTGGCAAAAGTGCGGTTGTGACTGCCATTTGCAATATCCTTTCAAAAGATCATAAAGTCGCACCTTTCAAGGCGCAGAATATGAGTTTGAATTCGTGGATAACAAAAGACGGCAAGGAAATTGGTATTGCCCAGGCGATCCAGGCAAAAGCCGCAGGTATTGAGCCTACAGTTGACATGAACCCGGTTCTCCTGAAACCCAAAGGCGACCGAATGTCACAGGTGATCATACTTGGCGAGCCGTATGCCGACAAAACGGCGGGTGAGTATTATGATTCCATTGACATGATGCATGATATTCTTCGCGGTTCCCTGGAACGGCTTGGTAAGGAGTACGACAGTATAATAATGGAAGGTGCCGGCGGCGCGGCAGAGATCAACCTGTATGAACGGGATATCGTAAATATCGGCACTGCAAGGCTTACCGGTGCACCGATCATCATAGTGGGCGATATCGAGCGCGGCGGTGTGTTTGCAAGCCTCTATGGTACGGTAGAACTCCTGCCAGCTGATGTACGTGCGAATGTGCGCGGCTTTATTATCAATAAATTCAGGGGAGACCCTGCAATTCTCGAATCCGGGTTGCGGGAAATTGAAGAGCGCACCGGAATCCCTGTGCTGGGAGTGCTCCCGTATTTCGATATCAGGATCCCGTCCGAGGACTCGGTATCTATTGACGATAAGTCCAGGCTTTCTGTGCGCGAGGGTGTTGCTGACATTGAGATTGCAGTAATACGTTTCCCAAGAATATCAAATTTCACGGACTTTGAGCCGCTTGAAAATGTGGCACGGGTGAGGTATATAGAACTCGGGGAAGAACTTGGGGAGCCGGATGCCATTATTTTACCAGGGACAAAGAACACGATCAGCGACCTTCATGACCTCAAACAGAGCGGCATGGATGCACGTATCAAAGAATTTCATGGCAATATCCCGATCATCGGGGTATGCGGAGGGTACCAGATGCTCGGAAAGAGCATCATTGATTCAGGAATTGAGAACGGGGAAGCTGCACAGTTCAAGGGACTCGGGCTTTTGGATATCGCGACCACATTTGATGCGTATGACAAGACCACGGTCCAGGTGACCAAGACAGTCACAGGCAGCGGCGCAATCCTTGGACCCATCAAGGGCGAGTCCATATCAGGTTACGAGATTCACATGGGGGCAACCGAATCATGCGCGCCGGTCTTTGGGGATGACGGGTGTATTGATGAATCCGGGCTTGTGATCGGAACATACCTGCATGGATTGTTCGGGAATGAGAATGTTCGACGCGCGCTGATGTCATATTTACATGAGATGAAAGGGATCGAGTATGTGCCACAGGTGGAGAGTTCTGAATTGGATGCATATGAGGAACTTGCTGATGTGGTTCGTAATAATGTGGACATGGGACGGGTTTGTGAGATTATAGGGTTTGATTAATTATTCATCGGTTTGAATAAATAAGACCTACATCGATGAACGATAAATGAACGTATAAAAACAGTGACGGGTGGCCAATGTGAACCTGATATTGCGCACATGTGCCATAAAAACCATTATTCTGGTTCGTATTTTCAAATACAGCGATAGAATACATCCCAATAATATCTATGTGGAACTTTGTTAGCGGATCATATGTCGATTGTCGGAAAGTCCATATTTCGATGCATTTCTACTTATAAAAGAAAGGTGCCAAAGAGCTGCATGGCGTTTTACTCCCTGGCATTATCAACATATCTTGTTTTAACTACTTTTCCGACAGTCTCACTAAAACTACACGACAGTTTCACTAAAACAATACACCGGATCATCTCCCACAACCGTAATATTTCCCAATTTACATTCCCCCAGCCCTGCGTCCTTTGCACGCACAAGATATTCAACATTCGATGGCTCATAACCTAACAGATACGCACCCACGCTATCCACTGCTACAACATCCGTGCCACCAGCAATAACATTGAACTCTACAGGAGAGCATACAGTTTCATGGCACAGGTTTCCGACAATTCCATCGATTATGGACAATCGCGGCACAAAACGCCGGTTCAGGTCCACGATCTTCTCATGTATCCTGTTGTGCATGATGTTCTTTGGATTCAGCCCGCCCATCATGTTCTTCATACACAGGGTTACATCGGCAAGGGAATGCACCTTGAGTTTGGATATGGAGATTATGGCATCAACTTCAAGGTATGTCCTTGCAACGGTGACCTTTTTGAGTGCAGTTGCACTGTTTATGACAACTTCCACCATTTCGTCACTGTTGAGGTCAACAGGCGTTATGCCGTATGGTCGCAATGCGTCAGTTAGTCCTACCTTTTCGAACACGGACGGCATATCATAATTTGTCATTCCGCCCTCACCAACGATAACGTTCTTGAAGCCGTGATCCTGCAGGTACGCCACAATGCCTGCAACAATGGCAGGGTCTACAGTAATACCGGTGGAGGGCAGGTCATCGGTTACGTAGTTTGGTTTGATGAGGATTGTTTCATTCGTGTCAAAACAGTTCTCTGCATGGATGTCGCGGAGTATTTTGGTGATATCATGGGGGTCAGTGGTTGAATGGAGTGAGACTTTGGACATGGGTGTGTGTTTGACGAGGATGGATAATATCGTTTTTGGTGAATTTATATTCCGATATCGTAAGAGTTCGTGCGTTTGAATCATATCTCCCAAACCAAACACTTTTTAAATTGACTTTTTAATCGAGTTAATGTCTTGGCAGCAATTCCCGTTATGACTATAAACGCATGCAGTAAGTATGCAACAATTTTATATTTTCGTAAAGATTATATATAATAATTGAGTAATAAAGAGAATAATTCCAATTATTAATTAGATTTTTTAATAAACGGATGATTTTTCATGCCTCAAAAAATAAAACTTCGGAAAGGTTT
>DQIP01000133.1 GCA_020793565.1 Candidatus Methanovorans sp.
TAAGTGGAATTTAATTTGTGGTATCAAGTGAAGAAACTGAAGGCTTTAGGCGAAATTAGGACGGGCTGAATAGTTACAATTTGTTTTTAAATTGATTAATATAAGGGGTTGCAATGGCTGGCTCAATGCAAAACGCTTCGCTTACTACAGTATTGCTATTAAGTATGCCACATGCAATCTTCGAACTTCCTGCTATCTTGAGCCGCTGGATTTAAAGTTCCCTACGAACTTGTGCGTTATTTCACCGACGAGAAAATCCTCCCTACGGTCGGATTAACTCGGACTACATAATCCTATAGATTATATACAACAAGAAATATTACATCTTGAGCAGGGAGGAAGTCATGGATTTTCTAATGTTATCTGGCATTGCAATCGTTCTGATTATCATTGCCGCTTTTATAGAAGCAAACATTACACTGAGAATAGCAGAGAATCTAATCTGAAAAATCTCCGAAATAACGTTTTGTTTTTATACTATAATCGTTTAAATATTCCTGATTATTATGATTACTAAAACAAAACTGAGGAATCGATTTTTACGTCACTGAAACAATTCAAAACGCACAGGTAAACACATTTGACACAACCCTGCGCGACGGGGAACAAACACCAGGCGTGTCACTTACCCCACAACAGAAGATGGAGATCGCATACCAGCTCGATAAACTCGGAGTTGACATCATTGAAGCCGGTTTCCCCATAACATCTGCAGGAGACAAGAAATCCGTCAAGTCAATAGCAAATACAGGATTGACCCTCGACGTATGCGGTCTTGCCCGCGTCCTCACAAAAGACCTGGACGCATGCCTTGACTGTGGCGTGGACATGATACACACATTCGTATCCACCTCCGACATCCAGCGGATACACACTATTAAAAAAAGCCGCGAAGAAGTCATAGACATGGCTGTTACATCCGTAGAACACATCAAAGACCATGGCGTCAAATGCATGTTCTCTGCAATGGATGCAACACGGACAGACCTTGACTACCTCCTTGAAGTGTTCAAAGCCGTAGAAAACGCAGGCTGCGACATCATCAACGTACCCGACACAGTCGGAGTGATGGTACCGTCTGCAATGTACAGCCTCATCAAGAACATAAATGAAAATGTGAACATACCCATTGACGTACACTGCCACAACGACTTCGGACTCGCAGTCGCAAACAGCCTGCTCGCAGTCGAAGCAGGCGCGAGGCAGGTGCAGGTGACGATTAACGGACTGGGTGAGCGCGCAGGCAATGCAGACCTTGCCCAAACCGTAATGAGTCTGCATTCCATGTATGGCGCAAAAACGAACATCAATACAGAACACATATTTGATACTTCACAACTTGTCGAGCGCTACACAGGTGTGCGCATCCAACCACATATGCCAATTGTCGGTGAGAACGCATTCGCGCACGAATCCGGAATTCACACCCAGGGCGTACTTGAGAGAAGCGACACATTCGAACCCGGGATCATGACACCTGAAATGGTAGGTCATACAAGACGCATCGTACTCGGCAAACATGCCGGAAAGCACGCAGTCAAACAATCGCTTGAATCAGTAGGCCTTCATCCGACAGATAAACAACTAATAGAGATATTGAACCGAATAAAAACAATCGCAGATAAAGGCAAACGCATCACGGATGCTGACCTTTATGCCGTTGCCTCAGTGGTTCTTGGCAAAACCGCAGGTGAAGAAAGGATCAAACTCAAAGAACTCTCTGTCATGACCGGAAACATTACCACTCCGGCCGCTGTAGTAAAACTTGTCATCAATGGCGAAGAGATGATATCCTCAAATACAGGCATTGGTCCTGTTGACGCCGCACTCAATGCTGTGCGAAATATAATCGGGGAACATGTAAAGGTTAAAATAAAAGACTTCAGGATCGAAGCAATATCAGGCGGTTCCGATGCACTTGCAGAAGTAACCATCGGTGTGGAAAATGAAAAAGGACGGATCGTGACAGCGCACTCGGCAAGTGCCGACATTGTAATAGCATCCGTAGATGCACTCATCACAGCCATCAACATGCTGTACAAATGATCAAAACATGTGACACCGAATGATGATCGATTCCCACTGCCACCTTGATTTCCCCCAATTCAACAGCGACTGCCATGAAACAATCGAGCGCGCGCTCAGTGCCGGCGTGGTTGAGGCTATCAACTCCGGCGTAGACTACAAAACCAACCTCTCAACACTTGCGCTTGCCGATAAATATGATCATATTCATGCAACGCTCGGCCTGGGTCCGGGAGTGGCTGTAAGCAAAAGTGAAGAAGAGATTAGCCGCATCCTGTCCCGGATAGAACAGAACATCGAAAAAGCAGTCGGTGTCGGTGAGGCAGGGCTGGACTACTTCCACTGCAAAACGGATTCAGGCAGGGCACGACAGGCAAACGTGTTCAAAAAAGTGATAGAAATTGCGGAAACCGTTGACAAGCCGCTTGTAATTCATGGAAGAGATGCCGAATATGAATCATTGGAACTTGTCCGGCACCTTGATAACGTAGTGTTCCACTGCTACAGCGGCTCACTTGAAACAATGAACCTGATCACAGATGCGGGGTACTACATCTCCATTGCAACACTTGTATGCTTCTCAAAACACCACCAAAACCTTGTAAAACACTTGCCGATTAAGAGAATGATCATCGAGACCGACAGCCCATACCTTTCCCCCCGAAAAGGGCGCAACGAACCTGCATTCCTTGCAGATTCGGTTGCAACGATCGCAAAACTTCGTGGGATGGAAGAAATGGAAGTCGCAAAGGTAACAGCACAGAACACGCGTCGGGTTTTTGGACTTTGACAGATTAGTGGAAACCATTACATAATCACAGAGATAGGAGTGCAAAACATGAACGTTGAAATGATCAATGCATCCCCTTATGATGCTAACACGTACCTTGTTAACGGAAAAATATTGATCGATACAGGTATGAGCCCACATAACCTGCATGCAGAGATTGAAAAACATGTTGATCCAAAAAACATTGAACTAATCATACTGACACACTGCCACTACGACCATAGCGGTGGGGCAGCGGATATTGCACAAAAAAGCGGTGCAAAGGTTGCTTTGCACAAGGACGATGTGGAACTCTTAAAGGATAACATGGGAAGCGTTGCATCACTTTTCGGGCATCCTGCACCTGCAGTTATGCCGTCGATCACCTACAAAGGCGGCGAGCAGATCCAGATCAGCAATACCGAAAAACTTGAAGTTATCCACACACCCGGGCACACACCTGGCGGCATCTGCCTCTACGAACCGATCTCAAAAAGCCTGTTCTCAGGAGACACAGTGTTTCCACAGGGTAGCATAGGGCGTACGGATTTCATGGGTGGCTCATCCGGGGAACTGACAAAATCAATTGAAAAACTAACACAACTGGATGTGAAAATATTATATCCAGGGCACGGTATTGTGACTGGTGATAATGTCAATGCCCAGATCCAGCTGTCCTTACAAATGTCCGCAGCAATGCGTTGAACAGAGTTACACTCATGGCAAAAAAACTAAAATCCGGATATAAGGCTAGATCCAATACAAAAAATAAAATTAAACCTGCTCCTGTATCACTTTTTCTTCCTATTGACCTGAAAAACGCAACTAAACGGGGCTGGAACGAGTTAGACGTAATTATTGTAACAGGGGATGCGTATGTAGACCACCCGAACTTTGGCGCAGCGATAATCGGGCGTGTGCTTGAAGATGCCGGATTTAAGGTCGGCATCATTGCACAACCAAGATGGGACAGGGTTGACGATTTCAAGAAACTTGGCAAACCGCGCCTCTTTTTTGCCGTAACTGCCGGAAACACGGACTCGATGGTAGGCAACTACACACCATCCCAACGGCTGCGGCGCGATGATACATATTCACCAGGCGGCAAAACGGGTCTCCGCCCGAACCGCGCGGTTGTTGTGTATTCCAATCGCATAAGGGAAGCATATCCCGACACTCCGATCGTGATCGGGGGAATTGAAGCATCCCTTCGCAGGTTCGCCCACTATGATTATTGGTCTGACAAGGTGCGCCAATCCATTCTGGCTGATGCGCCTGCGAACATTTTGGTTTATGGAATGGGCGAACTCCAGACAGTTGAGATCGCAAAACGCCTGGACAGCGGCGAGCAGATCGATAAGATCCATGACATTTACGGGACTGCATGGAAAATGGAAGTCAAGAGGTGGCGACAAGAAAAAGCAGATTTTGCAGACAAATACATGGAACTGCCATCCTACACCGAAGTGTCCGGAGATAAGGTTTTGTATGCAAAAGCATTCAAAACCACCGAACTCGAACAGGATGCTGTTCGCGGACTGGGATTGGTGCAGCCCCATCCAAAGACCGTGATAATCCAGAACAAACCAATGCACGCGCTGTCGCAGGAAGAACTTGACCATGTGTATGAACTCCCGTTTACAAGACAGACCCACCCGTCCTACAAGGAACCTGTTCCTGCTCTTGATGTGGTGAAATTCTCGATCACCACGCACCGCGGCTGTTTCGGTTCATGCTCATTTTGTGCCATCAGCATGCACCAGGGAAGGATGATCACAAGCCGCAGCATAGATTCCATTGTGCGCGAAGCTGAACGCTTAACCAGGATCATGGGGTTCAAGGGAATTATTAACGGGGTCGGCGGACCGTCTGCCAATATGTACGGGATGGAGTGCAAGAAATGGGAAAAGAGCGGTGCGTGCAAGAACAAACTCTGCCTTTTCCCGGAACCATGCCCATCCCTTGATACGAGCCACAGCCAGACCATTGAAATGATGCGACGCCTGCGTGGGGTTGAAGGTGTCTTGAAGGTGTTTGTGGGATATGGGGTGCGCTACGATCTTGCCTTGCTGGATGAGGAGTATATGGAAGAACTTTGCGCGCACCACGTTAGCGGTCAACTGAAGGTTGCGCCCGAACATTATATCAAGCAGGTGACAGATGCCATGCGAAAACCCGGGCGCGAGGTGTTCGAGAGATTTGCAGGGAAGTTTAAGGAGATAAATAAGAAACTGGGCAAGGAACAGTACCTTGTCACATTCCTGATATCAAGCCACCCGGGATCCACGATGGAGGATATGATAGAACTTACAGAGTACATACGCGACAGGAGGATGTACACAAAACAGGTGCAGGATTTCACCCCGACACCCATGACAGCCGCCACATGCATGTTCCACACCGGACTTGACCCGTTCACGGGCGAGGAGGTCTATGTTGCGAGAGGACAGAGGGAGAAACGAATGCAACGCGCACTTTTGCGTTATAAGGATCCGGTGAATTACAAACTTGTGCATGATGCGCTTGATAAGGCTGGCAGGATGGATCTGGTCGGGAATGCGTGGAATTGTTTGATCGGGCGGAAGAAGTGGTAGGTTTTGGTTTGTGGGAATGGTTGTAGGTGTTTGGATTAATCGACCACTAATCGACCACTAATCGACCACTAATCGACCACTAATCGACCACTAATCGACCTATATTTTTAGAATATAGTGTGCACCCCTCCCCTTACCAATTATTACAACAATTCCATTATTAGCCATATAAGATAGTTCTTTAGTGGCGAATGTTCTTCCAACACCACAAATCTCACAATATGTTTTACGGTCAATTTTACCATGCTCTTTCAAATAATGTACAGCTTTCTTCTGCCTTTCACTTAAGCCCAATTGCTCTAAATATTCATCTGTGAGTTTGGATTTTCTAAAAATCACAACTATACTGGACCCTTTAAATTCAAATTCAGGGGCAGGCAAACCCCAATCAACACACCAGTCAATAATCTTATTTGTTCCGGTCCCAACATCTTCAACATACTTGATCCAGAAAAAACTCTTTGCAATCGATGGATTGAATGGTCTGGATTCATGTTCATGCTTTAATGTTTCTATATCCCATCCATTCGGAAGCCTGCCCGGATTCCAAAATTCCATCCGGTCATCAAATATTCGTATCTGGACTTTGGATGTTGATGTATAATCCCTGTGCACAATTGAATTTACCAACGCTTCCCTTATTGCCCTTGGGGGATACTCCCATTTCTCCTGACGTTGTACCTTCAAATTTTCTATCCACGAAGCCAGAGAAATATGATTGAATATGAATTTTTCAACTTCTTTTACCTGATCGATCAAATCTCCCTCAATGACCTTCATATCGATCATAGGGACAGTGACTTTAGTTCCTTTGAAACGAATGCACTTGACTTCAGATTGTATGAAGAAGTTTTGAGGATCTGTCCCAAATAACAATACAGAAGCATTTGTAAGATTATCTGTTTTCATTAATTTTAGTCGCATCAATGCTTCTTCAAGGGGCATATCCTCTTCTATATCCAGTCCCCTTTGTTTTTTTGCTTCCTTTAAAAACCATCTTACCTTTTTCTCATCGATGTCATCTAAACTCGCATCGCCACATATTTTCGCATCCCACGGTAGATTTGGTACGTCTTCGTGTGCCAGTTTTCTCATCTCTGAGGACGACATTCGTTGACTGGATTTACCCACTCGTTTATGTGCATACTTTTTGAAGAATACAGGTTTATCGTTAGACTCATACACTTCGACCGCAATGATGTTTTTACCATCAATCTCCAGAACTTTTATCGATGGAAAAATTTGTGGGTCGGTATGTCTTTTGATGTAACTTGCTTCATTTTCGATAGAATTTGCCCCAATACCAACTCCAACGACCACACCCTTGTCCGTCACGCCAATGAGAACAACTCCGCCGGACGTCTTTGAAAATGCTGATATCGAAACACCAATCTCATCTTTTAATGAAAGTGATGTCTTAAATTCCAGTGTTTCGGATTCACCTTTATTGATTAAGGGATTTCACAAAATTTAATATACCCAGTTTTCGTTGTTTCGAAATCAGAAGCACATACAGGCGTGACGTGAAAAGTTCAGCGAATATATCTGG
>DQIP01000132.1 GCA_020793565.1 Candidatus Methanovorans sp.
ATATAATTTATAGAATTATATAGTCCGAGTTAATTCGACCGCAGGGGGAATTTTCTCGTTGTATATAATCTATAAGATTATGTAGTCCGAGTTAATCTGAGCGTCAGCGAAGATTTTCTCGTCGCAGGTGTGGTAATGTGGCGCCAGGTGTCAGCAGGTGGGTGTTGGACCTGCTGAAACGATAGGGAACAATCTGGAAATATACATGAGATATGTTGACGTGGTGCATATCACGAAGAGGCAAATTTATATAATGCAGTATTACTTTATCGTTATTAAATATCAATTACCGATCACTGATTAGTAACTATTAATTATTAGCTACCAAATCTCAACGAGATCCGACAATGACCGACATACCAACTTTAAATTCACAGCAGGCAGGGGAGCCAAAGATAACGATCATCTGCTCAACTCTTGACATGGCAAGCCAGAATATCAAAAATCATCTCCTGTCCATGCGGAAATGGGTGCATACGGGGTGTACATGTAGTGTTTGTCCTGATGTGTGTTCGATCTATGAGTTTGAAAACTTCAGGATCGTTGAAGTTGATAACTACCATCTTTACCAGGATGGGATCGATGAAAAGTTAATAAATTGCGGTCTGCCAACGAAATTGATAATTTTTGCATCAAAGCACAAAAGCAAGGACGGCCGCAAACTTTTGACTGCACATTTCACAGGAAATGTGAGGGATGCTGATTTTGGAGGGCGACCGCAGGAATTTGCAAAAGCGGCACCTCATGCACTGCGTTCGCTTCTTAAGACAATGCAGGTGCTGGCAAAGAACACTGATTATAATGTATCGATGGAATCGACACATCATGGTCCTACTCATCTTCATATTCCGTCAGTGTATGTTGAGATCGGAAGTGGTGAAACACAATGGAATGACTCGATTCCCGGGGCGATCGTTGCAAATGCCATTATGTCCCTTGACCTTGAGGAAGTTCCTGTTGCCCTGGGTTTTGGCGGGGGACATTATGCACCGCGCCAGTCGAAACTTTTGTTTGAAACAGGTGTTACGTTTGGACATAATTTTTCCAACTATCAGTTGCAGTATCTTGACAAAGACCTGATCAAACAGGCATTTGACAACTCAGATGCTGATTTTGTATACTTTGACCGCAAATCCATGCCTGCCAGGGAACGGGATAGGATCGGCAAGATCGTTGAAGAACTTGGATCTGAGGTGTTGCGGGAAGGTGACATAAGGGAAATGGATGGGATTCCATGGGAATTCTGTAAACAGGTGCGTCAAAAGGCGAATGAGTTCTGCCCTGGTGGACGCACAAAACTTACGGATGGCATTAAAAGCGAGGTCAAGATGCTGGATCTGCCTTGCAGGGGATGTAGGTGTCCTAAAGTCAGGGCTTCCAGGATCGATCGGGAATTGTTGCAAGAAGCCGAAATTGTGGATAAGGAGCGTGTCAGGGCTTTTTTGGATAGTTACAATATTGCGTATCTTGAGCGCTCAAATGGAACCGTTGCACATGTGATTTTCAGCATCGATGACGAGTGTGCAAGGTTTGTCGTGCAGAAACTCACAAATGAATGCATTAAAATACTAAAAGGACATTATGAAATCAAATATATTCCAGATGAGAATGTACTATATCTCATCGATAAAAAGTTTAACCCGGAACTTGCTCGCGAATTGGGTGTCCCCCCAGGACCCATGTTTGGGGAACTGACAGGTGGAAAGGCAGTCACAGTTAACGGGAAATCTATAACGCCTGAAATGGTGTATCAATCAAACCGGAAAAAGATCATATTAACAAATAAAATTAATTTTTAATATATTGACGATTTTCACCCTTGGAGGAAAACATTATGAAATCCATCGTAGAAGAGGCATTGGTGCGGTCTGTACAGGAGGGACACATTAGTTCAAGTGCCCCTATGTATGAGGATATCAATGCAGAGCTCGAAGCAATGCTGCATGACCTGCAAACAAATATCAAAGTTATTGGATGTGGTGGTGGCGGTTCTAACAGCACCCAGCGCATGAGGGATGAGGGAATAAAGGGTGCAGAGCTCATTGCCCTTAATACTGATGCCCAGCATCTTTTGCATGTTGAAGCTGATCAGAAGATACTAATTGGCAGGAAAAAGACAAGAGGGCTTGGTGCAGGAAGTCTTCCACAGATCGGGGAAGATGCTGCACTTGAGAGTGTGGACGAGATTAATGCAGTTGTTGCAGATTCCGATATGGTCTTCATCACTACAGGACTTGGTGGCGGAACCGGAACCGGCTCTGCTCCAATCGTTGCAGAGGCTGCACGGGATGCAGGCGCACTGACAATTGCAGTTGTTACATTACCATTCGGGGTTGAAGGGCAGGTCAGGCGTACCAATGCCGAGGCAGGTCTTGAGAGGCTGCGGGATGTAGCAGACACGGTTATTGTGGTTCCAAACGACAAATTACTTGAGATCGTTCCAAGATTGCCATTGCAGGCGGCATTCAAAGTATCCGATGAGGTGCTGATGAGGGCTGTTAAAGGTATCACTGAACTTATTACAAAACCTGGTCTTGTGAATCTCGACTTCGCTGATGTCAGGACAGTTATGCAAAATGGCGGTGTCGCTATGATCGGACTTGGTGAGGCAGATGGTGAGGACAAGGCTATAGAGTCGGTCCAAAAAGCACTCAGAAGCCCGCTTCTCGATGTTGATATATCTGGTGCAACATCGGCTCTTGTGAACGTGGTCGGTGGGCCGGATATGACAATTGCAGAAGCAGAGAGCGTTGTGCAGGAAGTATACAATCGCATTGATCCTAATGCAAGACTTATCTGGGGTGCGCAGGTTGATCCTGACTTGGAACACACAGTGCGCACGATGATAGTTGTCACAGGTGTTAAGTCTCCACAGATATACGGGCATGGCGGTGCAATGAACGTCACCCGCAGATATGGTATTGATTTCGTAAAATGAAAGGGCTTAGCCTTTTCATTTTTGTGTTTTAAGCCATAACAATATTTTTGCGGGCAATATGGGTGAACATTTTTGTTCTTGTATATAACTCATAAAATTGTTTAGTAAAGGTTAATTCTATTGAATGAAGAATTTCATAGGGGTTTTTCCATAGATTCAATCGAAAGGTATTTTATGGTTTAAACTATTTAGTTTGCCTTACTCTTATATGTGATTGTAAGACCAATCACGTTAGTTTGACATTGCGTATTATTGATAAATAATCAACATATCATGCAAATCGGTTGTGAATAAATTTGGCAGAAGGTACATTTAATTTAAATAATATAAACGTCGGTATGACTATAAAATCGTACTTGAGGATACTCAAGTTGACCAAGAAACCATCAAGAGATGAATTCCTGATAATCGCTAAGGTTGCAGGAATCGGTATTCTCTTTATAGGTTTTATTGGATTCATAATTTATGTGCTCCTGACAGAAATGCCCAAGTGGATGTGATTATCATGACTGAAGACGCTGCAATCTTTGTTGTGAAAACTACTGCAAACCAAGAGCGTTCAGTTGCCAATATGATGGCAGTTGTCGCGAGGAAAGAGCATTTGGATATAAGGGCGATCCTTGTCCCTGATGAGCTTAAAGGTTATGTTCTTGTTGAAGCACCTGATTCCGGTATTGTTGACCTTACAATCCAGAATGTTGCACATGCACGAACGGTCGTAAAGGGGCAGTCCAGTCTCGGTGAAGTTGCACATTTCCTGACTCCGAAACCGACAGTAACTGGCATTACTGAAGGTGCTATCATTGAGGTGACATCCGGTCCTTTCAAGGGTGAGAAGGCACGTGTTAAACGGGTTGACGAAGGCCATGAGGAGATCACTGTTGAATTGTTCGATGCGGTTGTACCAATACCCATAACTATTCGTGGGGATACAGTACGAATTCTCAAAAAAGAGAAAGATAACGCTTGAGAATATTATATGATTGTTTTTAGATACAGATTATTATTAATTATTATTAATTATTATTAATTATTAAATACAGACGGTGATATTAAAATGGCAAATATTGTTGAAGCATTAGTAGCAGGCGGGAAAGCAAATCCGGGTCCACCTCTTGGTCCGGCACTCGGGCCGCTTGGCGTGAACATCAAAGAGATAATAGATAAGATAAACGAAAAAACAAAGGACTTTAATGGAATGCAGGTTCCTGTGAAGATCATTGTAGATGACGATAAAAATATAGAGATCGAGATCGGGACACCACCTACCTCTGCATTGATCAAGAAAGAGATCGGAATTGAGAAAGGTTCAGGTGAATCAGGTACGGTTGTTGTCGGTGATCTGACAATACCACAGGCTGCAAAGGTTGCACGCATGAAAAAAGATGATATCCTTTCATACGACCTTAAAGCTGCAGTGAAAGAAGTTATCGGTACGTGCGTTCCGATGGGCGTTACTGTTGAAGGTTTGGATCCGAGAGAATGTCAAAAATCGATCGATGAGGGAAAATTCGACGAAGTGCTGGCAGCCGAAGAATGGTAACGTCTTTCGATTGGAATTCTAAATTTGTAATGTGCAGTTAAGCGATAGATTTAAAAGCAAGCGCTTTCCTATTGAAGAACCCATAAGACCATCCGGGTTTTATGACATCCGTAGTAGGCCGAAGTGGCTGTACCGGATCAAGCACATATCCCATGTGCATGTCCGGGTGTGGGATCAATTCCTGCATGCAAACAAATATTTGTACACTACGGGAGGAGTAGAATGATAGAAAAAAATATAGCAAATGCCGTAAAGCAGTTACTTGAGGACTCTCCGGAACGCAAATTCAGGGAAAGTGTGGATATGGCAATCAATTTGAAGAATCTTGATATGAGCCAGCCCAAGTACAGGGTGGACGAAATGATTGTACTCCCCAAAGGTCTTGGCAAATCCAGAAAGATCGCGGTTTTTGCAAAGGGTGACGTCGGGCTGCAGGCAAAGAATGCCGGTGCTGATTTTGTTCTTACGGAAGAGGACATAGAGGAACTGGGAGCTGACAAGTCAAAGGCACGAACTCTTGCAAATAATTGTGATTCTTTTATTGCGGAAGTCCAGTATATGGCGCTCATTGGTAAATCATTGGGTGCAATTTTAGGACCAAGGGGTAAAATGCCAATTCCGCTTACAGCGGACAAGAATGTGGTGGATATGATTAACACCACTAAGAACTCTATCCGGGTACGATCAAAAGATAAATTAACATTTCACGTTGCAGTTGGCAGTCGTGAAATGAGTCTGGATGATCTTACAGAGAACATTGATACTGTGATGAGCAGGTTAGAACGTTCTCTTGATAAGGGTAAACAAAACTTGAAGTCGGTTTATGTTACGACTACAATGGGCAACTCTGTGAGGTTGGTATGATGGATGAAGCACATCATACAAAACAGGTTCCGCAGTGGAAAATGGATGAAGTTGAGGCAATCAAATCCCTCATCAGGTCATATCCATTGTTCGGAATGATCGGTATTGAAGGCATTCCTGCAAAACAGCTTCAGGGTATGAGAAGAAACCTTAAGGACATAGCTGTTTTAAAGGTGTCCAGGAATACTCTTATCAAGCGGGCACTGGAAGAATCTGCTGAAGATGTCCGCAAGATGGCTGATTACATCGATGTGCAAACTGCACTGGTGTTTACGGATCAGAATCCATTTAAACTTTATAAGTTGCTTGAGCAGAGTAAAAGCCCTGCCCCAATAAAAGCAGGTGCGATCGCACCAAATGATATTATTGTGGAAAAAGGGCCAACAAGTTTTCCACCAGGTCCTATATTAGGAGACATGCAAGGTGCAGGTATTCCTGCAGCTATTGATGGTGGTTCTGTTGTCATCAGGGAAACAACGACCGTTGCAAAGGAAGGCGATACAGTCTCCCAAAAACTTGCAGCTATGTTGACCAGACTTGAGATATATCCTATGGAAGTGGGATTGGATCTTAATGCGGCCTATGAAGCGGGTTCGATATACACACCTGATGTACTGGCAATTGATGAGGATAAATACTTCTCTGACTTTACAACAGCAATACAGCAGGCATTCAACCTGTCAGTTAATGCAGCATATCCAACAAGCGCAACGATCAGTACTTTGATCTCAAAGGCTGTTTCAGAATCACGCAATGTTGGTGTGAATGCGACAGTGTTCGAACCGGAACTGATGGATACCCTGCTTGGTAAGGCAAATTCACAGATGCTATCTGTTGCGTCGGTTGCTTTTGGCATTAATGAAGATGCAGTTGATGATGAGATCAAGGCAACTCTTGGTGCGGCAGCAACAACAGCAGCAGCAACGGTCACCGAGACCGCAGAAGAAGAAAAACCTGTGGAAGAAGAAAAGGAAGAGGATAATGAAGAAGCAGAAGAGAGCGGAATGGCCGGTCTTGGTGCACTCTTCGGATGATGGAATTAAATTTAATAAATTAATTAAACAAGGTGATTTGCGATGGAATACATATATGCAGCACTTTTATTACACAACGCTGGAAAAGATATTACAGACGAAGCAGTTACTGCCGTACTTACGGCAGCAGGTACAGAAGTTGATGAAAACCGTGCAAAAGCACTCGTTGCAGCACTCGATGGCGTTGACATCGAAGAGGCAATGGCAACAGCAGCATTTGCAGCACCAACAGCGTCCGCTACTTCAGCGGCAGCACCTGTAGCAACAGAGGCTCCGGAAGCTGAAGAAGAAGCAAAGGAAGAAGAGAAAGAAGAAGCAGAAGAGAGCGGAATGGCCGGTCTTGGTGCACTCTTCGGATAAACACTTTAAACATTGCCTGCTTGGTCGCAGGCATCAATTTTCTTTTTTTGTATTTGTTTAGCGTTTTTTGACACCGGGGCAATTCTCTGCAGCCGACGCATTCCCAAATCACTTGCGCGAACGATATGGACTTTTTCGCGGCATTTTTATTATGATATATGTGT
>DQIP01000131.1 GCA_020793565.1 Candidatus Methanovorans sp.
AATCTCAGCGGGCCCATTTGTGAGGTATCATGCGAAGCAGGATGCCTCGGACCGCGCTCCAGAAGCGTAATCTGGGTTGCGAATCTCAGCGGGCCCATTTGTGAGGTATCATGCGAAGCAGGATGCCTCGGACCGCGCTCCAGAAGCGTAATCTGGGTTGCGAATCTCAGCGGGCCCATTGTTTTGATTCTCTTCTTCCGATGGCGTTTTTAGTAATAAATTGAGGTGTTTTTCTAGTACTGCAACTCTTGTTTTAAGATCAGATTCTTCATTTGGTTGTACAACTATATTTCCATCAAAATCTTTGTTTAAAGAGATGAGGCAATGGCAAAATGCACCAAATACCTTTAAAACTTTTGTAGTTCTGGATGGCGAGTATTTGATTAACCGGTAATACTCCTTCTACATAATCTCTATTATGCGGCAGCACAGGTTTGATTTTATATGGTATTCTAACTTTCTTTTTTATAAATGCTAAACCTTCTCCTAAAAAATCAGTACGTTTTGTTTGGAAAATTGAAATAGCATGGTTTTTGATTTTTTGATTTTTTCCGTGAATAATTGGATGTTTTCGCTCAGAAAATGGTGCAGAAAAATATCAGTATATTGCACCTTTATTGGCCGACTGGAAATTGCAGCGCAAAAATGGGTTTGAATAACTTGAAAAAGTACTCAGGCGAGAATTGTGCATGAGCTAAACAAATAAGGTGAGATATTTAGGAAGGGGAAAATTAGTGAAGTAATTAATTTATATATTTTAAACAAAGTATACAATACTATGCCATACCCCTTCGCACACTCTATGTTTTTCATGTATTGTTTTTCTGCCGTTGCAGTTTATACGACAATTCGATCAAATCTTCATCATACATTAACATTGAAAGATAATTTGCACATTTTGTTGCTAATACTTGTGGGTGGAGTAAGTTCATTACTACCCGACATTCCTGCGGTTTATAATTATTTTGTGAATAGTAATTTACATCATACCATGCTTTGGATAATTCCAACACATTCATTGTTCTTTAGTTATTTTGCATTCATGGCAGCAGTGATCATAGGATATATTGTATATCGTGATATTGATAGGGCTGCATTCCTGGGTGTTTTTGCAGAAGCGGCGTTTCTTTCGCACTTGTTGTTGGATGACATTGCAGAAGGTGGATTGACGTATTTATTTCCGTTATACAATGAAACAATTAGTGTTTTTTCATTTGTAGATGTGAAATTTTCATCAGTTGATTTCTTTTACTATAATGTTGCATGTTTTGTGGCAATCTTCTTCATTTCTTGTGTGATGATAATGGCAATATTTGCACTAAACAAACTTGGGTTTGAGTTTGAGTACAGGTCTATAAAGTGATTCTATTTTTGATTTTTGGGAGCGATCATTATTTAGATCATTTGAAGAAAATCAGGTCGTAAAATGGTAAGATCCCAAAAAGAAATATGTTGATGAATCCATGTGTTGTCGATATCAGGAAGAGACTTCTTGTTTTAATGAACATGTATCCCAGCAATATGCCTGCAGATGAAGTAAATATTATCTCATATATCGTCCCATAACCTGAGTGCATTATGCCAAACATTATACCTGTGATAATTAAACCCTGTGTGGTACCGAATATTTGTTCAAATCTTGTTTGAATTATGGACCTGAATGCTAATTCTTCTGCCAATCCTACAAATAGTGTCATGATTATTGATATTAGTAATATGTTTTCAAATTCCAGATTTTCAATTAGAGCAGGGTTTTGTAATATTTGAAATTCCATGGTACCAAGTATGAATCCAACAATTAATGCAATTGGAAAATATATATGCATTTTTTCAAAATTCAGACCTATTTGTTCGCGTGTGAATTTTTGGTGCTTAATTATGTAGATTGCAGATATGAATATACATCCATACATGAATGGATACCAGTATAATGTTGAATGAAAAAAGATTGGCATCGCCATGTTCAAGATCCTGAGTATGGGGAGTAGAGATAGCGCTTGAAATGTGTTGGATAATAATTTATCCTGGATGATGATGGTTGAAAACGAGAGGACGAGAAGATTGAATATATGGATTAAGAGTGCTTGATCGAAATATCCTTTATACAATAATATTTCACCGATTAGAATTAATATGAGTGGGAATGCAATTATCTTTTTGTTTAAAGAACTATTGTAGCGATTGATTTTTTCAATTTTTATATCGTTCTTTTCATTTTCACTGTTTTTAGTGAGGAGTTCATTAATCTTGTCATCAGCAAATCCCAGGTTTAATTTGGTTTTTCCGTTGTTGTGTTTTAACCAAATGTAACTTTTTTGAATAGAGTCTATTGTAATATTATATTTTTTGGAATTATTTACATTGGTTTTTAAAAATTCCATGGTTCCAATACGATTTGCATTGTTTCCACTATTTTTACCTTTATCCTGCTTTTTTTTTCGCCTATTTGATTGCGAATGATTTAGTTTATCAGATCGAATATTATCTGATACAGGGTTTGTTTCATCATTTGATGCCATAATCTCACGATTTATTGGTGTTTGCCTCAGTGATATCTATCCATAGATGGAGTGAACGATATGATTCAGTGAAATTGTTATCTCTGTACAGGAAAATGTTTAATTTTGAATCATTACCTGTATGTTCAGGTGTGAATTCTATGTTTTGCTCCCATGTACTGTTGTGTCCAAGTTGAAATTGCAGTGAATTTAAGGTTTCATTTGCTAAAATAAATTTAATGGTGTAGTCTATAGTTTCGTACTCATGGTTTACAACTCCAACAATGACATTGCTTGTGTGCCCAATTAAAAGTTTAGTGGGATAGTTGTCTGCCATACCTTCCGGTCCAAGAATGTAGAATTCTGTGAATTTTTCGCCTTGTTTCGGAGTCACGACTACGTAAACAAGCATGGATACAGAGGCTATTATCGATATTACTAAGATTATAGTTAAAATTCGATCAATTTTTGATTCGGGTTTTGTATTAATTTCGTGTTTTATCGATGCATATATTTTTTGAAATGGAACACTAAATTGTTCATCTTTTGGTAAACTTCCACGTCTTATGAATGCAATTGCGAGCATGGAAATTGTAAAAAAACTTAATGTTATGATAATGGGTACAAGACGTATGCCAAATGGTGTGTAATTCAAACCAAGTCCCAACAGTGGCACTACTGCAATGCTGAGTCCGAAACTCAGTGCGATACGCTCAATTGCATCAAGGTCGTCTTTTCCAATAAAAAGTGCTGCGATAAGTGCATAACCAGGCAAAAAAAGGACCATTATCAAACCAAGGATGGTCCTGATAAATAATTGATCAAGAGGTGGAACTAAGACGAATATAAAAGTTAATAATGTTAATACAGATGCGATTTGTAGGTCGCTGTGTGCGATATATTTTTTCATCAAAATTCACTTTTTTAAAAGATGTGGGATAGCACATAAGTGTTTACTAAGTTATCTGATATTTTAGAAATAAACATTCATGACCCCAATACACCCACGAGCATGAAAATGTATTTTCATACCAAAAAGATCTGATTCAATTCCAATATTGAAAAATGGAATCGTGATAAAAAGAAAGCAATAAGATGAATGTATCCAAAATTTATCAGATAATTTCGGCAACTTTGTAAATCACTATTAGTGTAAATGTGATGAGTAAAGGGTTTATTGCAATGTTCAGGGAAGCATTTATCGCGCTGTTCCATTTTTTGGACGCAGAAAAAATTTCCTTAGCTGAAAGTAACAAAATGAGTGCCATGGTTGCAAGTAATCCCCCTTCCGGCAAACCAATTTCAGAAGTAAGTGCAATAGCACTTGCTGTAGTACTTGATATTACTGTTGTAGTTAGCATTTTTCATTATCCCTTTTTCTTCATTATCACACTTACATATTATTATATATACATGTTGGTCTTATTAGGAATTGCTTTTAAGAGGAATAGGTTAATGTATAAAGTAGGGATATACGTTTAAACTAAAATTCTAATTATATTTTTATATTCGTCCTAAATAGAGGATATATGTAGATCAAAATTTAGCAGCTTACAATAATTTCAAAGTGTGGTCGAATGAAAAATCCGGTATTAAATAGGAATGATTCGTACCGAAATATTACATATCGTACGATAAATGATACTATGTTGTATAGATTCATGTGCCTGTTTCTTGTTATTTTTGCCTTGATCCCTTTTGCTGGTGCAACTGTGACAGATCTGCAAATATCCCCCGAGAATCCGGTTGTGGGCGATACGATTACAATTTGTGGTACAGAGTCCGCTGCCAGTGAGATTAATGCGATCGCTTCATTTACAAAAGTGGTGACACCTATAGGTGGGTTATATGAATATACGGTTGGCAGCGTTGAGATCCCGGATGGATCCAAAAATTTTGCGGTGACTGCGGTTGGTGTTAAAGATCTCTATGTGAAAGTTAAGTTGTATGGTTGTAAATTGCCATTGACCATAGGTAAAGATGGTTCTTCCGGCACTGCGACAATATCGCAGTCAAATGTTCCAACCGGTACCCACAATATCAAGATACTAGGTCTGGCTGAAACCGGAGTGTCTTCTGTCAGTTTAAAAGTATCAGCGACGCAAGGGATTGATGTTGGTCCTGATGGACATTTCGAGTACAGGTATTCTACAGGTAGTATACCGATTGGAGATTTTAATATAAATGTTGGAGGCTCCACCAAAACTATAACACTTCGCGCTTCTTCGGGCAATACGGATGTTGGTGCCGATACCAGTGGTGGCGGTGGCGGTGGCGGGGCATCTGAAGAGCAAGCAGACAATATTGTCGCGAAAGAGACCTCTGCTATAAAAGTGTATGCCAATACTCTGGCGATATGTGAATTTTATGGACCGGAAAATCCTCTTATGTTTATTAATTTCACAAGCACTAAGAGTGTGGGATCTGTTCCTATGTTGGTAGAAGTTTTGTACGACACTTCTATATTGGCTAAGGAACCTGCTCCTGGTGTAGTATATAAGAATATTAATATTTTGATCGGATTTGCCGGTTTTGATGGGAATATTGCAAATGCTACGATCTCATTTAAGGTAGATAAGGACTGGATTGACAATAACAATATCGATAAACAAAGTATAACACTTATGCATTATGATGATTCATCTGATGTATGGGAGCAGGTTGTTACGGAGTGGATAGGGGAAAATGAAGGTGAAGTATATTACCAGACGTTCACATCTAAATTCTCGCCGTTTGCAATAGTTGGCAAAGAAAATATCGACCTGGCATTATCGGATGAACCAATGCGTATCACACCAAAAACAACTGATACAATGTCTGATCAGGTGGCCGGAAAAGGTGTTATATCTACGACATACAATGTAATTAGCGGTAAAGTGTGGATTGGATTATTTTCAGTAATCGCTTTGTGGGGAATTTTTAGAATAAGACGTATTTTTTGAATATCCCACATATATGAGCACATTTAATTGAATGTATGGTGATAAAAATAGTGAATGTAATATAATTAATTTTAGTACAAAAAGTATTTCTAATAATAGAATGTACATTTAAATTAATAGAAAATATAGGGGAACGATCATAATTATTAATTCTGTGTGGTATATCTGAAGAAAGATGGTGGTATAAATGAACTCAATGAAAAAAAAAATGTTGATGTTACCGTTAATGTTAATGTTAATGTTAATACTTGCTTTAACATCGACTGCGGCAGGTTTGCCTATAAATGATGAATATTTTATTAATATTGCTATTGGCGACAATGAAAATATAACGTTTGCGGGTCACACAGATTCTGAAACTGAAGGGAATTGGATAGTCCTAAAAGGTGGAACATCTATAAAACTTCCTTCCCCACTCACTTTTGGATATCATGGAATAAATTCCACCACTTTTGTTTCAAATGGTAAAACCATTAGTGTTACTGCTAATATGGAAAACAATACGGATTATATTGTTGAATATCCATATGACAAGCACCCCATGTTTACCAATGTTACAGGTAAAAATGATCTGGTAATCGATTTTTATGGTTCAAATTATTTTGCCGGTAAAGGAGTTGATGTATATTTAATTCGTACATCACCATCGAATCTTAAAAACGCTGTAGATGATCTTTCAAAGGGTGATAGTTCATACTTCCGAAATCTCGGATCTTCATCTTATGCAACTTCACTAAACAAACTTCTTGATAATAAGGGCGATTTTAAGAGCATGAGTTTTGGTAAGCTTGATGCCGGTGATTATGTCATTATTATTCTTCAGAACACATCATATCTTCCGGGTGCAAATGACCTGTCGATACTTTCAGCCACTGCATTTGAGGTCCTTGAATATGATTCTATTATGTCTGCACCTAATAATGCCGCACCTGATAGTACTGTAATTGTTTCAATGAGTTTAACGGATGCCAGTGTCGGCAGTTATACATACGGGGCGATATTGGTGCACGAGAGTGCATACAAAGCGGCAATCATGCTTGAGTCCAATGGTACTAAACTCGGAACAGATTTACTAATGAATGGTGCCGATCTTATTAAGGGTTTTAAGGTTTCAGGTGTCGGTTCATCCAATTTTGATTCGGCTGATGCCACAGATATAATAAATGATGTAATTGGTGCTAATGATGGCGTTGTTACTTTTAAAACAACGGACAGTAACAGTACATCTATATTGCTGGACACCGATGGGTTGAGAAGAGTGAATTATGTTTTGCTTGTTGGGGTGTATAAGTCAGGTGATAATTTAGTTGCTTTTGGACAGAGTGATGTCACACTCTCTTCTGGCACCCCCCCTTCTCCTCCATCGTCAAACCGTCGGAATAATC
>DQIP01000130.1 GCA_020793565.1 Candidatus Methanovorans sp.
AGCGTTAATCTGTGTTAATCTGCGTCTTAAAAATAACTGGAAAATGGAACAGTGTCAGATCATATATCTAGCGATATTGTATGGTTGACTCGACACTACTGTCGCGTCAACATTCAAGTGTCAATCATAAGAAACATGGATCACATTAAACAATTCAAAATACAGTAATATTCAATAAATATTTCAGACACAGATTAACACTGATTAACGCAGATTTAAGGTCGAATCAGCGTTAATCTGCGTGAATCAGCGTCTTGAAAATAACTAGGAAATAAAGCAGTGTCAGATTATATATTGGCGACATTATATTGTTGACGTGACACTACACAATTCTATAAATTATGTGCTATAAAATCACAACATACAATATTGTTATATAACATACGAACAAACTCAATATGCAAATGCGTTGGCATTTGTAACAGTTTATTGAGGTGTAACAAAATGAGTTTGGAAACGATTCTTAAAAACACATTTAAAGGGGAAACAACCGAGGTCGGTTGGTATCTTGCAATGTCAAAACTTGCAGAGAGAGAAGGACGTTCCGATGTGGCAATATATCTTCGCCAGATCGCAATGGATGAGGCATGGCATGCTGCAGAAGTTGCCGAGATAATCGGGGCCATCAAAAGCGATACAAAATCAAACCTTGAGATGATGCTTGAGGGCGAGACTATGGCTGAAGTTGAGAAAGCAGAGGCTGCTGATCTTGCAAGAAAAGAAGGCAACACAGAAGCTGCACTGTTCTTTGACAGGGCATCTCTTGATGAGGCACGCCACAAGGCAGGTATTAAAGGAATACTTGACCGGATGTAGTAATAGATCACAATTAGATCACAATTAACTTATCATTAAATGGAACAAGGAGTGAATATATTTGACAAAAGATTTACCTGAAAAGGCAGCGATTCTTCAGCGAGATAAGGAAACATACGGCATTGCACCTCAGATTCCTGGTGGTATCGTATCACCAGACACGCTTCGTAAGATTGCAGATGTCGCAGAAAAATACAATGCTGCTGCAATTAAATTAACATCAGCACAGCGAATGGCTATTGTTGGACTCAAGGAAGAGGATCTGGACAATGTGTGGGCAGACCTTGACATAAAACCTGCAGCAGCAATCGGTCTGTGTGTAAGGAGTGTGAAGATATGCCCGGGTACAACTTTCTGCAAACGTGGTCAGCAGGACGCTGTTGGGCTTGGATTAAAACTTGATGAGATATACCATGGCATGGAACTGCCGTCAAAACTCAAGATGGGAGTATCCGGTTGTATGAACTCGTGTTCAGAACCTGCTATCAAGGACATTGGTATCATGGGTACTCCAAAAGGGTATAAATTGATGGTGGGCGGCACCGCTGGACTTAAACCAAGACTTGCAGATATTGTTGCTGAAGAACTTTCAGAGGACGAGATACTGGACGTTGTGGACAGGATCATCAGCTATTATAAGACCCACACCAAGAAACAGCGCCTTGGTAAAATGATCGATGAGATCGGTCTTGACAAGTTCAAAGAAGAAGTTGGATTGTAAATCAAATATACGTTTTTGGTATATAATCAAGAACCTATCATTTGATACTAATATTTTTACACTTTGATCTTTCAACAACTGTAATTTAACCACGGAAGACACAGGGAAACACAGATTATGTGTCGGATTTTACTCTCTATGCCCTCCGTGGTTTATTGCTTTATCACTTGCTGGAATTTGCATTTTATTTCAAATTAACGACATATGAGATGTTAGAAAAAATTGATATTGACAATATCAAGTTCATTACATTGAGGAGACGCGGTAAGAAGTTGATCGAGAATGCAAATAATATTCCTGATGATGACTGGATTAAAGTGGACCTGAAAAAAGAGAATCGTAAATTCAATAAGTTCAAGATGCATGAAAACGAGATCATACTGCCACGAACTAATTTTAAGGTCGTCAGGTAATTTTTAAAGAGCATGGTCGGCAACTAACTACGTTCCTGATTATAAATAATTTCGAGATCAAGCTTAAAACCCTTATTTTACAGTATGCAAATCGCTGGCTAATCAAAAACAAATTTTCTGAGCTTGTTCATTTTTTCAATTTCAACACTTTGAGTTCTCCGTTTATGATACGAATATATTGTGATGTTGTTATGACTATTGTGGCCAATACACTTTACAGGTTGCTTGCCGATAACCTGATGATATTTTAAGGATTATACTCCAAAAACTATCTTTTCCGATTTCATCAACTGTAGATTTAATGGAGAAGTGGTTGGCGATGAGATAATGATCAAAATGAAGAAGAAAGCAACAACGCCCGTTTTCAAATCCAATAAGATTTTTCAGAAATCGTATCTCATACCATGGTTAAGCAACAAGATACTTTGATTTAAGTGGGTATCATGACCATGGTTTAATTATATGGCATAAATAATTGATGAAAAACGGTGTTAAAAAATACACAACATATATATAAGTTAGATACCAAGATAATTCGCCTTGCAGAGAATCATTAATATAGATTCTACTTATTAATTTGATGAAATTTATTAAAAAATTTCAAATTGAGGAGGAAAATATTCAATGGCTGAGTTTAGTTATTATTCGGGAATACCTACATTTTATATGATGATAGGGATTGCAATGGTTGCAATTCTAATATTTTTATTAGGAATGTATCTGAATATGCAAAAATGGGGTGGCGGAAGTGCATCTCATTTCTTGAAAACCTTTATAAAATCTATTAACCATGAAAAATTGGGACACCATAAAAGGCAAAGCCTTTTAAGCACAATAATACTGGATATCTTATTACAGCGCAGAATACTCAGACGCAGCCCGTTTAGATGGGTAATGCACATGATGATATTTGTAGGATGGATCGGTATGTTCATTCTTTCAATGGTTTTTGCAGTATTTGAAATGCTGCATGCAATTAATATCGGACATTTCGATCTGGTAGTTATAAGAAATAGCCTTGATTTTAGTAATGAAGTGCTTGGATACATGCTGTTGATAGGACTTATCATTGCAATTGCAAGACGCCTGGTAATTCCAGATGTTGTCAAACGTACTCAAATATTTGACTGGGTACTTGTTCTGGGTACACTGTTCATCACAGTAACAGGCTTTATGGCAGAAGGTTTCAGACCCGATGCCATAACAGGTGCGTGGACTTTTCTGGGCGACAATGTAGCATTAGCCGAAACTTTTGCACTGTTCCATGTGGCAATTTCACTGTTGTTTTGTATTGCGTATATTCCGTACAGCAAGTATATGCATATGTTAGCAGCACCAATGGTCATTCTTGTTAATGGCGGAGGAGAGTAACATGGCAGATGAAGAAAAACCCAGACCTGTAATTCCAAAAGGAGAGCCATTCATCAAGACTGATGTAATTAGTCCTACTTTTATGATGCAGTACGATGCATGCACCAGATGTGGGGAATGTGATAAATGGTGTCCTGTTCTGGATGCAAAAGACGGAGACCGGAAATATTCCCCGATGGACAAGATCAGTCGGTTCAGGTCATTTATGGGACAGAGTTATGGCTTAAAAGCAAAATTATTCGGACCGAAAAAGCTCGATGAAGATGATATCCAGGATTTTACAGATGCCTTTTTCCATTGCAGTACCTGTGGAGTTTGCGCTTCGGTCTGTCCAGCCGGTATAAATACTGTTGATATGTATGAGGCTACCAGACAGCAACTTGTGATGAGAGGCAACGGTCCCTATGGAAAGACTGTCATGTTCCCCAAGCTTATTGGTGAGTATCGTAATCCGTATATGAAAGACCAGAAACAAAGACTGGATTGGATACCTGATGATGTTGAGATAGCCGAAGAGGCAGACGTGGCTTATTTTGCAGGATGTACTGCAGGATTTAACCAGCAGGTACTGGGAGTCGCTACAGCCAGAGTCTTAAATCACCTGAATGTTCCATTTATATATCTTGGAGAAGAGGAAACGTGCTGTTCATCTGCTCTTATAAGAACAGGCCAGCCTCATAAAGGTGATATCCCTTATATAAACGCCAAACATAATGTGGAAGCACTGGAGGCAAGGGGAGTCAAGAAGGTGATGTTCGCTTGTGCGGGTTGCTACAGGGTTGCAACTATAGACTGGCCGAAACTACTGGGTAGAAAACCCAACTTTGAAGTAGTACATGTCGCCGATCTACTTGCAGACCTTATCCAGCAGGGTAAGATCGAATGGAAGAAATCCTTTGATAATAAGATAATTACGTATCACGACCCGTGCCATCTTGGACGGCATTGTGGTGTGTATGAAACACCAAGAATAGTATTAGATAACCTGCCAGGCCTTAAATTTGTGGAAATGGACAGGATCAAGGAACTTCAGCGGTGCTGTGGAGCAGGCGGCGGCGTAAAGGCCGGAATAGCTGATGTAGCGCTTGACATCGCATCTGAGCGTATAAGGGACGCACAGGCTGTTAATGCAGATATCCTGTCATCATGCTGTCCGTTCTGTCGCCGGAATATTGGTGATGGAAGGGATAATGTATATGACCAGATTGGTGCTACCGATTACGATCTGAGAGATAATCCTGAAAATAAGATGCAGGTGGAAGACATGATCGTGCTTGTAGCTGAACTTATGGGTCTGTCTACGAAGATCAAATCCCAGGAAGAAGCAGATAAAGCAGCAGGAGTTGAGCCAGAAGCGCCTAAACACCTGATAGATCTATAATCTGGAATTGGCGCATGTCATGCGCCATATCCTTTTTTTTATCGTTTTGCACACTTTCTGCAAAAAATACGGTGTTTTTTATTTTTTTGCAGCATATTAAGTATAACTTTGTGTAATAATGTTAATCCGACCGATGGTTGGGATTTTCTTGATCAATTGTAGTTTTCGATATATTTGTATCGCTTCTTCAAGTGTCAAATTCTTACTTGGCTTGATGAAAAAAAATCCTTCTCGACCTATAACTGCTTTACTTTCAAGCTGTTTGAGTGCATCTTCTTCACTAAGCTCATTAAGCCGAGTTTGAAATAATATTCGATATTCACAAATTCATTATTAATTCCAAACTTCTTAGGAAACGTCCGATCATTGTCAATCGATCGTTGAATCTCTTTAGCCCCTTGCAACTTCCTCAATACATTTCTATTTATGTTTACCAAATACGCGATGAAAAACGAGCTTTTGATATTGATATCGATCCTACACTGTAAAGATAGTTCCATTAGGAAAGGAGATATTATTGTTAGGAGTGATGGAATATGTTCTTAGTTTTATTTGCATGTTTTTGAACATAAACAAACTAAGAACATTTGTATTAGTTGTAACTGTAAAACTTGGGTATAATAATTTAAATATAATAGATACTAAGACTATGCGAACCGAATGCGGCAGTCCATATTAGACTTTCGTAAGTGATAATTGAGATTTTCAGTTCGCTGGTAATTGGAGGTAAATAAGTATGGATTATTATTCTGGAATTTCATTTGGTGCAATGATTATGATAGCGTTTATTGCTATTGCAGTATTTTTATACGGAATGTTTTTGAACATAAAAAAATGGAGTCTTGGTTCGACAGGATACGGGCTTGAACCCTCGAACGGCAGTATCGGTGTTTTTTTAAAAACACTTCTAGCTGCTATTAAAGAAGAAAGTCCTAAAAAAGGTCATAAGCAGTCGCTTTTAACTACCTTGGTACTTGATATTCTCCTGCAGAGGCGGATCCTGCGGAGAAACCCGCTTCGCTGGTTCATGCACATCACGATCTTTGTCGGATGGATGGCGCTGTTCATATTTTCGCTTATTATGTTCCTGTTCGAGGTCATAGAACTAATTGGAATAGAACTTCCTCTTGCACTTCACCCAGAGGTTCTCAGGGACACGATGGCAGTACCAAATGATATATTTAGCTACATTCTTCTCGTAGGAATAATCATTGCAATTATAAGAAGATTGTTTATATCAGATGTCAGGGAAAACACGATCGCATACGATTCTGTTTTTCTTGCCGGACTCACTATAATCACAGTTTCCGGATTTGTCTCAGACTGGATTCGTATCGGTTTATTTGTTGATTATGGAATCCCGGAAGTTGCATCACCCCCGGCCGCATTTTTCCATGTGATTATCTCACTCTTATTCTGTATTGCATATATCCCTTACAGTAAGTATATGCACATGATTGCAGCGCCGCTCGTACTTATTGCAAATAAGGGAGGGGAATAAAATGGCAAAAATAACACCCTCCATTAATACAAATAACCTAACAGCAGTACAGATCATGGAAATTGATGCATGTACCCGTTGTGGTGAATGTGTAGACTGGTGTCCTACATACGATGCAAAGGATAAATCTCCCGGGCTTGCACCGCGAGATAAGATTAAAAGATGGAAAAGTTTCATGGACCGCTCATATGGACTCAGGGCAAAACTTTTTGGTCCAAAACCAGTTAATGATGACGAAATGCAGGAATTCAGTGACGACCTTTACCACTGTACAACATGTGGTGTGTGCGGTACTGTCTGCGAAGTAGGTATCAACACCGTCGAACTGTGGGAATCCATACGCGCAAATCTTGTGAAACGCGGAAACGGACCCTATGGCAAGCAGAACATGTTTCCAAAACTCATCAAGGAATATCGCAATCCATACATGAAAGACCAGAAGGACCGTCTTCTGTGGA
>DQIP01000129.1 GCA_020793565.1 Candidatus Methanovorans sp.
TGTTCCTTTTCTGCCAGTTGCATAAGTGGAATTTAATTTGTGGTGTCAAGTGAATAAACTGAATGTTTTAGGTGATATTTGGACGGGCTGAATAGTTACAATAATAGATGAATTATGTATGGTTATATCGGAATATAATTTTATCAATAACACAATCGATCGACACTAATTTTGTTCAAACTGTAGATCTTATAACAAAATAGTTGTTCCGGTATATGAACTATAATGCCCTGATAAATTGGATGTTCGGATTATTTGATATTATTTTGCACACTCCTTGTAAAATTCATAACTTATTGAATCTATAAACTTTGATTTGAAAGGGTAATATATATATATATATCGATGACCAAGATAATCCGGGGTAAAAACGACCTGGAAAATTCACTTGCTGTTTAATATTGCATCTCAATATTGTAAAGCAAACAAAACATTTCATTCGAATTACAAAAATCCGATTTAGCCTCAATATTTCACATTTAGCCTCAATATTTCACATTTAGCCTCAATATTTCACATTTAGCCTCAATATTTCACATCGTTTATAATATTCGTTGAACGATACAACCCTGTTATCGGGATTAAAGTGGTCAACAAATCCCGAAAATTCAACAATGAAAAAGAAGGAACGAAAATGTCATTCAATAAAAGTGAAGGAAGAAACCGGAAGCGTGAATTCCCCGGATTCTAGGAAATGGCCAGGAAAAGATATAAATTCGATGAGATGATACCATGAAAAAAAATCACTGGACTCACTTATATCAAAAACAGGATTATGGGTGTCAAGAAATGGACACCTTCATACAGTAAAGAACTGCGAAACATCCAACAAATTTTTACGAATAACAACGGATTGTGGAGAGACGATCAAGGTACGAAACTCCAGATCCAGTCGGTCTGCAAGATCTCTTCGCAACCGCAATTTCCTCAAACCCTGCAAACGCTGTCGTGTTCCGGATGAAAAAATAGAAGAATTTTCTAAAAAGACCTCAAATAATAATGAGGTAAAGGTAACAGTAAAAGTCATTCCTTCAGCACAATTCAATTCCCCTGTCAAAAACATTCAAAATACTGGTTTAGGACCGGGAGCCACAATATCGGCAAATCCTGTCAGTCCCCCCCATATCCACAATATTCCTGAGGCTAAAAAGACAGGAGTCACTGCACCCACACCCGTACCGCCACAAAAAGTAAAACAACCAAAAATCCCAAAAACAACCAATCACAAACCAAAGCAACAGGTCAAATCCAAAAAGGCAGAATTCACACAGAGCCAGAAGAACCGGATATTATCCCTTCTCGGGCCTGATGAGATGATCTCGTTTTCAAGAGAGTAACGTTCCTTCAAAGAACTTGAAACTACCCTGCAGATCCAGAGAAAGAAAGACCTCGTATCTATGTATGAGGACAGCAGGGAGAACCTGCTTGGTAAACTTGAAAGAACGATTTCCGGGTTTTTTGTAGATATTGGGTTTCTTGAGATTAAATCCCCGATACTGATCCGAGCCAATGGCATTTCGATGGAAATACCCCCTATTTTAAATATCCTTTATGTATACTCATTATTACACATAAAATTTGATCATTAAGCATTAAAATACTATTTTAGAAAGAAATAAGTAGGATTACACCTATTAGAGTATTTAATCAACTCCAATGATAAAAACAACTCTATTTGAGGTATAATCCATGATAAGAATAGTAGGTAAAGGGTATAAATACATATTGGTTCAATTGACGGACTTTCTGGGAACTGTTGGTGAAATCTCAATAAGTTTAAAGAGCGAGATCGGGAAGAAACAATACACAAAACTTTTTGGAAAAGCGTTGAAATTACAAAAAGAAAAGATAAAAACACGTATAATTTCTATCAAACAGTCCGCACTTTCAGATTTTTTTACGATACCGGCTAAAAACAACCAAACCATGGAAACAATGGCATACGATTCTGGTTATGAAGTATATTCAGATTGTGGTATTAAACATATATTACTATTCACAGAAAAAATCAAAATTAAAAAGAGTAAAAACCACGCAATTTCTATTTTCCAAACAAAACTTACTGATTTTTTTAAAGATGGTTTAACATTCATACCAAAGAAAATTCGAATGCCATATAAAATCAAACCTGTCCTGGCGAATAGTAGCGATTATATGGAAAGAGCATTACCAGTCAGTCAAATAATTGCCATCCAAAATTACAAAAGATTTAAAGGATACATCAGTAACATGTTTGCATTAAATCCCTCAATTGACGAATTCTTCAGAAGATTGCAAGACATTGATGGATATAATCCTCAGACAAACACTCTGAATTATAACAATATTATCAAAATGGAAATCGCAAGATGTAAACTGGGATACACAAATTTTGATTCCTTTATAACCGATTTTAATCAGAATCCAAAATTTAAAATTGAATTGGGCATGCAAAGTCAGGAGCAGATCACACCCCGTTCATATCAAAGGAACCTAATGACAATAGGTTCAAGTCTGAAAGAGTATGGGGAAATTTTGATACAAGAATGCAGGGACTTAAAACTTATTGGCGGTAAAATTGCGATATGGGATCGTAGATTCTTTGAATGTAATTGCAATGGCATGAAATTGAGAGAAACGGGTATGTCCTCTGATCCTGATGCAGGGCACTATGTGAAAAAAACAGGTCAGTATAGCGTTCTTTCTGGTACTGGATATACTGATACATGTGTTGTTGATGATTGGTGGATGTTGCCCATTTACTGGGATGCAGTGAGTGCAAACAAAAATGATAATACTATCTTCAGGAATACAGTTGATGATTTTTTATCATCAACTACAGTCAAACCGATGTTTTTGATAGGTGATGCAGGACCTGATAGTCACAAATCAAATGAAGTTGTGATTGATCATGAGGTTATCCCCATAATAGCAGCAAGGGCAAATAGTGTGGGGGAAATTCTAAAAACTGATTCGGGCAATCACTTTAGAGGGGAATATATCCCGAGAAAATATCATCGATTGCTGGAAAAATTTTACAATTTGAGAACGATTGTTGAACGAAAAAATTCAAATGAAGTGGTTGGATATCATCGTTCTAATATGTCAAATCGCGGGATTGAGCAAGCTAGAATTTTTGTATCGATTTCTAATATTACTGCTTTACTTACAGCATTGAGTGCTTTTAAAATTGGAAGACTTGATCTAATTAGATCGCCAAGTGCTTTTAGAAGTTTGTCAATCTAAGGATTTAAAGGCAAATTTTAAGGATAAGATGGACATAGAGGCCTTTGATAGAATTTTAAAGGGGGTTTGGTGCATTTTGCCAGAGCCTCATCCCCTTTGAATATATGGAAAGGATGGGAGTTGGTGAAGACGAGAAACTTTCAGAACAGATATTCAGGGTCGGCAATAATATGTGCCTGCGCCCGATGCTTGCCCCAGGTTTGTATAACTTCCTCCGTAAATTCGACAACGTACTTCCGGATCCAATCAAATTATTTGAGATCGGACCATGTTACAGGAAAGAATCCGATGGCAACAGTCACCTCGAAGAGTTCACTATGCTCAATTTCTGCCAGATGGGGTCTAAATGTACAAAAAAGAATCTTGAATACCTGATACAGGATTTCCTTGGGTCACTTGATATTGAATATGAACTTGTTTCCGATAGTTGTATGGTCTACGGGGATACGATCGATGTCATGCATAAGAACATGGAACTTTCATCGGCAGTTGTCGGCCCTGTTCCTATGGATATGGATTGGGGTATTGATAAACCATGGATAGGGGCAGGTTTTGGTCTTGAGAGGTTGTTGAAGGTAAAACACAACTTAAAGAACATAAATCGTGCCGGAAGGTCCGAGTCATACTATAACGGGATCAGCACTAGCCTTTGAGGTGATTTTTTTGTTAAATGATATGACGCAGGATGATCTTGACAATTTTGCAGAAGATATATTGAACGGATCTAAACTCTCAGATGATGACCTGAGGGAATTGGTTTCCATCAATTAAAAAGAAGAATTTGAAAAATTATTTTATGTGTCAAGAAAGATAAGGGATCATTTCTTCGGGAACAAGGTCTTTCTATATAGCTTTGTTTACTTTCCCACATACTGTAAAAATCAATGTGCATTTTGCTATTACAGGGAATCGAATGACATCGAGAGATACCGTCTTGATATTCAGGAAGTACGTGATATTTGCAGGGCCTTGAAAGGAGAGGACATCCACATGGTGGATCTGACCATGGGGGAAGACCCTTACTTCCATGACAGGCCCGACAGGTTCATTGATTTCGTGAAAACAGTGAAAAGCGAACTTGATCTTCCAATTATGATCTCTCCCGGGGTCATGGACAATGAGGTACTTAAAGAATTAAATGATAATGGCGCGAACTTCCTTGCATTATATCAGGAAACACATGACCGGAACCTGTATAAGAAACTGAGGGTCGGACAATCCTTTGATGATCGGGTCAATACAAGGAAATTCGCAAAAAGTATTGGTTACCGGGTTGAAGATGGAATACTTACAGGGGTCGGAGATGATGTGGAGTCAACTATCATATCGCTGCGAGGTATGGAAGAGGCCTCTCCTGATATGGTTCGCATTATGACCTTTGTTCCGCAGGAAGGTACTCCCCTGGAAGATACTGTCCAGAGATCAAATGTTTCCGAACTGAAAATATTGGCAATACTTAGATTGATGTTCCCTGACCGGCTAATCCCTGCATCCCTTGATCTTGAAGGGATCGATGGTATGGTTCAAAGATTGAATGCAGGGGCAAATGTGATCACATCCATAATACCTTCCAATTGCTCCCTCGAAGGCGTTGTCAATTATGACCGGGATCTCAAGGAAAGGAACAGGGACCCTAAAAGTGTTGTAAAGCGTCTAAGGAAAATGGGTATGGAGCCAGCAAGCCAATCAGATTTTAACAGGATCATAGAGGTGGCATAATGAGGAGCATAGCTCTTATCGGGGGGAAGTTGCAGGGGTTCGAAGTGGCTTATCTGGCAAAAAAAGCCGGGATGAACGTTGTGCTTGTTGACAGGAACAAGAACCCGCTGATAAAAAATATGGTTGATGATTTCCATTGTTTTGATGTTATTCAGAATCCTGAAAAACTGATTGATACTTCAAGAATGGTAGATGGGATTATTCCTGTGAACGAGAATCCGGATACGATAGAATTCCTGAAAAGCATAAAGAATGAGCTAGAATGCCCTATATTATTTGATTTTGATGCATACCACATAAGCAGGGATAAAAAGCGCTCAAAAGAATATTTCAAATCAATTGATGTACCTACGCCACTAGACAACCCCATATCCCCTCCATTTTTTGTTAAACCACCCTGCCAGAGCAGTAGCGTGGGAACTTCCATAATATATGAGAAGGGAGAACTGGAAGGTCTTGATCCATCAATGCTTATTGAGGAGTATGTATGCGGGGATGTAATTTCACTGGAAGTTGTCGGGGATGGGATTAATTTTGCAGTTATCAAAGAGACAAAAGTGCATGTGGACGATACCTATGACTGTCACATGATAATGCCTGTCGGACATTATCCTGCATTCAGAAAATTTTCTCACAAGTTGGCAAAGAACCTGAACCTTCGTGGAATTATGGATATTGAGGCAATAGACAGTCCCATGGGATTAAAAGTACTTGAGATCGATGCAAGGTTTCCAAGCCAGACACCTACAGTTGTTTATCACTGTACCGGCATAAATCTTGTTGAACTCCTTTTTCAGGCATTTTTAAGCGGGGTTCAAGAATTGGATGGAGTCCCCGATAACAATTATTGCATTTTAGAACACCTGACTCCAAAAAGCGGTAAACTTGTACCGATTGGTGAGCATATGATCTCACAGGGAAGTGAATATAGCGAGTTCCATATTTCAGAGGGACTTGAGATATTCGAATGTAAGGGGGAAATGAACATTTTTACCCTTATTAGCTGGGGCTCTGTAAAAGATGAAATGGTGATCAACAGGCAAAAAGGATTGAAAATTATTAATGAATACCTGGGAATCTATAAACAGGGGGCATAAGAATGGCACTTTTAACTGGGGAAGACCTGGAAAACTTATCCATACAACTTGAAGAAAATGACGCTGTTGTAAAGAAGGTAACCGATGTTGACATTAAAGGGATATGTGAATCATTATATGGGACAAAACTTGGTTCTGAAAAAGTGGGAATAATACCTATAACTGCAGGTAATGGAGTGATCGGTAATTTTGCATCATCCTTGCTGTTTATTGTAAATAGTGACTAATGACCCCTACATCCAAACCATACCCTTCTTGACTTATCATATTTTCCCTCCCTTATTCATCATATCCCCTATAATCTCAACATATTCCTTCACAAGATTCTTACTCATATCAAGATCAGCCGCAATGTTTTCCACCGGCAATCCCTCCTCACTTAATTTTCGAACCTTCTTAAACGATTTGATATATCGATCACATGCCTCCTCACTATGAGAAGTCCGTCTCGCAATCTCAGGAGTTGGAACATTTCGAAGAAACTGCTTAAGAATGATCTTCTTGTGAGTTAATGT
>DQIP01000128.1 GCA_020793565.1 Candidatus Methanovorans sp.
ATTCCTCAACCAGAGTCCGCAGTTATTCAAGCAGATATTAATGTCAGGCGGACTTGACAGGGTATTTGAGATAGGACCGATCTTCAGGGCCGAAGAGCATGACACACGCCGCCATCTAAATGAAGCGACTTCCATCGATATCGAAGCAAGTTTTATGGACCATTTCGATGTGATGGAAATACTTGAGAACATGGTTGCATTTGTGTATTCCCAGATTATGCAGAATGCGGGACAAATGCTTGATGACATGGGAATCGAACTGACTGTTCCAAAGACACCATTCTTAAGACTTACATACCAGGAAGCCATCGACATAGTAAATGCCAACAGCGAGGAAGAACTGAAATGGGGCGACGACCTTGGAACCACTTCCGAACACATTATCGGTGAGCATGTATTCAATCAGACCGGCGAATCACATTACTTCATCATCGACTGGCCAAGCGAGATCAAACCATTCTATGCAATGTCATACGAGGACAGGCCCAATATCAGTAAATCATTTGACATGATGCACCGCACAATGGAACTTTCATCAGGTGCACAACGGGTCCATGATCATGATGCCTTAAAGAGCCGGATCGAGTCAAAGGGATTGGATCCCGATGGTTTTGACTTTTACCTCCGTGCTTTCAGGTATGGCATGCCACCACATTCCGGCTGGGGAATCGGGTGCGAGCGCCTTGTAATGACAATGCTCGGAACTGACAACATACGCGATGTAGTATTGTTCCCAAGAGACAGGAAACGATTATCTCCCTGATACACATAAAATGGTAGTGTGGTAATTGTGATAGTATTGTATAATTGTGTATAATAATTGCAGGTTTGGTACAAATGAAAGACAGAAACCCGGCAGCAGCAAGTATTGAGAAACAAAAAGCAGGAGAAGCGGCAGCAGGACTTGTAAAAGAAGGCATGGTCATAGGACTCGGCACAGGTTCAACGACCGCGTACACGATTGCACAGGTCGGCAGGCGTGTTGACGAAGGTCTTGATATTCTTGCGGTTGTGACATCATACCAGTCCGAGATGCTTGCGATAGATGCAGGCATTCCGCTTACATCCCTTGCAGAACACCCAACTCTTGATATTGCGATCGATGGTGCAGATCAGGTAGATGCCGATTTTAATGTAATAAAGGGCGGAGGCGCAGCGCACACGCGCGAAAAAGTGGTGGCGAAATCCGCAAAACGCTTTGTCATTGTTGCAGATGATTCCAAGACCAGTGACCGCCTTGATCATTTTGTTCCTATCGAGGTATTGCCTTATGCCAGCAATCTGGTCATACGCCAGATGAAAGAACTTGGCGGCGAACCGCAAATGCGTCTTGGTGTTCGCAAGGATGGACCTGTGATATCGGATAACGGCAATTTCATACTTGATGTGAAGTTCGGTGTCATCAAAGATCCTGCAAAATTATCATTAGAACTATCGGCATGCACAGGCGTAGTTGAGCATGGAATATTTACGAATGTACATGATATCTATATCGGTAAAAAAGACGGTTCAGTAACAATTACATCGTCAATATAAACAGGCTGATCCCACCGGGGCCCTGGTATTTGATGGGGATTAAAAAAGTCAGGTACATTTTGCCAGGGACCCGGATAACAGGAAAAACCTTATTTCCCGCACATTTCCAAAAAGATCTCTTCGATCACATCCCCACGCGGAATGGTCTCCCTGAATATCTGGCCTTCAAACCAATACACCTGCGCACCCTTGCGCCATGCATCAGGCGGTAATCCTGCTTTTAAGCATGTGTGATCCAGGAACTCGATCTCATCGAAATTGTTTTCCGGTGCTACCTGTGGAAGCAACAGTCCCTGGTGATATCCCTCTTTAATGATCAGACCATGCCTGCCGATCTCAATAACCCTCGGAAGTTCCTGCGGAGGTACATCTATAAGTTCGGGTTGTGTCAGCACAGTGACCTCCACTATAATATCATCCATCTCAGAAATCTTAACCGATGGAAATCTCGGATCTCCCGTCGATGCGGATATTGCAGACTCTATTATTGCATTTCCAAGCGGCGAATAAGGATATGGATAACCAATGCATCCCCGCAACATGCCCTGTTTTGTCAGTGTTACAAACACACCACGTTTTTCATTAAAAATATCGGACAGGCCAATATCAGATAAACTGGAGGTCTTACCATTGTGTAAAAAAACCTCTATCGTATTCCTTGCCAGGTGAACTGCCATATCACCATCATTGTTTGTAAGCATCATTATTCTCCCCTGCGGTTAAGATACATTATTAGCGTGCCAATTTCTCATATCGTGCTGCTGCATCCTTCAGTGCCTCAATGCCTGGAAGTTTTTCCCCTGCAAGATAATCAATACATGCTCCGCCACCAGTGCTTAAATGTGAAAATTGGTTCTCAAGTCCCATATTAATTACCTCTGCGGATATGTGTCCACCCCCGATAATTGAAAACTCCGACCTTGTCGCAGACCTTATGATCTCATGCGTACCAAGTGCAAACTTATCGATCTCGGAAACACCTGCGGGTCCGTTCAAAACAACCGTTTTTGTATTTTCGATCTCTTTCGTGAATGTAACAATGGTCTCAAGCCCGATATCATTAATAGGCAAGTTATTTACAGAAAGTTCATCCACAGGCACTTCAATTCGCGTGCCATTATCATTCAATGCAACGTCAACCGGCAAGCCTATCTTTCCATCATACTTCTCAATAAGTTCTTTTCCTCGTTCGATCATGTCAAGATAACCCTGCGATTCAATGAAATCCATATTGACCTTCCCAATATCCACACCCGATGCCGCGAGCATCACATTGGCAACAATACCTGTAAGAAGCACCTTGTCCGCATTGCCGTTTGACAACACATTTTCGGCAACTTTTAGTGAATCATCCACCTTTGCCCCGCCAAGCACAAACATACACGGAGACTCCCCTCCCTCAATACCACGATCAAGCGAGATGATCTCTTTTTCCATAACCCTGCCTGCACCGCTTGGAAGTGTCTCAGTGAATCCAAGGATCGATAACTGTGCCCTGTGTGACACTGCAAATGCATCATTAAGAAACACATCAAAAAACGGTGAAAGTTGTTGCACCATATGAGTTTCAGCATGTTCTGGTGCCGTTCTTTTCAGAGTCTCTTCTGAATAGAACCTTACATTTTCAAGGAGTATCACATCCCCTCTCTTCATTGATGATATGCTTGACTTTGCATACGTTCCAAAAATATCATCCACATACTTGACCTCACGTCCAAGGTATCCTGACATGCGCAAAGCATGTGCTTCCATTGTAGTAAAATCGTTTTTCCCGGGTCTGCTCTGGTGTGCAAGCAATACGACCCTCGCATTTTCAAGATCCCTCAATGTGACCAAATGGCTCTTTATCCTCATATCATCGAGAATATTACCATCAGGGTCCATGGGAGAATTCAGATCAACACGAACAAGAATTGTCGCATCATCTATATCAAAATCATCGATCGTGAGAAAATCTTTGGTACTCAATATATCCCTCGGTACAACTTTTAATATGTTTTTAGTGCAATTTTAATGCAAATTTGATGCAACAAAATATACTTTTATTTAATATTACCTATGAAATTTACTGGATAATATCTGGTATTATATTTATGTATGCGCATTTAGATCTGCGGTTTTACACTTGGGAATAAATCACAGCCCAATCGCTTTAATAAGTGCATCCACATCAACGTTGTTCTCGATAAGTTCCACGATCTTGTTAAGTTTCATATCCTCCTTTATCCGCGCCCGGCCGATCAGGTGTTCAACCCTCTCGATCGTGCCCATAGTATCACCGCGCACAAGTATAACTGGAATGTCCGCATGTTCCGCACTGCCAAGCACAGCCTCACTCGGACGCAGGTTTCCTGTCAGTATCAAACATTTTACCTTTGCCTCAATTGCTGCCAACTGGATATCGGAACGGTCTCCACCTGTAATTACTGCACTATTGGGTGCACGCCTGAAGTATTTAATAGCAGAATTTACTTCCATAGCCCCAACAAAATAGTGTTCGACCAGATTGTCAAGATGGTCGGCACCTGCAAGGACTTCAGCATGCATGTTCTCTATTAGATCGGATATCATCACCGAACGAAGGGTAGCATCCTGCGGTATTACACCAAAGACGGTGATACCCCTTTTTTCCAAAAACGGAACTACAAGTTCAGTCACTTTTTCATATTCGCTCTCAGGCACCTCATTCAATATCACGCCGGAGACCATATTCATATCATCAATCGTCTTAAAATCACAAAGAATACGATCAACCGCAAATACCGATTCATACTTAGTGATGAGAAGGATATGTGTGTTCAATTTTGAAGCAACTTCTGGATCGGATAAGTTGTACATCGCACCGCCACCAATGCCGCCGGCTCCTTCAATAAACACAATGTCCTTTCCTTCTGATACGATCGAATATGCATCATTCAACGTCTTATCAAGTTCCTTTTGAACTCCCATGAGGGCATCATGTGTCAGGTTCTCTGTCAAAAGGATTGGTGTGATGGCTTTGATAGGATCGGTCAGTCCGAATATCCTGCGCATCTCCTCTGCATCCTCATCTGCCAGCACACCGTTTATGTCGACAAGCAAGTTCCCTATCGGTTTCATGTACCCGATAGTATATCCTTGTCTTTTCAATATCATTCCAAGCCCGATGCATAGGGCACTCTTACCTGAATATTTTTCGGATGAACTTATTAATATAGATGCCACGATCTCACTCCTTTGTTCCAGTATACTTGTAAAATTATGCAATAGTATTAGACTTGTTTCTATTCAACATTCCTATTCATCACCCAGCGTAATTCTGATATCCATCGCAACACACCCGTGACCATCAGGCAATACCATAAGCGGATTGATCTCAAATTCAAGTAACTGTGGAAAATCAGTCACCATCTGTGATACCTTCATAAGGGTTTCAACGATCGAGTCGATATCCGAAGGTTCTTCTCCCCGCACACCTGCAAGCAATGGATATGTCTTGATGGAGGCTACCATATGCTTTGCATCATCCTTGTTTATCGGTGCCACGGCAAAGGATACATCCTTCAAAAACTCTACATACGTTCCGCCCAGGCCGAACATAAGGAGCGGACCAAATTGAACATCCCGATTCATGCCAATTATGATTTCTTTGCCCCCTGTGACCATCTCCTGGACCTGAACCCCGGATATATGTGCATCCGGCATATATCGCCGTACATCTGACATCATGGCGTGGTATGCCCGCTCAACATCATCCGCGTTTTTGAGATTTAAGCGTATGCCCCCAACATCGGACTTGTGTGATATATCAGGGGAAACGATCTTCATGACCACCGGATACCCGATCACCTCACATGCTTCAATTGTCTGTGGAAGTGTTTTTGTGGTCGCTGTTGCAACTACGGGAATGTCGTATGCTTTTAGTATATCAAATGATTCAAGCCCGAGTGTTCTCTGATTGAGTTTAGCAGCATTGTCCAGGGTATTTGCCGCCCTTTCTCTGTCAGATTCAATGACCTGCGGCGAATTGTATGTTTGTCTTCTTATATCGGAATAAGCGCATAACATGCGCATGCTGGCAACCGCCCGCTCGGGAAATGAATAGTTCGGGATCTGGCGGCTGTTGAGTATACGTTCTCCTTCTACGATCCTTGTACCTCCGACAAAACTACACAGGATTGGTTTTTCGGATGATCTCACTTTTTTCACAATGATCTTTGCAATTTCATCCACAGAAGTCATTGCCTGTGGCGAGGTTAAAAGAATTATGCCGTCTACGTTTGTATCATTGAGCAATATTTCAAGCGCATCTCCGTACATTCCTGCGCTCGCATCCCCGAGAACATCCACAGGATTGTAGAAATTCGCAGCAGGCGGCAGGCGTTCACGAAAGCGCATTATCGTGTTTTCTTCAAATGACGCAAGTGATAGTCCTGCCTTTGAACATGCGTCTGCTGCCAATATTCCAAGCCCGCCTGCGTTTGTGAGTATCGCAATGTTCTTGCCGCGTGGAACTGGCTGGGAAGAAAATGCGCGAGCGTAATCCAGCATATCTTCCACGGAATCCGCGCGGATAACCCCGCTCTGGCTGAATGCGGCATTGTAGGCTTCGTCTGAACCTGCGAGTGTTCCGGTATGTGAGGACACCGCCCGTGAACCGACAGCAGTCCTGCCTGATTTGAGTACTATCAGGGGCTTGATCCTTGAAACACGGCGTGCGATTTTCATGAACTGCGGTCCGTTCTTGATGCCTTCAAGGTATGCCGTGATCACGGCTGTGGAATCGTCATCTGCAAACTCTAAAAGTAAATCATTTTCTGTAAGGTCTGCTTTGTTGCCAAGGCTTACAAATTTTGAGAATCCGACTCCTTTTGCATCCGCCCAGTCAAGTGTGGCAGTGCAGATGGCGCCTGATTGGGACATCAGCGCAATGTTGCCCCTGTGCGCCATGGATGCGGCAAAGGATGCATTCAAA
>DQIP01000226.1 GCA_020793565.1 Candidatus Methanovorans sp.
TTATGACAAGAAGTCACATTACAAATTGCCTTATGGCTGGCCCTTTCATATGGGGTAATCCTACTTTGTCTTGAGTTTCAAAGATAACTGAAAATCGCCACATTTTTTTAAAAAAACCCGCATCCCGCGCCTCTGTCGCGTATCTCAAATCTTAGTCCCTAACTATTCAATTCATAAATCAAGTTCTATTGCACTCGAAATTGAGCAAAATGACTATATAATCATAGTCCCTATTACAAAACCATGGTATTTTTAGAAAAGAAGAAAATAAAAGGTCATACTTACTGGTATGCCTCCGAACGTGGTCTTGTTGACGGAAAGATCAAACGAACCTTTCAAGAATATCTTGGAACAACGGAAATGATAATAGAATGCATGAGAAAATCAAAAGAACTGCCACATATCAAATTGAAATCATTCCAGTATGGAAAAACTGCAGCTTTACTATCCATTTCTGACGAACTAAATTTCATAGAAATAGTAAACAAACATACCAACAAGAAGAAAATCGAAGGATTGACAGTTGGTGAATATCTTCTGTTAAACATCATTGGAAGATGTGATGGTGCATTATTCGAAAATGCCATGTAGAAATGGTTTGACAAATCCACGTTAAGTATACTGTGGAAGTTTCCTCATAAGCTTACCTGTCAGAATTTTTTAAATCATTACAAGTATGTAGATTATGAAACAAGCCAAAAAATAGAGGATGATCTCTGCAGAGTGCTTATCGAAAAAGGCCTGACTCCACATATATTGTTCCTTGATGAAACTAACTGGTTCACCTACATCGAAAAGGGTGAGGAACTGCCCAAGAAATGTAGCAATAATAAACAATATCATCATCACAAGAATCAACTTGCCATGGGATTAGCTGTATCAGAAGGATCCATGATTTTCATGCACGAGGCATATGAAGGAAATAAACACGATGCTAAGGCATTCCCCAGGTTGCTGGATGTACTGACAAAAAGGTTGACTAATTTGAAAATCAACACCGAAAACCTGATAATGGTCATTGATAAGGGCAATAACTCCCAGGAGAATATCGAAGATTTAGTATCTAAAATGCACATTGTAGCTTCGGCAAAGCATAATCAGGCAGAAGAACTATTGAATATCTCACTCAGTGAGTACAAATATTTGTACACGAACTCCAAAGGTAATAAAATATATGGTTACAGAACAAAACACGAATTCTTTGGACAGGAGTACACTACTGTCGTTCTTTATAGCAAAGCCTCATGTAAAAAACAGAAGAGAAGTTATGAGAATAGCAAGGAAAAAATCCTGATAAAACTTGCTGATATAAAGAGGAGGCTGGAGAGTAACAGGGGAAAGGAGAGGGATAAAAGCAGCGTGGTGACTGAGATAAATGGTATAATTTACGAAAAATTCAAGGCTGTGATCGGATATTAAGTTGGAGAAATACCACGTGGAAAGAAAAAACCGATTTTGAAAACATGGATCAAGGAAGATGTGGAAAGTAAACGCTATGCAAATTTTGGAAAGACTATTGTTTTTACTGATATGCACATATGGCAATCCAAGAAAATTGCAAAGATATACAACCAGAAGTATCTCATAGAGAATGCTTTCAATCTGCTAAATGATCATCTTCTCGTTCCGGTGGGACCTGTTAATCATCACAAGGATTTCAATATCAGGTCACACATTTTTCTGTGCATTACAGGAATGCTTTTCTACAGGTATCTAGCATGGAAATGCAAACATTTTCATCTGAGCTTGAGACAGCTTGTGGAAGAGTTGGAGGGATATCGCCTTGCTCTTGTGAAGAAAAAAACGAATAGCAAGGTCAAATTGGTGGTTGAAGAGATGGATTTAAAACAGGCCAGGTTATTCTCTCAGCCGGACATAGGGGTGTGCATGGAAAATCGATAGCGGGATGATTTACTTTTAATAGGGACTATGAAAACTGGTTCGCATGATATCGGATTATTGCACATCTTTGAAAGTCAGGTCTGAGTTTCGCTTACTTGTGGCTAACGAAGTGAGTAACAAACTGATCGAATCGTCTGGTCTAAACTTTGGGAACACGCCCAAATAGATGGCAAAGTGTATGGAAAGATTAGTTGTTGTGGAAATATCTGAATCCTTAGCAAACAAAAGTCAAATGTTGCGATAGTACACAAAACCGCACCACCTGACCATCCCAATAACCACAACAGGCCTAAACAACCCTTATCTCAACAGGCTCCCCATACTCCACAGCATCGAGGATATCATCCGCAATATCCGAACCCAACCTTGTTTTAATGTCACCATGCCGACCAACGGTAGCCGTGAAAAGATATTCATCCCCCACATAGATCTCAACATCCTGTTTTGCAAGTTCTGGAATGTTCATCACCACATGCTTTTTGGTTCGCTCAACTATGGGACGGTACCGCTTCTTACTCGTACCGCTGCGCTCCTTTATCTCATCGATCTTACGAACATCGATATGGATACCAAGTTCCTTCTCTATCTCATCGATCATACTTCCGCCTTTGCCTATAATACGCGGAACATCATGCTCCAGAACCTTAACAGTCGCCCTGCTGTCTGAAACCATATCAACCTCCACAGGACCGCTTGCATATCGCGAGATCACATCCGAAACCTCACCTTCTGCAAGCCTCCATGCAGGCCTCTTCGCTGTGTCCACATTACCAACTGGCATCACAACCACCTGCTCACCATAGGTGTATATCTCATACTCCGTTGTACCGGTCTCAAAATCAGAGACCGTGATCACAGGTCTTGCAAGATCCGCCTCAGTCATACCTGATGGTACCTTAACTGTGAACTCAAGAATATGCACCTTTGTCACCTCCCCCTTATCGATGAATACAACCGTATCCACTACTTGGGGAATAACACCAAGTTCCACACGTCCGATAAGCCTCTGCACCGCATCCACAGCACGATTGGCGTGCACGACACCGATCATCCCCACGCCTGCAAGACGCATATCCGCAAAGATCAGGAAATCCCGCGTCTTCCTGACCTCATCATATATCGTATAATCCGGGCGGACCAGAAGAAGCACATCCGCTGTCTTTTCCATATCACCATCCAGCGGCGCATACTGGGTAATCTCAGCCGGAACCTGAAGGTCACGCGGGGATTCCATGGTTTTGACAACAAACCCATGTTCGTTCAGGTAGATAGCAACCCCTGCTGCAAACGTTGACTTCCCGGCACCAGGCGGGCCTGCAATAAGAATACCGCGCTGGCCAAGTATCCGTTCCTTTAACTTATCACCCAGCCTGTACTCATCCAGACTCACCGCAGCTATCGGGCGCACTGCCGTAATCTCAATATCATCAGAGAACGGGGGATTCGATATCGCTATACGCATATTCCGGATCTGGAGGACCAAAGCACCTTTCGAAGACATCTCCGTGAATGATTCCTGGTCCGCACGTGCCCTCTCGACCAGTTCTCTTGATATCGCCTTGAGTTCATTGTAAGTACATGGCGTATCCCCAATAGCAACAAACCTGACATCACCTATCGTGCCGCGTTTTGCCATTGGCACGACCTTGTTCTTAAGATGTACTGACATCGTGTCATTTGTGAAATAATCCTCGATCAAAAGCGAAGGAAAATCCACCTTTTCCGGGGATATCCATTCCACTTTTAGCCCTTTTGACGTTGCGACCTGGGCCTGTATCCGATCACCCGTAACAAAAACAGCATCCAACTTCACGGCTTCTGCACGTATCAGCGCATCGATGCCCCCGGACCCTGCAAACTTCACCTGCTCAGGACTGGGGCGCTCCCCTATAAAAGAAAGTTTGATCTCACGTTCATCCGAGAGTGTGTGTAACTCCAAAAGTTCGTCCAGTCCCTTTTGACCGATCTCAAAACCTCGGTTTGCCTGCGCTTCAAGTTCAGAGACCACAGCTTCTGGTATGAAAACCTCGGCACCTGCATATTCCCCGCTACTGACCTTTTTCGAGATGCACCCATCAATAATTACACTAGTGTCAGGCACGATCCTGACTACTGAATCTCTCTCTTTTTCCATAGGAACAACTATGGCTCGAACATATATAATTCAATTGCAAATACGAGTTTTTTATTGTATATAATCTATAGGATTATGTAGTCCGAGTTAATTCGACCGCAGGGAGAATTTTCTCGGTTCTCATGGTCTTTTGAACTATAACAAACCGCAGATACACTCGCCTCATACGAAGTTGAGTACTTGCCATCCGATGGGTAGCAGGTAACGCGGATTTCATATGCAGCATTCGCGCATATCTACTTTCGACCGCGTTATCTGTGCATCAGCACCGCCCACAGATATTAAAGCTGCAAACGCACTGGTTATGTTCCAGCTCGTGAACTGCACGCGGAGGTGTGATGGACGAATTTAACGATTGTGGGTGTTTGGATTTGCGGTGATGCCTGCATTTGGTGTGAGTGAACAGCGCAAATATGCGGCGCATTTCCAGATTCGCAGAAACCGGACGCGCGCGAATTTCGAAATACGTCGAATGCATGTGATAATGCCATGCATTCCGAACAGGGAAAAATCACATTATTTATAGGAGATGATCGCATTACTTTAATAAGCTGATGAAATGTGTTTTTATCGATGATTTCTATCGAAGTCACCTGTCGAACTCATTTATCTAATATTAGGTACTTAACTATAACCAGAAGGCAGGACCAATGCCTGAATTGGAGACACAGGGTTTGATATTCGCAGGCTAATAACTGCCTTTAATGAAAAGTATTTACATAATCGGCACAATAATGCATTCATAATATCCTGAATATAGGTATCTATTGGACAGGTGAACCAAGTGGAAAAGATAATCAAAGGACGGGCATGGCTCTTTGGAGATGACATCGACACTGATGTCATAATCCCCGGAAAATATCTCAGGACGACCGACATGCAGGTATTCGGCGACCATGCCATGGAAGGTGTTGACCCTGACTTCCCAGAGAAGGTACAAAAAGGCGATGTGATCATTGCGGATAATAACTTCGGATGCGGGTCATCAAGAGAACAGGCTCCCCTTGCATTGAAATATGCAGGCGTGTCATGTGTTGTTGCAAAAACCTTTGGGCGCATCTTTTTTAGGAACGCGATTAATGTAGGTCTTCCGCTAATGGAAGCGGATGTTGATTGCAGCGAAGGGGACACTGTTGAGATCGACCTTGTAGAAGGGACTGTAAAAGTTAACGATAAGACATTCAACGGTAACAAACTACCCGGTTTCCTGCTTGGGATCCTCACGGACGGCGGTCTTGTGGCACACCGAAAAGCAGAACAGCAGCGACATGGATAACAACATTCACACAACGCAGGTGCACATGATCTTTCCTGACGAATACAAGAACGTTGGAGTTACCAGCATCCATCCGGATGATGCCGGCAATAAAGTATATTTTTTATCAGACTATATCATCGCAGAGCAGAAACTGGATAATGGCACTAGTAAGTATCTACTGTACCATGTGAAAAAGAGTGGGGAGGAACTCCTGCAAAACGTTGAGTCGATCGATATAATCGCATCCGGTAAACAGATCATAAAATACGAAAAAGAACTGAACATAAAAAACCGTGCGCTTTTGATCGAAACTGCAAGCAAACTATGCCAGGGAGACGTGAACACTGTAATCTTCACGGGAGTTGACAAGCATGTGACTTTCGTGCACGCCCCCGACCCATCAAGTATCATTGAGATAGAGATCGTTGATGTAGTTCCACCTGAACCATCATGGCTCATACATGTCATAAGAAGGCTTGAGACAAGCGGAATCTTTGGTGATTTCGGGTTGCGTTTTAGTGAAAATGTCACAGACCTGCGACAATTCGAAGGTGAAGATACAGTATTCCCATGTACAGCATCAGGACTCAAGGGAAAGTACCTGGATTCCGACATCATCACAAAGAACGGTTCACTGATCGTAGGTTGTGAAATATCAAGAACCCTGGTCAAATTGAGATTTCCTGAACTTGAATACACGCTCGTAAATATCTGTCCGTTCAAATCAGATATATTCAAACCCACAAAACCGTTCATAACAAGATGCTGCCGCTCTGACAGGTCCGGACTTGTCACGATCAATGATATAGAGGGAGTTGTGGTGCACTGGGGTGCATCCGAATTCGATGTTGCAGAAGCGATCAGGAAATTGGTTTTGCATATCAAAGAGCAAGGTTGAAATGCAAGACTTTTTAATATATTCCGGAATGGTTCGGAAAATCGCAGAGGACGCAGAGATGAATAAGAACCCCCTGTGGTGAATTTTTTTGCCATGATCTATTCATCCGGAATATATTATAAAATCTAAATAATCATAACACGTAGAACAGGTGAATATCATGAAACTTGCAGTTATCGAAGGCGACGGTGTCGGGAATGAAGTGATTCCCGCAGCAGTTGAAGTGCTTGATGCGCTCGGGCATGGGATTGAAAAAGTGCCGCTTGAACTTGGATATGGCAAGTGGGAAAAAACCGGTGCCGCGATCACAGATGAAGATATCAGGATACTGAAAGAATGCGACTGTGTTCTATTTGGAGCTGTGACAACACCTCCTGACCCAAATTACAAAAGTGTGCTCCTGACAATCCGCAAAGAGCTTGATGTCTACGCAAATATCCGTCCGATTAAACCGCTTGCCGGCATTAAGGGTGTGACATGCAGGAACGATTTTGATTTTGTGATCGTGAGAGAGAACACTGAAGGAATGTATTCCGGGATAGAAGAACTGCATGACGATGTTTCATATACGAAAAGAGTCATCACGCGCAAAGGTTCAAAACGCATTGCCGAATATGCCTGTAAACTTGCAAAACAGCGGCAGAACAGGATTACCATTGTTCACAAATCCAATGTCTTGAAATCCGACAAACTCTTTCTGGACACATGCCGCGATGTCGCGGATGGTGAAGGTGTTACACATAACGATATGCTGGTCGATTCAATGGCATACAGTCTGATCACATCCCCGCAAAAATATGATGTTGTAGTGACAACGAACCTTTTCGGGGACATCTTAAGCGATATGTCAGCCGCACTTGTCGGAAGCTTGGGGCTTGCCCCGAGTGCCAATATCGGTGAAAGATACGCATTTTTCGAACCCGTGCATGGAAGTGCACCCGATATTGCAGGAAAAGGCATCGCAAACCCTATAGCAGCAATCCTGTGCGTGAAAATGATGATGGAATGGCGCGGGGATACAAAAAGCGCTTCGCTTGTGGAAGATGCTGTGACCCATGCAATTAAGCGTGGTATCATGACACCGGAAATCGGGGGAAGATCATCTACAAGGGATGTCGGGAATGCTATTGCTGAACATATACGGCTGCAGCAATAGGTTTGGTGTATTTGTATAGATATAATAAGATCAATGCACAAATGAGATTGTTTTATTTGAATCAAAAAACACTACAAACGCCGCAGGCGGCGTACTTCCACAACACTGACGTCAATGATATGAACGTTTTCTCGTAGTATATTTTGTACATCTTATCCAATTCAAGTCAATCCGACCGATATAGATTTTTTCCATTATGTTTGAAATGCGCCGCCTGCGGCGTATTGCATCGGAATCAAAACGATCTAAACAAGTACAAAAAAAGATAAAAAAAGAAAGTGTAAATCACTTTCTTCTACTTACAAAGTAAAGAGCTGCAATTGCCCCAATCGCAGAAACGAATCCAAATCCTGGGGTTGATGATGATTCATCTTCTTCTTCTTCAGAATCATAAAGCTCAGGTTCTTCTGCTTCAGAATCATAAACCACAGGTTCTTCTACTTCAGATGTTGTATCTGGTACTTCAGTAGCAACTGTTTCACCAGAAGTAAAGTATGATTTAGGATGGCATGCACTGCATTTCATATCATCTTTTGATTTTGTGCCTACAGCATCAAATGTGTGAAGATCACTAATCTGGTGACATCTTATACATTCGGGTACAATGACAATTTCATTGTCCATGTGACAGGCCACACATGATACCGCTGGAATGTGGATGTTATGTGGTACCTGGGTTGCAGAAACATCGTCTTCCCCGGGCCTGTGACAATCGTAACATGCTTGTATATTTGACTCATTTCCGTGAACAGATGCTACACTATCACTTGCATGACATGCCTGGCAGACAATATCCATTTCTGCTGTCTCAACAGGTTTCACGATATCTGGTGCCGTGCGGTGACATTTAGTGCAACTTTCAACCTCACCACCGTGGTCCAGAATCAAGTCTTTGTGGCAGTGTGCACATACACTCTCTGAAAGGGCAGCGTTGTGTACACCTTCAAGACCCTGGTGACAATATGAACAGTCTTCTGTCGCTACCTTGCCTTTATGGACAGTGTGTATTGCTCCATTATGACAATTTCCACATTGCGGTATAGCTATTGCAAGATTTTCACCGTGGCAATCTACACAGGACACTGGTCTTCCAGCGTGTATTTTGTGGGGGTTTTCAGCGTGACACACGGATAAACAATCCACGTCTGCCGCATCCAAAGCGGTTACTGTAAAAGCCTCCTCCGCAGATGCTGGAATCGCTAATATGGCAACAACGAGTGCCAGCGAAATAAACATCAGTTTTCTCATTTTAATACCTCTCTGATTTGAATATAAATATAATATATAGGAATTAAACTCACAATCATATTTTACTTTTTCCATTTAATGAGCACAACTTTTTGATATCAATGGTAATCCGGATCTATCATGACACATACCACCATACCATTTTTTAATCGTACATGAACGATAAGATCATGTAGACCGGGTAAATCCGACCGCGAGGGAAGATTTCCTTATCATTTGCCCAGTTTAAATAAACAACAATAATCTATTTAAACATAACACATTTGATATCTACCATCAAAAGGAAATATCAGCTCGTTTGATTGCAGAGTCGTTTAAAAAGATTGTTATTTTATGCCCATATAAACCAAAGTTTATCTTTTTATCTTTTTATCCGGTTTCGATAAAATATCGATGTACAACCTAAATTGCCAGACCCCGTGGAGCAATCCCACCGCAGGCGCTAAAAATCGCTAAACAAACACAACCAAAGAATGGTTTTAAGTTGCTTGAAACTGTGTATGGAACGATAACTGTGTCACGCAAAAAAAAATTTGAAAAAACCCTGTATTCCGATAAAGATGGGATTCGATTTGCAACACCACAGGTTGTTGCACAATACCGGGCAAAACGCATAAAGTATAAAACACTCGCCGATATCAGTTGCGGCATAGGCGGGCAGGTGATATTCTTTGCAAAAGAATGTGATTTTGTCTATGCCGTAGAGATCGATCCACAAAAGATCGAATACGCAAGGAAAAACTGCGAACTTCATGGTATCGATAACGTGGAATTCATATGTGGCGATGCACTATCCACGGATGTTATAAGGCAGATCCCAAAAGTTGATATTATTTTTTCAGATCCTGCCAGGCCTGCTGAAGAAAACAAGCGTCAGGTAGTGAGTCTCGAACCAGGGATCCCAAATGTCATATCTGCATATTCAGGTAAAACCGATAACTTTGCATTTGAAGCACCGCCACAAATGCCCCCACAGCGAATCCCATTTGATTGTGAGCGCGAATACATGTCCCTCAATGGACAACTGAATCGTCTTACATTGTATTTCGGAAACCTGAAACAATGCGAATGCTCAGCAGTGTCACTTCCATGTGGAGCACACATAAGTTCAACAAATACGGCTTGCATCATGAATGAAACACAAACTCCCAAAACATATGCATACGAACCTGAACCATCTGTAATAAAAGCCGACCTGTTGCCGCAACTTGCAGGATCGATCAAACATGATTCCGGAAATATAGATCTCGAACTCTTCACAATCGACAAAAAGAGATTGCTTTTAACATCTGGCATACCGATACGACACACGATGCTAAAAAACCATTATTCGATCATACAGGTCACTGATTTTGAACCGGCAGCGATCAATTCTTTACTGAAAAAGCATGATGTAGGTACAGTAGTACTCAGGGCAGGGGTTGATCCTGCCGAATATTGGACCATACGAAATAAAATTGAAAACGGGCTAAGTGGCAAAAATACCATACATCTTTTTGTTAAAAATAAAAAAGCAATATTGTGCAAAGTGATATGATTACGCAAATACACTCAACTCCGTAAGAAGTGGGTGTCCTTTGCAGTGTATTATTTTGGAGATATTTTAAAATATAGGGGCTTTCCTGCAATACATACAAAAAATATTCGATTCACTGTATGTTCATCTGGCATCAGGACTCCAACCTGACCTTTTCATAACCATTTTTATTCGTGCATTAAGTTCACGCATATCAAACGGTTTGGAAACATAATCATCAATTCCAAGTTCCATTCCTCTTATCTTATCATCTACCTCAGACTTGGCAGACACCATAATGATCGGTATATTACGTGCAACATCGCTCTTCTTTAATTTTTGCACAACTTCATAACCATCCATATCCGGCATCATGATATCAAGAAGGATTAAATCCGGAAGTTCGGAGATTGTCAGGTCGATTGCCTCATACCCCCCATAAGCTGCTATAAAATCATATGGTTCCTTTGACAGCAATAATTTTACAAGTTCAGGTATATCCGGTTCATCATCCACGATCAAAATCTTTAATCGATCCCTTTTTACCTTTTTCTTTATGTAGTCAAAGGTAATCGTACCCTCTTCAATCTTGTACCATACATTAAGATTATTTAAACCAATATTCGCATGCATCTCACCGCCATGCCGGACATCAATGATTACATCAAAAAATGATTTTGTCAAAGCTTCGATATCTGGCTGTAAAATACTCTTGCCAAGCATTGAAACAACACTGCCATCCTTTTCTTTGATCGATTTTTCAACATATTTTATGAAATTCTCAATTACCTGGAACGTATCACTTGCCAGAATTGTCATATCATCAATTACAAATACAATATTCTCTTGTTCAGATGACAATTTTGCAGCATACGATGCCATTTTTGTATAATCTGTGCGAGACGTACAATAATATGTATTGTCTTGAGATTCCTTACCCGCGGTTCCGACATCTATGAACCAAATACTGTTTTTAAAATTCCCGATATCAAAACCAAATTCATCAAACTTATCGAGTACCCCATCCCTTGAATGTTTCAAGCAGAGCCATACAATTGTGCGATTTGGATCGTGTTTCAGTATATCGAATATGTGAAAATAGATGATCCGCTCTATGAAACTATCAACAGGTGCTAAAAACAATGTACTTTTTGATACCAGTTCATCTCGAAACGTGGCAAGTATATTTTCGGTGTTGTTTTCTGACATTGCAACCCCTACACAATAACCAGGGAAATTGAACAATTAACTAATTACCATTTGTTTTGTTTTAATATTAATCTTTGGGAAACACTGGCCTGAGACGATATTCTTTTTGGAATCAATATGCAGTGACATTTTTTGAGTATTTGCCGCAAAAACTAACCCGCTATGCGTCGTCATTTATTGCCCAAGGCCGGAAACACTGAATTCAGAGCCAATTTTATGCCTGATTCAAAAAACAGGGTTGAATAGGGGAATGACGCTTCTTTTTTCAGGATCTGGTAAAACACTTCCGGTCACCAGATATCGAAAAAATGAACAACTTCATCCCAACCCCTATTATCCGAATACCGGATCCAATACCATAATTATTGTTTTATTGTTTTATTGTTTTATTGTTTTATTGTTTTATTGTTTATTCGTACACTGTTCCTTCACAAGTCCTGCGCCGCGACTTAATGCTTCATCGATCTTTAAAGGATCGACTCCGCCACCCTGTGCCATGTTCGGACGACCGCCACCGCCGCCGCCAACAATATGTGACATCTCCCGCACTAACATTCCGGCATTTACGCCATGTTCTACAGCACCCTTACCTGCGGCTGCCACAATCTTGACGCCTTCGAAATCACTTGCAAGCAGCGCAACCACGTCATCATGTTCAGCCAGGCCTCCTGCAATAATCAGGAGTTCTTCATTGTCTGCATTCGGTATCATCTCAGCAATAATACGAACTCCATAGGTCTCAACAGCCTGTCGGACCATCTGGTGCACACGTGCATTTGCCAGTTCTTCCTTTAATCGTGCATTTTCCTTCTTGAATTCCTTCCACTCGCCAAAGAACCTCCCTATCGTTATCGGAAGGTGCTCCGGTAATACCCGAAGCGCGTTTGCAGACTCGTGCAGGAGAATATCAATCTCCTGGACCGCCCTGACAGCAGCTTCGCCTGCCGCATACTCGATACGCTCAACACCATCCTGCACGCGTTCTGTCTTCAATATCTTGATCGGACCCACAAGACCCGTGCTCGTACAGTGAGTGCCTGCACAGGCTTCGATATCATCGCCAACCTTGAGAACCCTGATACGATTTCCAGGCGGCACACCGCCCTGGTATAATCCAAATCCGTATGTCTGTTCGGCATCTGTCCGATCCATCCATTCAGTATGAACGCGCAGGTTCTCCATGACGATCCGGTTTGCGATCAACTCGATCTCATTTAATTCATCAGTGGTGATGCGTTTATAATGGGACAGGTCAAGTCGGGCACGATCTGTGGATTTTTGTGCACCTGCCTGCCATATATGGTCACCAAGTACTTTCCTGGCAGCATCGTTCACAATATGGGTTGCGGTGTGGTGCCTCGCATGTGCCATTCGTCGTTCTTCATCGACCTTGCCAATGATCAGGTCGCCTTTGCGAACATGCAGTTCATCTTCTATCTCTTTGATGGTGTGTATCACAACACCATTCACTACCTGGACATCAACAACATGCAGCACATTATCATTTATGATCATTTTACCGTAGTCAGCCGGTTGTCCCCCACCTTCGGGATAGAACAGGGTGCCATCAAGTACAATATTAGTATCAAATATATCCAGCACAACCGCTTCGAATTCCATCCTGTTCGGCTCATCATAGAACAGTTGCGTTGTAGGAGGTAGTTTGCCTATGCGATCAGCATACGGGATCTCCTCCACTTCCTTTTCTTCTGCCTTGCCGTGCTTATCTGCCACCAGTGAATAGAAAGTATCAGACAGGTCAACCTCAACCCCGACCTCTGCTGCCGCTTCCTTTGATATCTCTGGTGGAATTCCATGGCTGTCATACATCTCGATCAATTTATCGAGCGGTATCTTCTCGCCACTCTTTTTATAATGTTTTGCAGATTTTTGGATCATACGCCTGCCGCGTTCCAGCGTGTCTGCAAATTTCTGTTCTTCATGGTGGAGAATGTCTTCGATCGTCTCAAACTGTTCCTCGAATTCAGGATATTCAGGCAGGTTCTTGATATGCATCTTAACAATTTCAGATAAGGATATACTGATTCCAAGATCCCGCATCATGCGAAGTGTTCTTCGAAGTACCAGGCGCGCAAGGTATCCGGCCTTGACATTTGATGGGATGATACCATCACCAAACATGAATGTCAGGCACCTTGTATGGTCTGTTATCGCATACACAGTCTCGACCGGTTCCATTATTGATGATAACTTTTCAACAGTAGTGCCGATGCTTGATGCAACCTGTTTGCGAAGTTCAAGCAGGTTCGCCTTTTCGCTTATATCCATCAGTCCTGCCAAACAGGCATTCCGGGACAGGATATTTGCATATTCGGCATTATCGAGCTTATGATCAACACCCGCAAGCCCCATCAGTTCATTGACAATTGATGGGAAGATCGCGTCGTAGATGGTGGGAGAACCTTTTGATGCCCACACAAGTCTTTCAAGACCATATCCGGTATCGACAATATAATTGTCCATTTTCGAATATGCCTCATTTTTTATTATGATGTCGCCATCTTTTGACTGCTTAAGGTTCATGAACACAAGGGTTGCGACCTCAAGACCGCCTATGAGCACCTCAAGACACGGACCTGCATTACCACCTCCGGCCCATGGTTCTTCCTTGTATGTCACAGCCATCGGGTCTGCCCCAAGTGATAATAAGAACTCATCGCACAGTTCCACTGTTCTTTCTTTCCAGTAGATCTCCTTACTCGCGGTATTGAACGCATGGTGTGCCATCATCTCAAATGTTGTCAGGTGCCGTCCGCTCCTGCCAACTGCATCAAGATCAGGCAAACGTATGCAGGGCTGTGATATTGTCAGCGGGTTTGCAGGTGGTGCCACCTGTCCTGATGTGACAAAAGGCTGAAAATCAGCAATGGATGCAATTGTCAGGTATATATCATCCCTCCACCTGGCGATCACAGGATATCTTTCGATTCGTGTATGGCCATTCTGTTCAAAAAAATTCAGGTAATATTCCCGCATCTCTGCAAGATCATACTCTTTTTTGAAAACCGGATCGCCTATGAATGAATATGGATCACAGGGGGCATCCCCGCATGTTTTCCTGTTGTTGTCACGTGTCCAGAAAAAGGTTCCACATTTCTGGCATTGCTTCCGAATAAATTCGTTATTAGAAAAAAAATCAAGTTGATATTCATCTTCAAGCATAATTATTCCAACTATATGCACTGGTATCGACAATCTATTTCGATTATCACGTAATCACCCTAATGCTTAAAAACATTTCTGATTCAATAGGCCCTGGGAACAAAAATGCTGCAGCATAGCGGTTAGTTTTTACGGCAAATACTACAAAAAATGCCACAGCATATCGATTATAAAAATAATATCGTCCTAGTGTTGTGTCAACTATCAAGTATCGTATTATTTTACCGAAACTGAAGAGATCGGAGCACCAGTTCCTATCATAGGTGTGATATTTTACTACTGCCAAATCCACAATCCAAACATACGATTCTAAGATCTGCAAATACGACACCACTTGAAAACAGTATTATATTTTTATTTATGGTGTTGGGAAATGCCGCGCTGCGCGCGTGGTAGCACCGTTTTTCATATCTGCCTTAACCCCCTTCTGTTTAGCAACTTTGTATTGTTGACATGACACCAGGGCCTATTCAATGGAATGGCGTACCCGGATAATATCCTACCTTATAGTCAGCCCCCGCGCGACAATCCCCCCGCAGGCAGCACGTTCTACTGCTACTGTCCACCTGTATCCGAAAAATCCGTTACTATGTCCTGAACAATACGTACAAACACAGATCACTGGCAGCGATTGGATTTTCGGTGTGTATGCAGGGCAGGTGGTGGAGAGCAGCGCCGCGCTACACGCGCGTGGTAACACCAAATTCCCAACCTGCCGGATTAATGGACCTGTTAGATATTTGCAAGCAGATCGAGTCCCTTATCGGTCAGCCTGTATAGGTCATTTTCGACCTTTAAGAAATTCCCGCTCATTAAGAACTCTGCCTGGTACTTGAGCGAAGCATCATCAATATCAATTTCACCCTGTATCTCTTTTTTTGTCTTACCGAATACGCCAATGGATCTTACAAGATTTCTTCGTAATGGATGCGATACGGCTTTGTTCAACATTTCATGATCCTTCTTTTTGCTCTCACGTGCAGATGGAGCCGCCATCATCATTTCTTCAAGTTCATCATCTTCGATCATATTTGTCACACTCCCTTATTATTTTCATATGGTATAATGTAATTGTCACTTATTGTTTATTAGATTATCGACGGTTGTGCACAACACGCACACATTCTATACGCCATGTTTCCGGAACCTGTGCATTTTTTCAACATATATCCATTAATTATAAAACATCAAAGAACAATGGAATATCCATGGCTCCTAAGATACTACTTACAAATGATGACGGTGTCTATGCCACAGGCATCAGGGCAGCATACAAAAGTGTTTCAGACCTGGGGGATGTTACTATTTCCGCCCCTGCAATGCAGCAAAGCGGCGTAGGGAGATCAATATCGATCTTTGAGCCACTACGGATCAATAAAACCGTTATTGATGGTGTTACTGCCCATGCCATTGGCGGCACTCCGACCGATTCTGTGATACTCGGAATATTCACGATCATGAAAGAGATGCCGGATCTCGTGCTCTCCGGCTTTAATATCGGGGAGAACATCAGCACAGATACGATCACAACATCAGGCACGATCGGTGCTGCGCTCGAAGCTGCAAGTTACGGAATACCTGCTATCGCAGCATCGATACAGGTGACAGAAGAAGGAACAAAGTTCGATGACCTGCGCGATTACCAGCACGATTTTGATATAGGGATCAAAGTGGTCAATAAAATTGCAAGGAAGGTATTAAAATACGGACTGCCGGACAATGTTGACCTGTTGAACGTAAATATCCCCCACTTTGCAGGGGATGATACTGAAATCGAGATAACCCGCCTTGCACGCAAGATATTCAAGACTTCAGTACAAGAGCGCCATGATCCGCGCGGCAGGCCATATTACTGGATCGACGGTGACCTTGTCCGTGAAGAAGAAGAGGGGACGGATGTGCATGCGATAATGCAAGAAGGGCATATTTCGATAACGCCGATTACACTTGATTCCACATCTCCGGTCAACCCATCTGAGATCAAAAAACTGATATGATCCGGTATGGTTTTTGCGACTACTGTTATGTCAACTATCAAGTATCGTATTATTTTACCGAAACTGAAGGGATCGAAGCACCAGTTCCCATAATAGGTGGGACATTTCACTACTGCCAAATCCACAATCCAGACATGCAATTCTAAGATATGCAAATACGACACCGCTTGAAAACAGTATTGGTATTTGTATAGTTGCGTAAATGAGATTGTTCTATCTGAAGCTAAAACCAATACAACCGCCGCAGGCGGCGTATTTCCACAACACTGACGTCAATGATATGAACGTTTTCTCGTAGTATATTTTGTACCTCTTATCCAATTCAAGTTAATCCGACCGATATAGACTTTTTCCATTATGTTTGAAATACGCCGCCTGCGGCGGATTGCATCGGAATCAAAACGATTTAAACAAGTACCAGTATTGTATTTCATATTTATGGTGTTGGAACATGCCGCGCTTAATCGCATATGTTCGCGCCGTTTTTCACATGCCTTAACCCTTCCGTTTAGCAACATTGTATTGTTGAGATGACACTACGCTAAATCTTTTGACAATCCATTGTTGAAGATCCCCGTTAAAAATTGACCCTTTTTTCCCACCAATTTTGACCCACCCCATGTATAATTTATCATACATTTGAGCCAAGTGCTTTTAGAAGATTACCAAATAGGCTTTTGATGGATTTTTAAAGGTGTTTGGTACATTTTGCCAGAGCCCCAAATACCAAATATTTTATCTGAGATTTTTCTCACAAAACTTTATTATCCTCGGGTCTTTTATCTCTTTTCCGATTACCAGCGCCTGTTTATAATGTTCAAGCGCTTTTTCCACCTGCCCAAGATGGCTGTAGGCTGAGCCGAGGTTTCCGAGATGAGCTCCTTCACCGCGCCTATCCCCGATTTCTCTTGAAATATCAAGTGCCTGTTTATAGTGTTCAAGCGCTTTTTCGACCTGCCCAAGAGCGCTGTGGGCTAACCCGAGGTTTCCAAGCCAAACTCCTTCTTTGCGTCGATCCCCGATTTCTCTTGAAATCGCCAGCGCCTGTTCGTAATGTTCAATTGCTTTTTCCACCTGCCCCAAGGCGCTGTAGGCTGAGCCGAAGTTTCCGAGACGAGTTCCTTCACCGCGCCTATCCCCGATTTCTCTTGAAATATCAAGCGCTTGTTCGTAATGTTCAATCGCTTTTTCGACCTGCCCAAGATGGCTGTAGACTAACCCAAGGTTTCCGAGTGCATTTCCTTCACCGCGCCGATTCCCGATTTCTCTTAAAATATCAAGCGCCTGTTCGTAATGTTCAATCGCTTTTTCCACCTGCCAAAGAGCGCTGTAGGCATTGCCGAGGTTTCCGAGATGAGCTCCTTCACCGCGCCGATCCCCGATTTCTCTTGAAATGTCAAGCGCTTGTTCGTAATGTTCAATTGCTTTTTCGACCTGCCCCAGAGCGCTGTAGGCATTACCCAATCGACCAAGTGAATTGGCAATTCCAATTTTCGTTCCTGTTCTTTCGGAATAATCAAGGGATTTTTCAAAATACTTCAAAGCCTCGGCAGCATAACCCCTGAGCAATTTGATTATTCCCAGATTGTAGTTCCAATCAGCAAACTTGTATGGGTCGTCTATTCCTTTTTCCTGGTATTCCTTCAATAACCCCAAATAATGTTCCTGTCTCTCATCAAGTTGCTCCTTATCCAAAAATACAAGATTCGTATCTCCGAATTCAAGAGATGGTGTCACCTGCTCCCTACGTTCCATATCGAACTCAAAAACGGTTGTACGCCACGAAAAGAAATCCTGTGCCTCTTTAAGTATTATTGAAAGGGAAGCCACATTGATCCAGATTATGAGCGGGTGCTTGATATTCAGGAAATCCTCACGCATCATGTTTAAAAGAACAAGTGCTTCTGATCTTCCCTCGCTCGTCTTCCTGTCGATTGCTTCATTAAGACCGGAAACAAAAAATGCGATCTTTTTCTCCTTGATCTTTAAACTGTAGATTTTCGAATCCACAGCATCATTTAGAAGTTGCAGAAGGTTTGTCGAGTTTTCATCCATTTCGATATCATAGATAAAAATCTCATTGGCCACCCTATTTTTAATTTCCGCATGAAGCGTGTCACACAAAACAGGTTCATTACAGCGCACAAAGGCAATAGTCAGGCCATCGGATATAGAAAGAAGAGTAATCATCTCATCCAGTCTGGAAAGATGTTCGGGTGTTAGTTCCATACTCGATACCTATTTTAAAATATTCCAGTTTATTTAGTCCGGAAGCATTCCTTTTTCATCAAGGATCGAGCGGACAATCGGATTTAGATCGCACCAGCTTTCAGCATTCTTGTATTCAAGTACACTGAGATTATGCAGCAAGCCAACAAGTTGTTCATCACGCTTTATGTCTTTTGTACTGCATACATCCTGCAACACTTTGTAATCCCCATCACTCAACTGTGCCTTATAGAGATTCTTGAGCCCGTTTACTACTTCCACCGCAATATCCTTACTGATTGACGTTTTTCCCCTTGCAAGAGCCCGGATAGCCGAATCCCTGATTATCCTGATATATTCCCTCACAACCCCACCACTCATCTCAATAATATATTTCAGGGCATCATCCTCAAATAAATCAATAGAGGCTCTTTTTGAAACAATCTCTTCCATAAAATCTATGCCTTTTTGATATTCAGACCCATCCCTTTTATGGATCTTTATATTCGGATGAATAATAACGTCACTGAAATTGATCCTTATCTGCATGAATTTTTCAGAACTCTTGAGAGATATGGGAAATGTATAGATAATCTTACAAAGAGGCTGGGTCAACTGCGTTGCGTGATCATAAAAGAGATCCAGTGCCTTAGTATAATCGATCTTTTCCAGGTTGTCAATAATGACAAGAACCTGTTTTTCGTTCTTTTCGATTTCTGCAATGGTGTCGTTGATTATGCTGATAAGTTCGGAAACACGCGGTTCGATTTCCTTTCGAACTTCAGTGCGGGTGATTGTTTCACTTTTCATTCTGCCCAAAATATTGATGAAATGAAATGGTAAATTGACACTAACTCCAGCCTCCTTACCATTGGTATCTATTTTGGTTTTTATAATAGAACTGCCCCACCGTTTTGCCCTCTCGTTAAGACTTTTCCCTAATTCCATACCATCTTCCTGCACCTTTTCAAGCATTTTCGCAAGAATTGAAAACACAACATCAACATAAGTTATGTCATTGATATCCAGAAGGTCTAAAACACTATAATCTACAACAAAAAACCTGTCATCAAGGTTTGAGATAAGCCGGTTCAGGGTGCTCGTCTTCCCTGAGCCACGGTGGCCTATGAAAAGAAACTTTATAGGTTCCCTTGTCTCCAATCCCAATTCAAGCCGGATTTGCAGTTCCTTGATATTGATTTCATTCTGCTCGATTTTAACATAATATTTTATTAATTCATCATTTACCAGGGCAATGTCTGGGTTGAATAAATGATAGATGTCCTTAAGGTCTCCGGGCATTAGTTACACTTCCTCTTTAAGAAAACCATAAAGCATACTTAAAAGTATCTTGATTCAGTTAAATTGCTTTAAATCTACAAATAACATTTGCTTTTATTTGACTTTTCAAGCCAGTCGAAGGTATCTTAATTGCAGAAACCTACGATTCGCCACCCGGAACAAATGCAGTAGGACAAAACGCAAGATAAAATAAGAACTGGAATAAGAAAACAAAAACAAAATAAATTATTGGGCGGGTGAAATACAATATGTATTACGCCTACCCAAAATGTGATCGAAAAGATTACTCATCTGCAATCTCAGCGAATGCGAACTTGCGCATTACTTTTGTTACTTTAATTGCTACTTCGTCTCCTACTTTTGCGTTTGGCACAAAGATAACAAAGCCTTTTACTCTTGCAATTCCGTCTCCTTCTCTTGCAATGTCTTCAATCGTTACATCGTATGCTTCGCCCTCTTCTACCGGAGCACTTCTATCCATGTTGTTAAACAAAATCTTTCACGTCCTTTAATTTTTGGATTGCCATCAATCATGGAAAAATCAACTGCAAAAATAGTAAATCCCATTTAATGCTGTATATCTTTAAACCAAAATGACTTTAATCTGTAATTCACTCTAAAGTAATTAGAAGTATATATAGATTTGCCTGGCATTAGTATCTCTTGCGAACTGTTTGGTTTTCTTCTGCAAGTTGCCATATTCGGTTTTTTATAGCATATAATTAATAAGATTATATAGTCCGAGTTAATTCGACCGTAGCAAGGATTTCTCGTATTGGTTTTAGTACTTCTGCTGACACTGTAAAACACTTAACTTGAGATGTCCAAATTGTCAAGGGTTACTTTTTTACATCAAGAGTATCTAACTTGAAATATATATTGAACCTATGGGAGTAAAAGTATGAGCGTAGAGAACATAATAAAAGAAATAACAGGTGAGCTTGAACGATTGGTTACCACAAAGACCGTTATCGGAGAACCCGTGGAAGCCGCCGGAAAGACGATCATTCCGGTTACAAAGGTGTCATTTGGATTCGGCAGCGGCGGCGGAGAGGGAAAAGGCGACAAAGGTGAGACCGGCTTTGGTGGCGGAGGCGGCGCGGGTGCGAAGATCGAACCTATTGCATTCATTGTTGTTTCTGAAAACGAAACACGCTTGCTCACGGTTTCAGGCAAGACCGACCTGGGCAAGATTATAGAATCCGTGCCGGAAGTTCTCGACAAGATCAAGTCGATCAAGAGCAATATGGGGAAGAAGAAAGGAAAGCCAGAAGTTAGCGAAGAAACTAAAGAAGATGAAGAACAAGACGCGGGCAGCGAATAATATCCACAGACCCTGCCCTGCCGGACTTCAACATTCATGTTGCCTGTAATTTATGCAGCGTTAGCCCTTATCGTTTTATTTATCGGGTTAGTGGTATTTGCCGCATTTGATGTGACCATTGATGTAAAGATAAAAATGGCCCGGGTTAGCCGGCACATAACCATCAAGTGGATGGGAGTATCATATAAGTTCAGGAATGGAAATGGAAACTCGGCAAAACAAAAGGATAAACAGGCAAAATCTAAGAAAGTGAAAACCAAAAAGAAAACGAAAACAAGCAGCATTGGAATTTCCAGTTGGTTCAGGATTACCAGGACAATACAAAAACCGGTTATCAGATTCATCAAAGATATTTTAGGAGTAGTTAAGTTTCGTAAGATATCCTGTGACCTGACATTCGGTTTTTCCGACCCTGCCGATACCGGCATATTGTCTGGTCTCCTGTATGGTTTGAAAGGGTTGTTCGCCAAAAGATGCAGTGTTTTTGACTTTTCGATAGATCCACAATTTCAGGACGAGATATTTGACCTCCATGTTTTCACCAACATTCGGTTCAGAATAAGTTCTCTTATTTTTGCTGTTTTCAGGTTTGTGACCAACAGAAAGGTTTTGGGCGCGGCATGGTTGGTTTTCAGGCAACGGCGTGCATCAAAACCAAATATGTTCTGAGTACTTACTTGACGATTTTCATCAAAGGAAGGGGCAATTTGCCGTAGGCAGCGTATCCAACCGTACACAAAAATAAACTGCAAGCACATACCATCATCACAGGCCGTCCCAAAAGTCCAAAAAATGGAACTTTTTGACCTTGGTTTTTGATTTAAAGGCCAAATTGAACTCCATTTTCATGGGAATTTTAGTTTTGGGATAACCTGATCACCTCATTTTTTTGTGTTCAATGGATCGATCCATGCCTGTTTATAGCAGATCAATGGCAAGATATTCACCGCCTGCGGCAGCCACCATACTGTGTTTTTAGATGCTTCAGATCTTGCATGCATGGAACAGGGGAAGATCAAAAAGATTGCAACCTTTGACAAGGATTTTCCCAAAATAAAAGATGTTGAAATTGTGGGAGGTCCATAAAGTACCACAAAGACCAACAATCATCAACTATCAATATTTAATAAGATAAACGTATTTGTTTAAAAAACTAAAACCAATCTTATGACCGCATAGGCAGTGCATCTTAAGGACCGATTACCTTGTTATGCATTGGACTGTAATTCATTGGTAACGGCGAGGTACGCCGCCTGCGGCGGATCGTTAATTTGGAACCAAGAACAGGTACAAGTACAAGCACAAGAACAGATAAACAAGATACCGGAAACATGATAAAAATAATATCCCCATCCAGACTCCACCTTACGCTCATCGACCTGAACGCCGGGATTGGCAGGGTTGATGGCAGTGTTGGTATTACACTTGATTCGCCGCACATATGCATCTCGGCTGAAAAAGCGGATTCCATAGAAGTTATCGGAAAATCGCATCTTTCCGACAGGATGCTGGCAGCGGCAGAAGCGGTTATGCCGGATAGCTGCGGCATCAGGATAACGATCGAAGAAGATATGCCGGACCACGTGGGACTAGGTTCCGGCACACAGTCTGCATTATGCGCCGCTATGGCTGTCAATGAACTATACGCTCTCGGCATGAGTGTAAGGGAACTTGCGATCGCGGTCGGTCGCGGGGGGACGTCCGGAATAGGTGTGGCATCCTTTAAGAGCGGCGGATTCCTGGTGGACGGGGGGCACAGGTTCAGCGACAAGGGCGCATTCTCCCCTTCTGCTGCAAGCCGTGCAGACCCTGCACCGATCCTTTTCAGGCACGATTTTCCAGACTGGGATATCATACTTGCACTTCCTGATACGAAAGGTGCACATGATGTGCAGGAAGTGGACATATTCAAGCAGGTTTGCCCTATCCCACTGCGTGAGGTCCAGGACATCTCGCATACGATCCTGATGCAGGTGATGCCAGCAATAATAGAAGGTGACATTGAAAATTTCGGGTGTGCGGTGAATCATATCCAGGCTGTGGGATTCAAGAGACGTGAGATTGAACTCCAGTCGCAACCTGTCAGGGATATTATTGAGTTTATGCAGGACAGCGGCACCTACGGTGCAGGCATGAGTTCGTTCGGACCGGCAGTGTATGGGTTTATTGATAGCAAAATACAGGGTAAGCGGATACAAAAGGATGTGCAGGATATACTGGATGAAACTATTGGCGGCAGTGTTATGATCACACATGCGAACAATAGCGGTGCGATGATCACAGATACGGAGGCTTGATTTGAGAATTATCACATGGTTTGGGACACTGACACCTGGTGAAAACGGCAGTGTGGCGGAATGGGAACTGTTCCCAAAGGATACGGATGCGCTTGCAAGGATGCTGGTTCAGCCAAAAGAACCGGGTATGGACATGCCACCGGCAGGTTTTGAGCTTCGAGCTGCTGCGATAGAATGTGGTTTTGTCACTTCAAATGACGAATATAATGAACTCCTGCGTGATGTGAGTATCCGTGCTGCAAAGTACCGGATATCTAGCGGTACGCCGGATATGGGTATGATCCAGGCAGTCGAGGCGCTGGATGATATTAGTGAGACTGCAAATACCCTCTCCGAGCGGCTGGCTGAATGGTACGGGCTGTACTTCCCTGAAGTGGGGCTCTCATCCGAAACGCTTGCAAGGTTTGTTGCGAAATATGGTTCAAGATCCGGCATATCGCCTGACGATGACCTATATGGGAAGGCGGCTTCATCAATGGGAGCAGAACTTACCGGGCTGGATGAGGAACTGGTAAAGGGTTTTGCAGGTAATATCTGCACCATGTACGACACTCGCAGCCGGATAGAAGAGTATATTGTAACAAGCATGGAGTCTTCTGCACCAAACCTTACAAATATCGCTGGCGCACTGATCGGTGCCCGCCTGGTGAGCATGGCAGGCGGCCTTGAGCGGCTGGCGCGTTTCCCATCCAGCACGGTTCAGGTAATTGGTGCGAACAGGGCACTTTTCAAGCACCTGCGCGGACGTGCGCCGTCTCCGAAACACGGAATCATATTCAATCATCCGCATATAAGGAATGCCCTGTGGTGGCAGAGGGGAAAGATCGCACGCGCGCTCGCTGCAAAGATATCCCTCGCAGTGCGTATGGATGTGTATTCCGGCGAACTGAATGAATCGCTTAAAACTGGGCTTGATAAAAAGATCGAGAGTATCAGGGCAGCCAACCCGAAACCACCGAAGCGGGATAACAAAGGTGGCAGGGGAAAGGGCAGTCATAAGAACAAATATAAAAAAAATGAAAAGACAGGGGGCAGGAAATAGATGTCACCGAAAGAAGTGTCAGCCGGTATTTTTGAGATCACAAATAGAGGCGGCAAGCAACTTGCCACGAAAAATCTTGTTCCCGGCACGAGCGTGTATGGGGAAAAACTCGTTGGGATCGAAGACTGTGAGTACCGGATATGGAATCCGAAACGCAGCAAACTTGCTGCGATGGTGATCAAAAAGTTTAACGTTCCGATAGCACAGGATTCGAAGGTGTTGTACCTGGGCGCGGCATCCGGCACGACCGTGAGCCATGTTTCGGATATTGTCCCGGACGGGATCGTATATGCCGTGGAGTTCTCACCGCGTACAATGCGGGATCTGATCGGACTTTGCGACGTGCGCCCGAATATTGTCCCGATACTTGCTGATGCCAATCGACCGCAGTTATATGCGCATATTGTTGAGGAAGTAGACGTGATCTTCCAGGATGTTGCACAGCCAAACCAGAGTGAGATCGCAGTATTGAATGCGAAACGGTTCCTTAAAAGAGACGGTAACCTGTTGCTTTCGATCAAGGCGCGAAGCATCGATACTGTTGCAAATCCAAAGAAGGTGTTCAAGGAAGAGGTAAGGAAACTGGAGCACGGGTTTGATGTCGGTTTTAAGGTGCTGGATAGTCGGGAACTTGCACCGTTCCATGAAGATCATCTTGGAATTTTGGCGCGGGTTCGAAATTAAAGGTGCGCCGCTGATTATGTGATCGATGTGGGTGAACATGGATTCTGTGTTGTAATTCTTGCCATTTGACGATGGTAAATCCAGTTGTGCGATAAATGAATGCTGTGCAGTTTGTTGACTTGATGTCAAGACCAACTGGACATATAAGATTCGGATTGTAATTATAATGATTGTATTCCGAAAGTTATATCAATTATTCGGATCGTAAGTATAATGATCATGATCCGAAAATTTATAAATCGCACAGAAGAACTTGAAGCCCTGAACCGCGAGTACAGGTACGATACATTCTCATTCACAGTCATATATGGCCGGCGAAGGATTGGTAAAACCGAACTCATACACAAGTTCCATATGGATAAACCGCATATATACCTTCTAGCTGATAAGAGGGGGACACTGCCGAATCTTTACAGATTCAGGAAAATGGCGGCAGAATTGTTTGGTGATTTCGAGCCGGATGCGAAAACTTTTGACCAGGTCTTTGAGTACATCAGGACAAAATGGAACGGCGATGAAAAACTTGTAATTACCATAGATGAATTCTCATACCTCGCTCAAATGGACGATTCCATCCCTTCGGTCTTCCAGCTTATTGTTGATGAGATTCTAAATGGGGGTCCATTTCACCTTATATTGTGCGGCTCTTCCATATCAATGATGGAAAAAAGCACGCTTGCATATTCAAGCCCCCTGTATGGGAGACGAACAGGGCAGATGCTGGTCAAACCAATGTTGTTTCGACATATTCATGAGTTCTTCCCGAAATTGTCATCAGAAGACATTGTTAATATCTACGGGGCATCCGGAGGCGTACCATTTTACCTGTCATTTTTTGATGAAAAATATTCTTTTTACGATAATTTAAAGAACACCTTGTTTGCAAAAGAAGCCGTGCTCTACGCAGAAGGGGAATTCCTGCTCCGTGAAGAGTTAAGGGAACCTGCAACTTATATGAATATTCTGTTCGCGATCTCAAAAGGTACAGTGAAACTGAGTGAGATCGCATCGAAATCGTTTTTGGAGCCAAAAGACCTTACATATTATATGAACACGCTCATACGGCTCGGGTTTGTGAGAAAAGAACATCCCCTTACAGAGAAAGTTACTACAAAAAAAACCATATATAGAATTAATGACGGGTTCATCAGGTTCTGGTTCCGTTTCGTATTGTCGCATAAGGACGAATTGGAACAGGGTGACAAGGAATATGCGATCGAAGATGTAAAGAACATTTACAACAGGTATCTTGGAGAAACATTTGAACAGATCGGAAGAGAGATGTTGCTTTATCTTAACTCGAAAGGTGAACTGCCTTTCAGGTTCCATAAACTTGGCAGGCAGTGGGGCAAGATCCCGAAGGTTCCCAGAGGGCGCAATGATTATGAGATTGATATTGTCGCCATAAACAGTGATACGAAGGAAATTCTTTTTTGCGAGTGTAAATGGCAGGATAAAACAATCGGTATCGATGTTTATGATAAACTAAGGAAAAAAGCCGGATATGTAAAGTGGCTGTCCGGTAGAAAAGACTATTTTGTTATCATCAGCAAATCGGGATTCACAGATGAGATGATGCGGGTGGCAAAAGTGGAAGGTGTCCTGTTGCTTACGCCTGATAACTACCTGTAGGCACCGGTTTGTTGCGATGCAGTAATGATGCCGATGTGAGTGCTGTTTTAACTCATATCAAAACCTTTATTATGTTTCATCTCATCTTTGAGAACAATCTCATATTTGAGATGCAGAGGTTATACAAAATGTCGGTTATTGAATCCTTAAAAAAACTTGCCCTGCTCGGGGCAATTGATAAGCCGATCAAGATATCGTCCGGTGAATTTTCAAAACACATCTTATCCAGTTCCAAGACTGCTGCCAGGATATTGAAAAATCTGGAAGATGAAAGGTTCATTGACAGGGAACTGGTGACAGGCGGACAGATGATATCGATCACGGACCGCGGTGTTAAGCTTCTCAAAACCGAGTATGCGGATTACCAGAATATTTTTTGCAGGGAATGTGAAGCTATAGAATTGTATGGGTCCCTGATAACAGGGCTTGGTGAAGGACAGTACTACATAGGACTGGATGGATACAAACACCAGTTTGAGAATATACTGGATTTTACGCCATTCCCGGGTACATTGAATGTACAACTTACAGATTTCAGTAACTCCCTGCGCAATAGGATGGATCTGATACATGCTGCAACAGTGTCAGGATTTACTGACGGGCAACGCACTTTTGGAGGCGGAAAATGTTATCCCGTACGGATCGAAGGAATCGGGGGCGCAGTGATAGTACCGGACAGGACGCACTACCCGGATGACCTGCTGGAGATCATAGCACCTGTAAACCTGCGTGAGGTGCTCCGGTTAAAGGATGGGGATAAGATCAAGATCGTAGTTGGTAATGATGCAAGCGATTGAAAATGAGTAAAAGACCAGTGATACAATGAATTACAATGATACAAATTATACGAAAAATATAATACGTGCACTACAAGCAGTCCGGAAAGGTGAAATGATATTCATTTTTGATTCGGAAGGGCGTGAGGGCGAGACGGATTTCACGATACCTGCCGGTGCAGTGACACCAAACGATGTGAAATGGATGCGCAGGGACGGCGGTGGGCTGATATGCGTTGCACTGGATACCGACACATCAGGACAATTTGGCTTGCCATTCATTTCCGATGTGCTTCGCGATGCTTCGAACTCCAATAGTTCACTCAAGACAACCGTGGAAAAAGGCGGCGATCTTGCGTATGATACCCGCTCATCCTTCTCGCTGTGGGTGAACCACAGGGACACACGCACAGGAATACCTGATAATGACCGCGCGCTGACGATCAATAAACTGGCAGAGGTGGTTGACAGGACACTTGCCGGTGAGAATGTCATTTTCGGTTCAGAGTTCCGGACACCAGGGCATGTCGCCCTGCTGCGAGCGGCGAAAGGGTTGGTCAATGAGCGCCTGGGACAGACCGAACTCTCGATCGCCATTGCCAGGATGGCAGGAATAACTCCTGCAATGGTCGTGTGCGAGATGCTTGATGAGGACAGCGGCATGGCATTGTCTAAAGCGGATGCAAAAGCGTATGCGACTGACCGCGCCCTGGTCTTCCTTGAAGGCAGTGAGATCGTGGATGCCTATAATAAATGGGCGCGCACGAAAGAATAAAATACTCAAAACGTATTTAGGATAACTGTTCCTGTGGGACCGTAGGGTAGTCTGGTCCATCCTGCAAGGCTGGGGGTCTTGCGACTGGAGTTCAAATCTCCGCGGTCCCATCACAATCTAATTTTTATGTCAGTGCACTATTATAGTTAAAAACCTGATCAACGGGAATTGCTGGGAATTCCATAATACCTGAATATTTAAACCATGATACATGAACCCTGAAATTTAAAAAAAGTTGTGATCACAACAGCCTTTTTTGTGGGGTACGCTATTATTTTGTGCGGATCCTGCTAGATCCTTGTGTCCGGATGGGATAATATATTAATATCAGGTGATGTTCATTATTCACTATGTGTACAGATACAGATGCCACAGAGGTCAGCGTTAAGGGAGTATACATAATAGATGCGCAAGGAGGACCTGCACCTGCGGTTTTGCTTGAAGACGGGGACGGGCTTTTAATGCCGATATATGTAGGGCAGCCCGAAGCGATATCGATCAATGCAGTGCTGAAAAATGAGACCATGCCACGCCCTCTTGCACATGACTTGATAATATCAATATTGGCACGCCTTGATACGAGAATTGAAAGTGTGCTTATCGATGACAAGATCGATAAGGTGTACTATGCACGTATCACACTCGAAAAGGACGGAATGCTGATGGATTTTGACGCGCGCCCAAGTGATTGCATCGCGCTTGCATTGCGTGACGATGCACCGATAATGGTGACAAATAGTGTGCTAAAACGCGCTGTGGTGGATAAAGAGAATTTCCGTGGTTCAAAGACGATAAATGGATTGATTTGAAAAATGTACACTGTTACAACAACTATACTACTATACACTATACTATACTTTTATTGTCCCTGTAAGTGAAGTGATAACATACTCACAAAAAGAATTATCCCATGTCTTGATGTAACACTTGATGGATCCGGCGGTACGGTTGTCAAGGGTGTTGAATTTGTAGACCTGAAAAAAGCAGGCGACCCTGTGGAACTTGCCAAGCGCTATAATAAACAGGGCGCGGATGAACTGGTGTTTCTGGATATTACCGCGTCCCATGAAGGGCGAGGTACGATGGTAGATGTTATAGAGCGCACCGCAAACGAGGTATTCATACCACTAACGGTCGGCGGCGGCATAAATTCTGTTGAAGATGTGCGCCAGATATTGCGCGCAGGTGCGGATAAGGTTACGATCAACACATCTGCTGTGAAGAAACCCGAACTTATCAGGGAAGCATCAGGTATCTTCGGTTCGCAATGCATCGTCACTGCGATCGATTGCAGGCGAAATACAAATGTTGCGGATAATCCCGGTAAAACGATACTCACCCTTGAGGACGGGACGCCTGCATGGTACGAAGTGGTGATATACGGGGGACGCGAGCCGACAGGCATTGATGCTGTCCAGTGGGCAAAGAAGGTAGAGGAACTGGGGTGCGGGGAGATCATGCTTACCAGCATGGACAGGGATGGCACATACGACGGTTTTGACATTCCGATAACTCTTGCACTGTCAGGAGCCCTGGAGATACCGATCATAGCATCAGGTGGTGCCGGGAACCCGCAGCACATGTATGAGGGTTTTGTGAACGGAAAAGCCGATGCTGCACTTGCTGCGAGTATTTTCCATTTCGGGGAATACACGGTTGGCGATACAAAGAAGTACCTGCGGGAGAAGGGTATTCCCGTACGGCTTTGATGCCGGTTTTATGATAGTTGGCTATCAGAATGATGTACGCCCTAAAACCTTTTAAAAATAAAAAAATAAAGCACTTTAGATAAACAAATCTAAAATTGCTTCAAGTTCATCAAGATCTTCTGTATCTTCAACTATTTGAATCATTTCTTCGATATCAGATATCATCTCATTAATATTCTGATTAATGGTTACAATATCATCAGAAATAGAGGTCTTGACAGATTGTGTGTCAACATCTTCAAATTTCAATTCCTGTTCATTTGAAGTTATAAAATCCTTAAAATCATTTGAACGTGATATTACGTATTCGGATTCGTCAATATAATCATGTGCTAATCCAACTAATTGTTCAACTTCTTCAGAAGTTAAATATTCATCAGCCAGAGCCATTGAATTTGCTGAATTCCATGCATCAATTTTTGAATTCAAAGAATTAATATCTTGATTATCAGTGTCCATATAAGTATTGTAGTCATCAATTAAACCAGTATTATCAGTACAACCTATTCCTGTCATTAATGCAAGAATAATAATTGATGTAATCAACATTTGTTTTATTTTCACAGTTCCACTTTTCCTTAATTATTTTCAGTTAATAAAAATACAATTTTTTTCACAATATGTCGATATTTTTGTTTATATTTATTAGTATCGTATTTATGTCAAGTTGCAATTGCATATAACGATCAGCAGCACGGTGCCACTGCAACCGTGCCCCTAGCTTGTGTAGAAAGTTGGCGAATTTGCAGAAGCTGTGCACATGCATGCCATCAGTGAGATCCGTGTTCCATTACAATATTACTCTCAACCGATAACGCATGAAAAATTATGGTACACGAATGTGTTAGCATGGACCAAAAGGATAAGTACGCAGGTACAAAGATAAATTGTCATCAAAAATTATTAATACTCTCTTACCTAATGTATAATTGAGAGTGGTATTTTGACCGGTTACAGATCAAACATAATTAGAATTTTAATATTAACATCTATCCTGATGGTATTAACTGCATCAAGTGGATGCCTTCGGAGTTTTGAAGATGAGAGCCAGATAAGGATCACGAACATGGATATATCTGCAAAAGAGGTCAAAAGTGCTTTTGTAAATATTGATGTCACAACCTATGTTGAGAATTATCACGGTGATTCGAGCAAGAACACGTCGCTTCTTCTAAAAGCATTCAGCACAGGAACCGGTTTGCTTGAAGTGCAGACACAGGGTGATATTGGTATCATCAACAAAGGTGATACCGTAAGCATCACCCAATCGCTTGAATTGCAAAAAGAAGGCGGATACCGGATTGTTTCTGTTTTGTTTGAAGAAGAAAAGAAAAAGAACACCGGGGAAATAACGATATATAACCTGGAAAACCTGCCTGCAGATGTGCAGGATATCGGTATTGAAGTTGCAGGGATGGATTTCCTTGTGCGGGAGATCAATGGCAGCAGGGTAGTGATACAAAGTGACCTGTATCTTACAAATGAAGGCACCGGCACAAGTGGAAATTATGAGATGCTCATCAAGGCCCGGGAAATGGACGCACGCCTGCTTGCTGACAAGGTGTGGATAAATACAGGTTCGATCAAGCCCGAAACCACCATCATTAAAAGTGTCAACCTGACAGTTCCGGATCAATATAACTACGTTGTTGAAGTGCTTATATGGAGCAATGATACCATTGTTAAACGTGGGGAAGATTATGTGCAGCTTAAACCTGAAATGACTATTGATGCTGGAACAGAGGTAAAGACAAAACACATAGAGACCAGCGAGTTCATCCTGCCCAGGGAAGATATTGATTATTCAATGGAATATGGTGAGGATGCAATGCCCGGATTTGAAATATTGATGGCCATCGCTTCGATATTATTAGTGGTACTTGTGCAGAGGAGGAAAGAGAAATGATCGATACGACCGACGAAAAACCTACAATGGAGGAATACTTCAAAAGAGGAGTGTTCATCATTTCCATGCTGCTGTTATTTGTCGCCACATTCCAGCTTTATTTTTCAATGGAGAATATAATCAGGACATGGCTTGAGTACGAGTATGTCTCGATATTCAAGGCATTTTACAATCTCGGGGTGTTATTGGTCTGTGTTTACCTGATAAAACTCTATATCATCAAACGGTAGGATATCTGAATCCTGCCTATTATTCAATTTTTGACGGGATCGTTTAAAACTTGATACAGGAACTGCAAAACCGAACATACTATTTTATATAGCATCCAGAGCACTGCACAATTTAGAAACATGTGTACAAGACCTGAATTACTGGCTCCGGCCGGGAATATGGAATCCCTGGTAGCAGCCGTGGAAAACGGTGCAGATGCAGTATATTTAGGAGCGGATAGGCTCAGTGCCAGGGGATTTGCCGGTAATTTCACAGTTAGCTGCATTATGGATGCCATTGACTATGCACACCTGAGAGGAGTCAAAGCATACGTAACGGTAAATACACTGGTAAAAGACCGAGAAATGGAGGATGCTGTTAACCTCCTGTATTATCTGGAGGAGTGTGGTGCCGATGCTGTGATCGTGCAGGATATCGGATTGCTTTTAAAGATGCGTGAATTGTCAATTGACATTCCAGTCCATGCCAGCACCCAGATGACGATACATAACAGCGAAGGAGTGAAGTTCCTTGATGAATTGGGTGTCAAAAGGGTCGTTCTTGCAAGGGAAATGTCACTTGATGAGATACGTGAGATAAAACTGAACATTAATGCTAATGCCAATACTAACACTAATGCCAACACTAACACTAATGCCAACACTAACACTAACGCTAATACTAATGCCAATACTAACGCTAACACAAACACAAACACAAACATTGAGATCGAGATGTTCATACACGGTGCGCTGTGTATATCCTATTCCGGGCAGTGCCTATTTAGCAGTATTATCGGAGGGCGGAGCGGGAATAGGGGATATTGTGCCCAGCCCTGCCGGAAAAAATACAAACTGCGTTCAAATGGGTATGCCGTAAAAACGAATGGGGAATATCTGTTAAGTCCAAAAGACCTGAACACAGCCGGCATACTTCCACAACTCATTGATACAGGTATTGATTCATTTAAGATCGAAGGTCGCATGAAACGACCTGAATACGTTGCAGGTGTTGTCAGGATATATCGCCGCCTGATCGACAGGTACCTGGAAAAACCTTCTGAATATTACGTCACAAAGGGAGAATCAATGTGTCTTGCACAACTCTTTAACCGTGGGTTCACGTCTTCCTACTTTTTGGGAAAGCCCCGCACTGGCCTGATGAGCCGCAAGCAACCATACAATCGGGGAATACCTATCGGGACTGCTGTCGGGTATGATCGCAGATCCGGACGCATGCGCGTAGATCTTACCGGAACGCTCAATACGGGCGATGGAATAGGAATTGGAGGCGCGGTTGAGACCGGGGAGATCGCCTATCGCATGTATGAAGATGACAGGATAATCGATCGCGCCGGTGCGGGAATGGTTATCGAGATCCCGGTTAGTACAAAAGTGCACGCAGGCAGTACCGTGTACAGGACACTGGACAAAGCATTGATGAAATCACTGGAGAAAACATTTACATCCCGGGTTCCTGTCCGGAAAGTTCCTGTCACCATAACAGCAAAAGCCGTTGAGGGTGAACTGTTTGAGTTGAAGATAGAAGATATCGATCTCAATGCGGTACAGATCAGGTCGGAATATGTGGTTGAGCGGGCGACAAAAAAACCTACAACCAGATACCAAATTATACAGCAGTTGACGAAACTCGGGAACACTGTTTTTGATGTGGATTCTATTGATGTGGAACTTGAAGATGGCATATTTATTCCTATCAGCCTGCTAAATGACATTCGAAAGGATGCAATATCCCGTTTAAACGAAGAAAGGACAGTACAATGGAGACGCAGTCCGCACGTCAGGTACACTGGCATGTTGCCAGTTCCGGAAACCGAAGAAGTCCCGACTAAAAAACCTTTAATTGCCGTGAGTGCGGATTCATTGGGGGACGTGCAGAATGCGATTTCGGGCGGCGCAGATGTGATATATTTTAATAGTACATGCGGGTGCAGTGAAGATAAAACGGATCTTAAAGATGCAACCGTATATGTGCATAGGGCAGGACGGCAGATATATTTCGATACGCCACGGATTGTTAAGGATGATAAGATGGACGTGACCGAAAACATTTTCCGCATGGCAAGAATACTTGGTGCAGATGGGGTTATGGTGTCAAATGCGGGTACGTTCAAGCTTGCAAAGAAGATGGGACTCGCAATAATACTGGATAGTCCTTTTAACGTGTTCAACCGCAGTTCGCTTGATTTTTGGACAGGCCAGGGTGCACGGCTGGTCGTGCTCTCACCCGAACTGACGCTTAAAGAGATCGGACAGTTCGCCCAATCAGGTGTAACTGAATGCATCGTGCACGGACGGCTGGAACTCATGGAAATGGAACACTGTGTCGTTGGTGGGATGTATGAAGGTGCCTGTCCTGCGCCGTGCAAGGAAAATGAGTTTGAACTTGTGGATGAAAAAAAATATGTATTCCCTCTTAAGATGGATGGGGATTGCAGGATGCATGTCTTAAATTCAAAAGTGCTCTGCATGCTTGACAATATCCCGAAGATCGTTGAAACCGGTCTTTCAAGTATCAGGATCGATGTAAAGGCAGTTGGTGGTGAAAATGTTGAAACGGTTGTGCAATCATACAGGGATGCGATCGATAGGTGTTTTGGTAAGAGCGTAAAGACCGTTGCTACATGCAAAGACCTGACCGTGGAATACACAAAAGGTCATTATTTCAGGGGTGTCCAATGAACGTCTTCTTTTCCTGTTCCATACGCGGCGGGCGGCAAATGCTTCCTGCGTACCGGCATATCTGCAAATTTTTGAGAAGCAGGGGAATGAATGTATTAAGCTGGCATGTAGCTGACCCGGATCTTGGTGGAAAGGAAGCAAAGATGAGTGAACAGGAGATATATGACCGCGATATCAGCCTGATCAAAAATAGTGACTGCCTGATCGCAGAGGTTACTGTTCCTTCGATTGGTGTTGGTTATGAGATATGCAGGGCTGCCGGGGCCGGGATGCCTGTCCTGTGTGTTCACAGGCCGGAGGCAAACGTTTCTGCAATGCTGCTCGGGAATCCGGGTAAGAATATGAGGGTGGAACAATATACTGGCCATGAGCATCTTGAAAATATCATTTCAGAATTCGTTGCTTTTATCGGGTAAAGCCAAAATTCATAGCAATGATTAAATAGTGCTGATTTTAATATTAACCTGATCAATATGAGTGTGTTAGAAATGCCAGAAATATGGGTTTTTTTGATTGCGATACTTGCAGCGTTCATTCTCTACAAGGTGTTGAAAACTGCCAAAAAAATTATAATAAACATTGTTGTTGGTTTTGTTATCCTGATCGCGGGAAATATCGGGTTTGGGCTTGGGATAGATTACACAAACTGGATCGTGATCCTGACATGCGCATTATCCGGTGCATTCGGTGCGATCTTGATCATACTGCTAAAGTTCCTTAATATTGCGTTCTAGAACAAGCGTGCAACCACTTTTATCATGTGGCGGGAGTGGATTTCTCCCCTGAACTTTTTTTCAGATCTTGCATTTTCAAGTTTTATTATTTCAAATCCCCTAAGGAGAGATGATACTTCTTCTTTCGTAAAATAATGGTAAATAACCCCGTTCTTGCGCAGGAATGTATCCGGTTCGACCTCCGTTCCCCCATATCTCATATCATCCACCCCGAACGCTTCAAAGAACAGGAAACCACCAGGGGAAAGCACTCGCTTAAACTCGCTCACTGCCGCGCGCCTCTCACCTGCAAAAAGATGCTGTAAAACCCCATAACAGACGATCCCGCCAAAAGAATCGTTATCAAAAGGAAGTTCGGTTACACTTGATACAAGGTGTTCGCTGTGCTGCCCGCTCTTTTCCAGATATGTTCCGGAAGCCACAAGTGCGGTTTTGGAGATGTCAATCCCAACGGTACAGTAGCGGCGCGACAGTGGCAGAAGATGCCGCCCATTGCCGCATCCCGCATCAAGTACACGGCTACCTTCCAGCAGGTGGTCACGCACTGTCCTGGTTGACCTTGGCCCACCCCATGTAATATGGGTATATTCCTGCTCCCATGCTAGCAATTGCGATTTCGGGGTGGGGTGGTGGGTGGGATAAATGGTCATATACAGTGGATGTTTGTATGTTAGCACTTTTATTGGTTATGTGTACACAGGTGTTGATTATGGATAAAAGCAACCAATGCGGCATTTATGTGTCAATTGTAATGGGTTTTATCTCAAACACCTGTGAAATATGATATCCATTCCGGTCTACCCGGAGGATTCCTGTCCAGCATCCCTCTCCAGGCTTCATCGGTAAGCCGATCGTCCATAGGCTGCTTGAACTCATAATAACTCATAACCGGACCTGAACCTATCAGTATCCTTCCATCAGGGAGCTGGTATGCTACAACGACAAGGTCTACATATCCCACACCCTCCTCCAGAACAGACATTGTATTGCCATCGGTATGGACATCAGCGATTATAGTGGTCTTTTTTGCCTTATTATCAACATCTGCGATGACATTATTTAAACTGTCGCCGAAATTCTTTATAAACTCGTAATCATCTTCACTTAACTCTTTATTTTCGAGTTCATCGGATGATATCTCAACAAGTCTCCCAAGTATCACTTCAAGATTATCCAGTCTGTATTTAGCTGATCCATCCAGCACATCCATTTCGCTTAAGCCTTTATTTGTCATCTGTGTTAATGCCAGCAGCCTGTTATAGAATTCAGGAACAGGTTCAACATAACCCACAACAGGTTTTTCTTCAGTGGGTGGACCAATGGAAGTCACATCCATAGTATAGCTCTGTTTGGCATAAAGGATCGTATCATGTCTCAGTTCGGCCCATGAAGCCAGTGAGGTGACCAGTTCCTTATCCTTCCATGCATCCGTTTGCATAAATGTAGGATACCCCTCACCATGATCATCCAGCAGGGGTTTGAGCGTGAATAACCAGGACCAGTACAGGTTCTTATTCCACTGGGCCGCATCAAGCGAATCGAATTCCCCTTTCAGTTCATCGTACTGGCTGTCATATAACTCATAATTGGAATCACCCATCCCGTTCAGCAGTTCCATCGATCGATCTGATCCGAGCAATGCCATAACGTCAAGGCCTCTGGGGAATCCTCTTATCGGTCCCATAGCACTTCTGACAAGGGTGAACGGGGTCTGGTTGCCCTGGTAAGTACCTGTATATGCACCTACAAGATTTGTGAACATGTATGAATCAGGAATGAATCTCTGCCCCATCAACCTGAATCCCTTTGTATTGTCCAGGCACCGATCTGCCTGCTCTGGTGTAAAAGGAGGTGATATTCCACATTTTCCTGTCCCGCCGTATATCTTCGGTGAGCTGTACTCTGCCATTCGGGCTTTAATTTTTCCGATATTATCTTCATTCAGATCAGCCGGATCAAATGTTCCTCCAAAAACCGTGTTTGATGCATTAATGTATTCATAAGGTCCGAGATCATCAGATAATCCCACATAAAAGGCAGTTACTGAATATATCCGGTCCCATTTATCCAGTAGTGATCGATCTTCATCGAATTCGGATGCTATCAGGCATGCACTTGTTGTCTGGATCCTGGCGTCTTCTACTGAGATCAAACCATTTTCATCTGACGGGTCGGTTGTTCCAGGTGCTATATTATCAGAGCCTTTAAGCAACATGCTCATTCTTCCATACCACATGAACGTTTTAAAATAGTTCTTTAGTTTTTCTGACCTTGTATAGTGTCCTCTTGGAACATACTGGGAATAATCTTCAAAATAAATAAAAATTGGTGATTCTACAAATCCCGAATGCTCGTCTATTAATTTGAGTTCTTTTTCAACATCATCTATTACATATGATGGAATCTCAAAACTGTATTTCTCAAGATCATCTTTGCTAAAATAAGCATCTGCGCATTCCCATTCGTCCTGTTTTGGGCAGAGCTGTTCAGGAACCGGTTTAAGCAGACTCAGTCCGACTGAAAAGTATGCAACATTTCTTCTTGCTGCTTCTTTTACATCTGAATCACTGTTTTGGTAAGTCTGAATTGATTCATTCAACAGTTCTTCACTGATCTTCCATATGTTATCATAGAATTCCCTCTCTTCGATCTGGCGCAGGGTTTCATCGAACTGGATGTGATAAAGATGCAGCAGTGAATCTGTTGTTATAAAGACAGGTACTTTTTCATGCTTTAATCGATCATATGGCCGGATGATGTCATCTTCAACTGGATTAAATGGATTATTTATCACAACAAACCCGTTCTTTTCCAGCAGGTCCAGTGCCTCGCTGCTAAGCGGGATATCATCAGAAAACGCATCATAGTTCGATATTTGATCTACTGATAACGGTAATTGGTATTGGGGAACCTGTACACTAAGATTCAATGGCTGTAATGAATAATATTTGGTAAATTGGGTGTTTTCCCCTGTGACACCAGATAGATCGACCAGTTCGGTTTCAAGCTGTCCCTGCTGTGTGGTATCAACTGGACTAAGTTCCTGATCGACACAGCCGCTGATGACCAGTGAAAGGGCAATGATCATTAATAATTTCAGTTTCATACCTTAAATTAAGTAAGACTTTGTCTATAAGGGTTTTGATGGAGCCTATAATTTATCTACAGTGTAAATGGAAAGGCCCAACATATCGCTTACTTTTTTGCCTGTTTGCTATTCCGTGTGAGTGTCCTTGCGGCGTATGATTTTGGTCACCGCAAAGAGGCGAAGTTTGCAAAGAGCGTTTAAATTGTTTGGTTTTTGACTATATTTGAAGTCCCGGGTGTATGAGATTTGAAATGTGTTTGTTTGAAATGTGTTCGTTTGAAATGTCGGCACTATGGTTTATAGGTCGATGCGTCCATGAAACGCCTGACCAGAAAATCCTTTTCCAGGGATGATAGGAACCATCCGGCCTTTGGGCCTGACTGCTGCCCAAGTATTGATATATAGATGGCTTTGAACATGTCCTTCGGATCTATTTCCAGTTCACCCGCCCCGACACCGGGCATCTGCACGATTGCGGAATGCAGTTTTGAATCTGCCTCCTTTGCAGAGTATACAAGATTGTGATAGTCCTCACCAGTAAGTTCCCCGCTTTCATTTATGATGTTCGAGAATGCACTAAGGAACGCTTTTTGCACGCCTGTCAGCGTGGCTGCATGGACAGGGACTTCTTCCTGCACACTGAACTTTGCAAATGGGGGAGCATACATTTCAAGCCAGTTGCCTACGTTTTCCGCAAGTTCCCGTATACATTTTTCGTTATCGGTATTGTAACCCGCACGTGCCACGATCTTCATGATCCGGTCAATATCCCCTCGTGCTGCCTGATAGATCGTGACCATGTGCTTGAACGGAATATCCGTGTGGCAGATACCGCTTGCGTGGGAGAGTTTTATGACAGTGCTCTCATATTCTGTTATTTCGGTCTTGTAATGCAACTTCTCGTACTCGTCAACAAGGTTCAGGAGCGGCAGGGCAGGGTCGAACTGGATATGTTTCTCAGGCTTTGTCCTGATTATGAGATACCGCAATACTTCAGCTGGAACGACTTTGAGCATATCGGATATGGAGACCACCACGCCTGTCGAGGAGGACATTGCGCCTTTTTTCCCGAGCATGATCCACTCATATACGATCGGGTAGGGTGTTTTGTAGCCGTATATCTCCCTGGATATTCTCTTTCCGGTATCGTACGAACCGCCTCTTGATGCGTGGTCTTTACCGAACGGCTCGACTGTGACACCCAAAATACCCCACCGTGCAGGCCAGTCCACACGCCATGTGAGTTTTCCGCCGCCGCTCATCGGAACCGTGCCGGAATGACCGCATGAGCAGGTATAGTCCACTGTTTCGGCATCCGCATCGAATCCGGTTACCTTTGTGGTGTTTATCTTTCCGCACCCGGTGCAGATCGGATTGAACGGACTCCAGTCGTCCGCGGTTGTTTTATGGGTCACTTCATCAATGATATTGGCAATCTCGTCGCGTTTTGCCAGGGCTGTTTTTATTGCTTGTGTGTATGCACCGCTCTTGTAGAGTTCATCGGCAAGATAGACCTTCGGCCGGATGCCTAATTTTTCCAGTGCCCCAAAGAATGGTTTGAGGAAATGGTCTGCATAGTTCTTGCATTCCCCGCAAGGACACGGTACTTGTGAAAGCGGTTTCCCGACATGTTCTGCATAACTTTCAGGCAGGAAGGGATACACTTTACGGAGCGGGTCGAAGGTGTCTGCTATGTATATAAGTTCAGCGTCCGCGCCTTTGCCAAGCAGTGCCCGAAAGGCTGCATCGGCAGTTACGACTTCCCGCATGTTGCCTATGTGAATGTGACCGGAGGGCGTGATGCCTGTTGCTACGAGGTGCTTATTTGAAAGTTTGAGTGCCTCGCCTGCGGTAACGTCTGCCCAGTGTGTGATTTGTGCCATTGTTTTCACCGAAAATTTTTATAATCAGAATATGTTCGTTTTAGGGCTATGAATTGCTGATACAATATTAGTACTTGTTCAGGTAGTTCTGATGCCGAGACAATCCGCCGTAGGCGGCAT
>DQIP01000127.1 GCA_020793565.1 Candidatus Methanovorans sp.
CTATGACATGGAATGGTGTATACCCCGTCGTTCATCTTGTCGATAAAGTTTACCAGAAAGGGGTTAAATTAACAAAAGAAGCAATGAAAATCTGCGAAGAGAGAATTGAAAGATTGGAAAATTTACCAAAGTGGGATGTAACTATAAACCCCATATTTGGGTAAATTATTTATTGGGAAATCCCTAAAAGTAGTGACCCGTTTATAGGGGATTGAAACACATACATCTTTTTTGCTTTCCCGGTCTCTTTCGAACTGTGTAAAAGTAATGACTTGCCGGTAGTGGATTATACACTCAAGAACAAACAAACAGGTGCAAACATGGTTACTTCTTTATACAGAGCCGGATATTTATCTTTCTAATGAAATGCAAAATCCCGGGCACAACCCATACAATATCCAAACTAGTTGCAACGACCCTATTTTTATTATACCTTCTTATACCGGCACCAGCCATCGCATCAACTGTTGTAGAAATCAATACCGTGAGCACACCAGACGGCGCAGTTATCTTAATTATAGACGGACTCAGTTCCCCATACATCTATCCCGAACTTACCCCTTACGCAATTGATGGAACGGTACTCGACAAAGCAGTCGTGCACAATATTTTGCAGATTGCGAAAGACAGCGCGCGTGTTATGGATATACGTGCCCCCCAGACCTACACCGAGGCAGGACATTCTGTCCTTGTAACCGGAAATTCGGGTGCAGATGGTGAGATGGTCGGTTATCCGGATGCTACCATATACGACATGGCACATGAGAATGGATATCTCGCCATTGCAGTGCTTGAGAGGGGGGATTTTTACGAAATGTGCGCAGAGCAGGATATTGTTGTGCATGATGCAACGAATTCCATCAACGATCCCACTATCAAGATGTCCACGAACAAGCATATCGATGCGGATGTACCGCAGGCTGTTATTAAGGCGATGGAACTACGCGCCGATGGGGCGTATGATTATGTTAACCAATATCCTGAAAGTTCCGGTGAACGATATGATGCATACAACAGGTGGGCACTCGATACGGCCGGTGACATCATCAGGTCTATGAGTGAAAGTGCACCCGGACAAAAATATATACTTACTATAAATGCAGGTGCTATCGACAGTTCAGGGCACCACAGGAGGAACAGCGGATATATTGAAAATATCGAAGGGATCGATCCTGCCATCATGACGCTGTTTGAACTATGTATTGAAAACAACCTTGCATTTATACTTACAGCAGACCATGGGATGGCATTTGCAGCAGACAATACCCGTGGAGGCCACCAGTCTGAAAAGTATGCGGTCACTTCCGAAGCGCAGATGATACCGTTCATTGTACATGCACCGAACGTGAAAGAAGCGGTGATCGATGGAAAATACGGACAGGAAGATATTGCTCCGACAATCCTCGGCATATTGAACATCCCGAATGGATTACGATTTGCAGATGGCAACGACATCGGGCTGAAAGATTACGTGAATATAAAAGTCGATGTGCCATTTTCAAGTGATGTGGAACTGGTGCACGACGGGATAACGATCGCATCTGCATCCGGTGATGATGAATATCTCTTTCTTGGAATTGAGCCGGGGGTTAACTATACCGTGCGTGTGAGTGATCCGGACAATATTGATCAGCCTGTTGTGAAAAATGAATTATGGGAGCAGGAAGTGTTTGCAGATGCGGATACGATGATCGAATTCAAACTACCTGTAGCATCCGGAAACAATGGGATTTCCCGGAATACACAGTACCTGGTTGGTGGGGTTTTGATCTTATTGATAAATGCTATCGGATTGGCGGTTATTGTGAGGATAATAAAGAAATGATGAATAGTGTGATGCATAAACAGCACATAACTGCTTTAACCAATCGTTCCCATGAACCCTCATGAACAAATGCACCGATAACCTCGACGATAACCTCACCAAAATCCCCGAACTTGTTATGGGTGTGAAAAATCCCGCCGCTCTTTCCGTATGCAATGATCACGCAGATGCAGTCTATTTTTCGCTGGACCGTTTCAGCCTGCGCTCGAGGGCGAATGACATTACATCGGATAACCTCAATATCTTTGTGGAACAGGTGCATGACCACGGATTGCATGCCTATCTTGCCGTGAACAGCGTGATATACCCTGATGACGTTACATCTGTAAAAGAGGTCATTGAAACAGCATCAATAGCAGGCGTTGATGCGATCATCGCATGGGATCCTGCTGTCATTACAAGAGCAGTGGATAGTGGCTTAAGGGTGCACATCTCCACACAGGCGAACGTTTCCAATGCCGATACTGCCAATTTCTACAAGTCATTTGGTGCCAGCCGCGTGGTGTTGTCACGGGAATTGTCCCTTGGGCAAATAAAGGATATCAGGCAGGATACAGACATGGAACTTGAAGTGTTCGTGCACGGCGCGATGTGCCAGGCGATATCCGGGCGGTGTTACCTTTCGGCATACCTGCTTGGAAAATCCGGCAATTGCGGAGACTGCTCCCAGCCGTGCAGGTGGGAATGGACTTTACACGGGGAGAATGGTAAGGAGATCGACCTGGAAGGTAAATACCTGCTCAGTGCCAGGGATCTTTGCATGATAGAACACCTGCCAGAGCTTATCGAGACAGGTGTGGACGCTTTCAAGATTGAAGGCAGGTTGCGAAATCCGGGTTATACGGCTGCTGTATCCCGATGCTATAGAGAAGCACTGTGCGGGTGCCGGAACGGTTCATACACATCAGGGCGTGCACGGGAATTGAAGGAACAAATGGCACTTGAGTACAACCGGGGATTTTCCACGGGTTTCTATTTTGGCGTACCCGGACCGGATGGACTGGCGTATGAGAATAACATGAACGCATCCCCTGTTAAGCGGCAGGCTGTTGGCGTAGTAACCAATTATTTCCCAAAACAGAATGCTGCAGCCGTGAAATTGCTGGAGCAAGGGCTGGCAGTGGGAGACCATATCGTTGTCGAAGGGTACACCACATATCTTGAGCAGGAAGTGGAATCCTTGATCGTGGAAGGGGAGGCTGTCAAAGAGGCCATGCAGGGGCAGGAAGCCGGACTGGGAGTGGACGGGATTGTTCGGGAAAACGACAGGGTGTTCAAGGTTGAGTATTACTGATGTTGATGACCATCACACAATTTTTTGGCATTTTGTCTCCGCCATATCATTTATCCACACAATTTTGTGAAAAATGCGTTGAGCATAACTAACGTATTTTGCAATTTTATGTTAATCGAGACTGGCACATCATTTATGGTGATTTTACATTTATGGGTATTTCTTCCACGTACCGGCATGGAAACAAGTTCATTGTGAGCATCGACATCACTCACCATAAACCACCCCCTTGACAAAGCGCATGATACGGGCATGATACGGAACCGTTCCCATGATACCCATATTGGTCCATCTTTTTAAAATACAACCTTTTTCCAAATAATCGGAACAACATTATATTATGAAACCTGTTTAAACAATATGAAAGTCATTCGTGATCCTGTACATGGTTATATCGAACTGGATGAGATCGCATTGTCACTAATTGATACCCCGTCCATGCAACGCCTGCGACGGATCAATCAACTTGGTTTATCAAATCTCGTTTATCCCGGGGCCAATCATACCCGTTTTGAACATTCAATCGGTGTGATGCACCTTGCCACTGTATTGACCTCACAGATAAATTCAGTGACCGTTAACGAAAAGAACGAACTCCGTGCTGCTGCGCTTTTGCACGATATCGGACACGGACCGCTCTCGCATGTCACAGAAAACATTATCAGCCGTTACACAAGAAAAAAACATGATGATGTAAAAGATATCCTAAAAAGAGGCGAGATATCTGATATACTGGATGAGCATAGCCTTAATCCCGCAAATATCGCAAAACATATCAAAGGTGAATCTGCCATCGGGAAGATACTGAGCAGCGAGATCGATGTTGACCGGATGGACTATCTTGTGAGGGACGCGCACTATACAGGCGTTGCGTTCGGTCTTGTGGACCATGTGCGCCTGATACATGAGATGCAGTTCTATGAGAACAAACTTGTAGTTACACCCGGAGGCCTGAAAGCAGCCGAGTCATTGCTGGTATCACGTTTCCTGATGCACCCTTCCGTGTATTACCATCACGTTTCAAGGATCGCAGAGACAATGTGCACGCGGGCAATCGAATACCTGATCAAGAATCGGGCGCTTGATCCATTCGAACTCAGGGATATGGATGATGCAAGGCTTTTTGAGACCATGCGCGCAGATGAGGGATATGCAGGCGAACTTGCACAGCGCCTTGATGAACGCAGGTTGTACAAACGGGCATTGTATGTCGGTTTTAACTCCGTGGGTGAAAGCGTGTTGCGCTATCGGGGCAATGTGGGAAGGGTTGAGGTCGAGATTGCAGAGATAGCAGGGATCGAGCCTGAAAGCATCCTTATCGATATACCAAAGGCTCCTGATATTGCAGAGATGAAAGCGCTGATCAAAAACGATGTCAAAAACGATGATCAGATGCTGCGCCTCGACGAAGCATCGCATGTGGTTGCAACTCTTGAGTTGGCGCATAAGGATAACTGGAGAATGGGAGTGTACACCCCAAAAGAACACCGCGATGCCGTTGGTAAGGCTGCCCGTGAGTTCTTTGAGGCTAAGAAGACCACAAAGCAGTTTAGATTGAACGAATTGTGAGCTGCGCGAGGGAAATGGATATTTTACAGCCTATCAAACAAAATGCTGGCAGGATAGAACTTGTCCTTGAACGAAAAACGGTCGGGAACGATTATATAATTACACTTACCGGAGGGAATGAACATGTGGGTGCTGCTGCTGTTGGAATGTACGATGAAAAAAGCGCGCGTGCATCTGCATCCGTGATAAGCCTGCCCGGACACAGGGACGATGGGATTGCACTGGACTGCGCGCGGCGTGTCAGTGCAGTTACAATGACAGCAACGGTTTTTATAGTCGGTATCCATTTAGATAACATAACAGAGGATGAGATTGGCGAAATAATTGCTGCTTCGAAACAGATGACAGATAAGTTAATAGGTTCACTATAAGAATTAAGAGAAAAAGGATGATCTTATGGAAATCGTAGTCGGGATCAGCGGCGCATCGGGAGTGCAATACGGCATCAGGTTATTGCAGGTTCTGGCCGAGATGGATATCAGGACACATCTTGTGATCTCAATACCTGCAAAACATATCATGCAGATCGAGACTGGATATTCGCTACTTGAAGTGGAAGACCTTGCATCGAATGTATATAGTGAAAAGGATTTCACCGCATCGATCGCAAGCGGCTCGCACATGTTCGATGGCATGATCATCGCACCATGTAGCATGAAGACACTGGGATCGATTGCAAGCGGCATCACGGATAATCTTATGACACGTGCAGCAGATGTGTGCTTAAAAGAAGGACGCAAACTTATCCTGATGACGCGAGAGACTCCGCTTAGCCGAATTCACCTTGAGAACATGCTGCGGGCACACGAAGCCGGTGCAATTATACTTCCGGCGTGCCCTGGATTTTATTCAAAACCACAAACCATCGATGATCTTGTCAATATCATGGTTGGGCGTGCACTTGACCGTATGGGAATTAAAAATGAATTATACGAACGATGGGGTTAAGCGATGGAGCAGGTGCATGATTATTGTAACGATTTGTTCCGAGAAAACAGATTAATCCCATCTGTTACGTAACCTTTTTAACGTATAAAATCTATTGCAGTGGATACCCTTGTGGGATAGTAGGGTAGCTTGGTCGATCCTCGAGCGTTTGGGACGCTTGGACTGCGGTTCAAATCCGCGCTATCCCACCAAACTTTTTTGTATAGTTTATAATCTTTAAGATTAATTACTGTTATGTCACTTAATCTTGTGTTAAGCGCATATATGCTGCACCTCAGGTTTGACAGTAAGGGGATCACATGGAAAATGACGCTGAAAATTTCGTATTTGTATAGATGGATCTATAAGAAAAGTTGCTAATCAAATACAAAATTTCATTTATGCAAATTTACCATTAGGACAAATGGCCACCACAATAATTACCTCTAACTCCATCTATGGAATGGGATCGGCCATGAAACAAATCGAAGACGAAGACCTTGTTTACAAAGGACCTTGGGTCCGAAGCGCACAACAGAGATTATTCCAAACACTTGAGGGCGATTACGGATTTCCAAAGGCAACATGTAGATCACTGGTAAATCTGATGTGGGATTTCTTACAGGAAACATATGGTGAGAAACTTCACGAAGGGCAGATAAGGGATTTCCCAATAAATAATTTACCCAAATATGGGGTTTATAGTTACATCCCACTTTGGTAAATTTTCCAATC
>DQIP01000126.1 GCA_020793565.1 Candidatus Methanovorans sp.
CACATTATAAAATAGGTCATATGTATGTGTTTTCATATTTAATTCTGTGTTGCAACTAAAAAAATGGATGGAGTGTTCTGATGATGAAAATCGACAGTAGAAGACGTTATAAAAGGTTATTTATGCATGGAAAACAGTGAATTTGGGTGTGATACTGGAAAACATGAGTTATAGCTTCCGGGGAGAAGGTTCGTAAACTCGCAGTAGCCCTGTGGATTGGTTGAAATCGTGGATACAACCGCATCGGTGGCATTCTTAAGCATTATATTCCATCCCCGGATCCCTTGTTCCCCAGGGTTCCACAATGCATTGCCATTGGTATCATTGATCTTGTAGCCTGAGATGTTTATTCTATTTGATGTAAATGTAAAATTGAAGCTGGTTAGTCCGCCGTTCTCGATATCACTGCTTGTAGTTGTGTGGTTAAATCTCAGTGATTGTGAACTGTTCGATATGTTGAAGTGCAGGATATCACCAGTATTGATATTGCTGCTGTTAAGCACGAGCTCGTAATAGTTTGATGTGAGAGGCGTCTCTGCAGTCCAGTTCATACTTGTGTCCAGATCCGTTATATAAACATCCAAACTGCTGCAAGGGCTGCCGTCAGGATTGAAGATATAGCCGCTGATTACGAATGGCGCAGCCTGTGCTATCGCTAATGTAGCACAGGCCATACATATCATCGAAACAAGCACACAGATGTATATTTTTTGACGCATTTGTATAATACGTCCATCAAATAAATAAATTAAGTGCACTAATGTAGGTCATATATCAAAGTCATATTTTGTTTTAAAGTGGTGGTGGATCTCAATTGTTCTCTCGCATTTGTTTAACCAGATTTTATCCGTTCTTAAGGCAATCCGGGTCAATACAGGCATTGCGCACCGAATATATAAATATTTTAGGAAACATGAATTTCCATACATTCTCATGCACCGGGAAAAACAAATGAGATTCAATAACCTTATTTATCTCTTTTTACGCAATATCTGCATAGCTACCAGCAAAACCGACAGACCAGACATCAATCCGAAGCCCGGAATATTAGACATTTCATCAGGTGATGCCTGTTCAGGTTTCTGATCAAGTGTCACTTCATCCGCTTCCCCACCGACCGCTGTCTTAGCAACAATATCTTTTCCATCGTTTTCATCTTCCATCTCTTCAGCGGTTATCGCAAATGGAGAGAATCCTGGCGTGCCAGATTCGAAATACAGGAAATTTGCATTCTCATTTACCTGGGAAGTTGCAAGTGAATCCCAGTTTTCATCGTTGTATCGGTTCAGCCTGATTGTGGATTTATTGATATTATTTGCAGCTATCCATGATCTGGCAACCTTAAATCCGATCACCGGATCTGCGATATTGTTTTCAGTTGCATATCCACTGCTACCAACCAATATATTCATGTGCTGGTAAACTACACCAGAAGGTGCATTTGAAACTGATGTAGATTTACTTTTGAGCACCTCAATAGTTGCTACTACATCCCTCGCATTTGTTTTTGCATCGAAGTAAACATATCCAATGCTGTTATTACCTTCTTTGAACTGGTATTTGACTCTGGTGTCCGCGCCGACATATTTACGTATGAATTCTTTTAATGCGATATTATTGTAGGCTTCCCCTGATGAACCGCTGCTGACACCACCGCTGCTGTCGGAGTCAAGACGTACTACCCGATCGTTACCATCAACAGAGATCTCCGGTTCCGGACTTGCTACCAAACCAAATGTACTCAGGTGTTTTACTTTTACCCATATATAGCCAGAATCATTGCCTGATATTTTCACCTGACCGTTGTCGAGCACCCAATCAGGATTGCCTTTTAAGAGCTTTGTCCAGTTACCGCTGTTGTTGCTGGTATTAAACCAATAAATGAACATATTGTTCTCATCAAGTTCACCAGGTTCTATGGTGCCATCACCATCAAGATCCAGAACATCCATTGTGTAATTAAATTTTACGATAACGTACTGGACCTCTGATTTATTTGTAGCGTCAAGACCGGTCACGTTTATCTCAACGATCCTGCCCACTGCAATTTCATTATAAAAGGATGTCGAATTATTCAGTTCATTCACCCATGTCTGATCCAAGGCAGTCAATGTAAAAGTAATATTGTCTGCACTGATATTTGAAAGAAATTTTATACCAGCCCCGGTTTCATTAGTAGCATTAATTTCCACGGACTCGTTTTTCTTGACAGTGTGCACCTCTTCCTTTTTATTATTCCCAACATATATTTTCCGGTTAATACTATTGTTATTCCCTGCAGCATCGATTGCAAATAATTCAAGTGTGTTGTTTTGATCAGGGGCAAATTGAACACGCTGAGTGAATTTATTATTTATGATGCTTAAATTATAGGAACTCACTATAGTACCATTATTGATCTTCACAGTTAATGTGGCATAATTTAAGTTGTCACCATCAACTTTACCCCTGATAATATTGTTAACGAACTTTATACTTTTATGTTTATGTTTAGGTTTATCATTAGGTTTAGTAATACTTACTTCAGGTGCTATGGTATCCAGTGTCACTGTAATAACTGCGGTTGCTGTGATACCTTCGTTATCAGTTGCAACGACAGTGATAGTATTTTCACCTTCATTAAGTGTGATGATCTTGCTCCAGCTATCGGTTCCATCAGCAATTTCACCGTTCACGGTAACATTTACAATGCCTGAATTATCAGAGGCAGTACCTGTTACTGTGATATCAGCAGTGCTAAATATTGAACCGTTAACAGGTGAAGTAATACTAACTTCAGGTGCGGTAGTATCAGGAATATTATAGGTAACTGTAACTATTTCGGTTGCTGTGTTGCCTGCCAAATCCGTGGACGAAACTGTAATATCATTATTACCTTCAGACATACCTGTGATATCAACTGACCAGGTTGTGCCAGTTAAAGTTACAGTGCTTACCGTTGCAGTTGGACATATAACTTCAACAGTTGCACCACTTTCCATGGTACCTGTTAATGTCTGGGAACTGACATTGGTTGGTGATATTACAGAATCAATCGTGATTGTTGTAACACTATCCAGTACAATCGTTTTAGTAGCTGATGCAGTGTTACCTACCGGATCTGTGGACGAAGCTGTAATAACATTATCGCCTTCAGACATGCCCGTGATATTAACAGACCAGGTTGTAACAGTTGGATAACTAACAATACCTACCGTTGTTGCAGTTGAACATATAACTTCAACAGTTGCACCACTTTCCACGGTACCAGTAACTGTCTGGGAACTGACATTGGTTGGTGTAGTTACCGGATCAAGATCTATTGTCGGCGGCGTGGTGTCTACGATTATGATCCCTGTATTGTTGCAGACCTGCGGGTTTACACCATCATTCATAGTGATGTTCACTTGATATGCACCACTAACTACAATGTTGCCATCGTCATCGGTGCCATCCCATGTCTTTGGGTTTGGATTCTTCACTTTCGGTGAGGTGTAGAATGTTCTCACAACAGCGCTTACGTTCTCGATCTTGATAGACGCACTTACGTTCTCTGAAAATTCGACATCGATCACCGTGTCATCCATGATCCCGTTCCCATTGGGTGAGATCGTGGTGTTGGAGATAGTATAGGTGACGAGATATGGTGCCGGGTCAACGGGCGATTCAAGCGTGAGATTGAAACCGAAGAGACCACCATCGTCAATATTGTCCTGAGTGATATTGTGCTCCATAATATTCAACTGGCTTCCATCCGGACTTACGACATCAAATCGTAAAGTCTCGTCTGCAATTGCGTCAGCACTTGCAAGCATGATCTGATAGTAGTTTGAGTTTTCACTTTTTTCAGCCGTCCATTGCACACCAGTGTTCAGGTTTGTGATATTGACAGTTGGATTATTGCATTCGCTGTTGTTTTCATAAAAAATATATCCCTGTATCAGGACTGGCGTAGATGGAGTGGCAATCACAACATATCCACTATTAACAGTGAGATTGACAATACTTGAAGCAGTGGGATCGCTTAACATAATTTCGTCCAAGCGAAGTTCGCCGACTCCAGAGTTTCTAACCACTTCAAACTCAATCGTTGCAAGTGTACCAGACGTGTTTATCCCATAATCAACCCCCGTTCTCACCTCACCGTACTCAATTTTACCAGGTGTGATAACATTACATAGGGGTAGTGTGCTGGCACCATCCTGACTCAGGAACGGACCTTTATTTTGACTTAGCACTTTAAACAAAATACTGTCGTAAAATAATTTATATTCAGCCCCCTGAACGTCGGTGCCCTCAGGATCCACTGTTACGTTCACCGTAAACGTATCTCCATGTTCGACGTTTAGATACGATGGCTCAACGCTTATCTGTGCTCCCTGAACCTGTGCAACACACAGTACTGCAAGGCTTAATACAACTAATATACCTATCCCAATTTTATTCATAACTTTTATCTCCCATATTTTTTTTCAAGAAATTAAAATGTTTGGATTAAATGAACTCGTCATGATGATATTACTTGATTGTGATGAAACAGGAGTGTTTACGTGTTACCAATTTATCAAAATAGGCGTACTCGTGTTATCACCAGTAATTATTATAAGAAATATTATCAATATTAAACTAATTCGTAATACTACCCACAATAAACCGCAATATATACCTTTCTATTTATTCCACACCACATAACTACTTGTCAAATAAGGAATATTATTTCAATCCCAACAATGAAATTTGTATCAACAGGTTATTGATAAGCATTACAGAACTCTGTTGTGAACGAATTAAATATTTTCTGTTGATTTACTATTTCTACAAATCACATCTTTAAACTGGAATGTAGCACGATATAACAAAAAAGTATATATAGAAATGGTATTATTAGCACTTTCATATTTATGATATATCGTAAAACCAATGAGGAATTCATATATGTACCCAGGCACCCTGGAAATCATCCAATTCTGTAAAGCAGGAGCACAGACGAGTATATATCTGATATCCACAAACCTGTTGTATCCCGTTATAATAATACTGCTGGGTTTAATTTTATGGAGTCTCATAGAATTCGGACGTTTCCTGTTTGAATGGCGTGTAAGACACCGTGACCTGAAAACAATGGAAAAGGGTGCCCTTGAAGGTAAAATATTGCTGGAGAACAATGATGTTGCACAAGCAGCCCATACCATTAATAGATCATGTTCAAATGAATTTGTGCATAACTTTACGACCAGCCTGTCCGGATATTACGGAGAGTTTCACAACAGGAAATTCATGCAGGTCAGAATTGAAAAGTTGATGCAGGATTGCGATACCACAATAACAAAAAAACTTGAGAAATCAAGGTTCGTAGCTAGGGCAGCGCCCATGTTCGGGTTGATGGGTACGCTCATACCCATGGGTCCGGCGCTACTCGGGCTTGCAGAAGGTGACACCCAGGCACTGTCAGATAACCTGATCATGGCATTTGGCACAACAGTCGTCGGACTGGTGGCCGGGGTAATCGGATATATGATCTCCACGGTTAGATCCAGGTGGTATGAACAGGATATGAGCGATATAGAATATATTTCTGAAATATTATTTGGGGATTCATCAGAGGTTGCTCTGGACACCACTTCGGGAATTGCTCCAAGGATCGCTTCAGGGAATGCTCCAGAAATTATTCAAGAGATCGCACCAAGGATTGCTTCAGAGAATACAACGGGAATTGCCCCGGAAATTGCACAAAGGATTGTTCAGGGAAATACAACAGAAGATACCATAAAAATGCCAAAGAAAGATGATCCTGGTGTGATAAAAGTAATCTCCAGATATGCTTATTTTGACATGGTTTTTACACATAAGAGTGTGATCATCGCAAGAACATCTGGCAATATACTGAATCATCCGGTCGTTTTTGCTGGCCTTTGTGGCATATTAAATGTACTCGTGATCCTTGCCGGCATTGCAGGCTATACTGTACTGCCCCTATACCTGTATTTGATATTCATGAATTTATTGATGATCCTGATATTCATAGCCCTGAGACACCTGGCGACAGGGCGCGCGATCAAGAAATCCCTGGAACTCACCAGGCTTTCACCAAATGTTATTTTAATGGATGATTCACGCAACATTGAAGTGAATTATTCAGATATTAAGGAAGTGAATATCTCGCAATCAATGATGAAGATCTTAACAAACAATGAATGGTTCGAAATCGGCCGCCTGGAATCTCACAATTATATGAATGCCATACCAGATGTCCTGCGGCCTGTGATAGTAGGTGAATAGAACATGCAATACATGAACCGCAGAAGAAGACGAAAAACGTACGAAGATGACGATCCCTTAAGT
>DQIP01000125.1 GCA_020793565.1 Candidatus Methanovorans sp.
AAATGCGCGGGTCGTTCTTAATTTCGTTCAATATCTTTTCTTCAAGACCCGTCAAGATTTTCTGGGGGGTTTTCTGGGGGGTTTTCTGGGGGGTTTTCTGGGGGGTTTTCTGGGGGGTATCAGCAAGATCCTTTACTTCCCAGTAACCACCCTTGGCAGGACCAACACGTTGAATTATCTCTTTTTGCACCAACTTTTCAAGATACTCTTTCACGGTATACTCATTAATATTAAGAGCCTCAGCAATGCGTTTTCTTGAAATTCGTGGGTCTTTCTTAATTTCGTTCAATACCTTATCTTCAAGAATCGTGAGTACTTTCGGGGAACTTTTCCGGGCAGTTTTCCGGGAACCTTCTGACCACATATCCACAGGTCGGTCATAGATAATTGTAAACCAATTCTCATTCACATCAAAACGCGGACCTTTCAAGCCATACTCATCCATTGCATTCCGCATTCTCAAAATGCCGGAACCAACCTTCTCGATGAGGTCCATCCTCTGCATCAATCCAAACAGGAGATTGTTCCTTGACAAACTCCTTTTACCCAGATCCTCCATAGTCAAACCATTGACCAGACCTCCCGGATTTGTGATCTCCACCCTGTCGGAAAAGATCTCAACAAGGATACTTGCGCCACGGACAAAATAATCACGGTGCGCGATCGCATTTAGTAGCGCCTCCCTCAAAGCATCCTCGGGCAGTTCCAACTTCTCCTCCCTTGGACCGCCTTTAATAATGAACTCGGTATTCAGCTTCGACTGAACATAATTATTGGCATTGAAAAAATTGGAATACAGATCCTCATCATACTCCTTCCTATCCAGAATCTTGTATTTTGACTTGCCCTGATAAAGAACACACGTAATAGTCGCCTGCGGAATGAACTTCGTCACCTTCCGGCAGAACATCAACACACCTGCATTCTTAAGTTTGTCACCATCCAAAAGACACAAGTTCTCCAGAATATCCTCATCATCAAGAACCGGACTGATCTTAGCCCTCTTAAGAAAATGCCCGAATCTCTCAGCATCAAGGTCCCTGCCAACATCAAAAACCATATTCGGCTTTTCATCGAACAACAAAAGCCCTTCCTTTTGAAAGAACGCCCTGATCTCATCACTCGTCAACTGCTGGGAATTTGCACCATACCGCATGAAAAACTTTCCGCCTGCCGAATATGGCTTACTGTCCCCCTCCGGGACACCAATAACTATAACATTTCCGGCATCAGTCGCATCAACATTAACATTCAATAAAGGATCAAGTTTTCTCGCAAGGTCCTGTATCTGCGACCTCAGGGAATTTGTATCCCCAATTCCCTTGATCACTCCCTTATCAGAAACACCAAGCAGGATCTTACCGCCATTGGCATTTGCTAAAGCGCATATCTCCTTAGATAAACCGGAAGAAAAGGATTCCTTGAACTCTAAATTGTAGCCCTCTCCCTGACCGATTAAAAAATTCAGTTCATCCGCGTTAAGTTTCATTCCAACTCTCCTTTCTTTTTCCATACACAGTGAAAGATCAAAACCGTGATCATTCAGGATTTATTATCCATGGTGAGCCGCACGAAGGACATGTTGTAGTCAATAGTATATTATAGAACAGATCATCCTCATATATTCGAATACACTCTTCTTCGGACAGATCTGGCATTTTTTCACCACAACGAGGGCAATATACAACCTTTCCTTCTCTCAAATCTTCGCAAATACCACAACATCTTATGGTGCAGCCAGTTTCAACACATTCCCAGTTGCCACCATTTAATTCAAATGTCTGGGATTCTTCACAAATCCCGTGTTTACAAACTTCATCGATCTCAATATAAGATGTTTTACCATTAATCCCATTGCGCTTCCCCTCATTTACAACTACGGGAATAAAACCGTCATTGCGTATAGAATCTATGATTTCCTGTTTGGTTGCAAAAGTTGATGTGTGGATTTTCCTATCATCATCAGGCATCATTTCTTGCTGTTGTTTATGTTCGCTTTCTTTATCTTTTTTCATGCAGCATTTCTTGTACTTCGATCCACTACCACAAGGGCATGGGTCATTTCTGCCAATTTTATCACTCATTATACATAACTCCTTCAAATTCATTCAACATATCCCAATTCTCCAAAAAATCCATCTAATCTTGCTTTGCATCCGAATCAAGTTTCATGCCTACTCTCATTTCTTTTACCACACACAGTGAAAGATCAAAACGTGATCATTCAGGAATTTTCACCCATGGTGTGCCGCACGAAGGACATGTTGTGGGTACTTGTGCACTATAGAACAGATCATTCTCATATATTCGAATACACTTTTCTTCAGAAATATCTGGCATTTTTTCACCACAACGAGGGCAACACAAAATTTGACATGTTTTCAAATCTTCGCAAATAGAACAATATCTCATGCTGCAAGAAGTTTCAACATATTCCCATTTTCCATCATTTAATTCAAATTTCTGAGATTTCTCAGAAACTCCGTGTTTACAAATTTCATCAATCTCAACATAAGTCGTTTTACCATGAATTTCATCACGTATCCCTTCATCTACAACCACAGGAACAAAACCGTCATCGCGTATCGAATCCATGATTGCCTGTTTAGTTGCAAAAGTTGATGAGTAGATTTTCCTATCAACATCATATTCAGTTTCTTCCCGTGGTTTATGTTCCCGTTGTTTATGTTCGCTTTCTTTATCATTTGTCATGCAGCATTTCTTGTACTTCAATCCACTACCACAAGGGCAGGGGTCATTTCTGCCAATTTTGTCATTAATAGTACACAACTCCTTCACACTCATTCAACATACCCCAACTCATCCAAAAAGCCATCAACCTCGCTTTTGCCCTGTCGCGCTCTTCCTCGATCTCGCGGGCAGTTACACTATACTTATCCCACCAATTCTCAAAGATAGAAATAACATACTGTCTTGATTCTGTAAGATACTGCTCAAGATGTTCTTCAATATCGCTCTTGAGCCCATCAAGCATGTTTCCATCCGCATCATCACCTGCAACCATCCTCTTTAAAGTGTACTGAACATCATTCCACCAGTTTACGAAAATCCCCGCAACCTTGAACTCATCCAAAAGCCCCATTGGTAGCAATGATTTTTTAATGGACAGGATAAACTCCCTGTGCACATTATAGAGGTATTTCGTATCAGACAGCCCTTCTATTCGAGACAAATTCTCATCCCACCAGACAGCAAGACGGGCACGCATCTCATCCTCCACACTCGTGACACTCAAAGCTGCCTCAATAGTCTCCTTAATCTCATCCTTGCCATCAATGTCGGATTTAAAAGCAAGATAATCCTCACTCATCTTCTCAAGAAGCACACCATCATTTAATCCATACCTATCCAACAATTGACTTTTTGCATCCAGTTCATTTTTCGGAATACCACCCATAAGATGGGAATGCACATCATGAGACTCAGGATTAGGCGAGTTATCCACATATCGCCTGATATTGAAATTGAAATCCTGTTCCTCGACCTCTTCAAGTTTCACCATCCTTGAGTATCCGGGAATCTCCATGTAATTCCTGTAAATATGGATAATCTTTTCAATATCTTCAGGTCGCAGACGGTTTTGGTTCTTGCCCTCCGCATACTCAGCATCACCATTTATGAAAAGTATCTCCCCCCTCATCTCCTCCGGCTTATCCTTGTTGATAACCAAAATACAGGCAGGAATGCCCGTCCCATAAAACAATCCGGCAGGCAAGCCAATGATCGCTTCAATAATATTGTCCTTAGCCATCCCCGCGCGTATCTTTTTCTCATCCCCGCCCCTGAAAAGCACACCATGGGGCATAACAGTCGCCATCTTTCCCTTGCTGTTCAAACTTGCGACCATGTGCTGCGCAAACATCAGGTCAGCCTTCTTACCCCGTTCTCGGGCGCAAAACCATAAGCAAACCGTTCCGGAAACTCCATCTTAGCCTTTGAATAATTCTGGGAGAACGGGGGATTGGCAATAACCCTGTCAAAGTGCATAATCTCACCGCCCTCGGTGTGTTTTGGACTTTCAATGGTATCGCCATTTTCAATCAATTCTGACCCAATATCATGGAGAATCATGTTCATCTTGCAGATAGACCATGTTCCAGTATTACTTTCCTGGCCAAAAGGGACAAATTACGGCTATTTAGCCCATGCTCTTCAAGATACTGTTTTGATTGGATCAGCATGCCGCCGGAACCACATGTAGGATCATATATCTTCATAGCTTCCTGCGGCTCCATAATTTGCACCATAAGGCGCACAACCTCAGAAGGTGTGTAAAACTCGCCTCCCTTTTTGCCAGCAGAATCCGCAAAAAACTTAATCAAATATTCATACGCTGCACCCAAAAGATCGGGAAATTCAAAATCCTCATTTCTAAGCCTGTATCTGTTGAAATGATGTAAAAATTCCTGAAGCTTACCGTCTGATATCCGTTTTCCACCTTTTGCATTAAAATCAATGTGCTTGAGCACATCATTCAATTCAGGATTTGAATCCTCAATAGCCGCAAGCGCCTTATTTAACTGATTCCCAATGTCCCTTTTCAAGTCTTTGAGTTCAGACCATCGCGCATTCTTCGGAACAAAAAAAGTATATTCGGAAGGAGATTCTACCATCTCCTCAGCTTCGTCTTCATTCAATCCCTCATTTAGCCATTTTTGAATGTTTTCTCCTGTTGCTCTTCAAATTGATCGGAAATCCTGCACAAAAAAAGCATTCCGAAAATGTATTCCTTAAATTCCGAAGCATCCATTTTGCCACGGAGTATATCAGCTGCCTTAAAAAGATGAGATTCAAGTTGTTGAAGCGTTATTTTTGTCATCGTAAGTTAGAAGGTTTTTCATAGCACATATATTTCCATAGTGCCTGATTTAATCAACTGGAAATTTGTATTTGCTTAACGATTACATCGATGTTACAATCAGATATAAAGATATACACGAGTGTGATCTGACTTTCAAATGCCGATACCACCACCGCGCGAAGCGCGCACGTTTCTGCAACGCCATAAAAGAAGAGACTTTTTAATTTCTTCTGGCTTGAATTATAACGAACCGCAGATGAACGCAAATACACTCACCTCCTACGGAGTTGAGTGCCTACTACGTCTGAAGGACGTGCAGGTAACGCAGGAGTGCCGAGCTAAATTCATACTCGCCAGTAAATCCAACCTGAGGAAAGGCTAGCCACCACCTCAGAACTGAACCCCACACCCAGATTGGTAACAATCTGATGTGAAGCTGGGGAAATGGAATACTAGGCCGCAACGGAAGTGAAGGTTATAAGCCCCGAAATACTGCTGATCTTGGAAGCCGACGTTATCTGCGTAACGGAAGGCAGCATTTACACCACCATTAGTCCAAACCTCAAGGCTTGGAATATGGAATTGAGCGTAAGGACATGGCAAGGTGATGTGAATCCAACGGGGTCTCAGACCGCAGCATGGTATCAAACGGAGAATATGGGAACTCGGGAGGGCCAGTATGCTCTCCCCACAGTAATGTGAGTATGCGTTGTCAAGCCTATAGACGGCAAGACCGCGCAAATGGCATACTGGGAGTCGGATCAGTTCATAGTACCGTTGAAGCAGGGTAATGCCTGTGGAGGGAAGGGACTGACAGATGAACCGTTGGGACAGGGACACATCTTCCGTACTCAGATGCGGGTTAAGGGTGATAACAAAACTGTACTTAAAATCTATCCGGAAAAGGATGGGGAGGTTCTTCTGAAGAGCCGGATGAGGGATTGTGACAAGAAAGTCATATCTTGAATTGCAGAAATGCCACCCCTTCCATTTGGAGTGACCCTACTGTGACATGCGTTCTTAGTAATGAGGAGGTATGATGCTCACAGGACAATGTGGAAAAACCCGGAAGTCTAATCCGGACAATCTGCTAGGGTAATGAATGCTATGAAGAAACGAAAGTTGAACCATTGTAAGAGTCGTTAACGACAACAAGTGAAAGTAGAATGATACACTTGCACCAAAAGGTACAGAATCAGACTATAAGGGATTTCCCAATAAATAATTTACCCAAATATGGGGTTTATAGTTACATCCCACTTTGGTAAATTTTCCAATCTTTC
>DQIP01000124.1 GCA_020793565.1 Candidatus Methanovorans sp.
ATACGCGCCTCCGGCGTATTGCTTCGGCGTCAAAAACCGCTAAACAAATACCAAAAATAAAACAAAACCTAAAACTAATTAAAATAATCTTAATTAAAATAAGAGCAATATGCCCGGAGCGTGACTCGAACACGCGACCTCCAGATTTCTCAGGAGATTTGGACGCACGGTTAAATTTTCCCTATGAGTCTGGCGCCCCAACCAACTAGGCTACCCGGGCAATGCAGCACTTAAAAGTACATAGATATATTAAAGCATATCGATTGAACGGATAATCGTTTTTCAGCGTACCGAAAATACCCTCAAAAAACGAGAACCAACTACATCCGGCAATTGAATCAAAACCCAACACAAACCTCATCATACGGCGTATCCTGCCATCAATGACTAAAAACGAATATATATGTCCATTTAACAGATATTTGTTCAGGCATGGGTCAATTCAGTATTCACAGTGGTTAATAATTAAAAGCATTCAAAAAACAAAAACCGATAGTTTTTAAGTATGAAAGAATATTTAATCATACTATTTCAGTGAAAAGACTATTTATTAATGTGAGGTAGGTCAATGAAATTAGAAGCAAACCTGATATCAGGACGAACTGCTTACCAGGGAGCATATCTGGAAGCAAAGACTCATAAGGAGTATTTTGACGCCTGTGCATACTGTGAACTTAACTCAGGAGATCTGACCCGATTGGGAGTGTCAGAAGGTGATAATCTAAAAGTCACTACAGAGTTTGGCGATGTTTCAGTATTCGCAAAGGCAAGCGACGGCAACCCTGACGGGCTGGCATTCATTCCAATGGGACCATGGGCTAATGCAGTCCTAAGCCCGGACACGCACGGGTGTGGAATGCCTGGGTTCAAAGGTGTTCCGGCACAGATCGAACCAACTGGTGAAGCGCCACTTGAAATGAAAGCGCTCATGAAACGATACTACGAATAAGGGTAAAAGGGATACAATGGCAGTAATAACAGATGCGATCTGTTCACTGTGTGGGTCGCTATGCGACGATATAACAGTAACAGTCGAAAACAATGTGATCACAGATGTTGAGCGTGCATGCATTCTCGGACGCAATAAGTTCGTGGGAATGTTCCTGCATGACAGGATCGAATCACCGATGATACGCAAGAACGGCGAACTCGTGGACGTATCATACGAAGAAGCGATCGATGAAGCCGCAAAGATACTGGTCAACTCAAAGAGAACACTCTCATACGGCTGGTGCTCAACTTCATGCGAAGCGATTAGCAAGGCTATTCAGTTAGCAGAAGAAACAGGTTCTTTGATCGATTCAACAGCAAACGTGTGCCACGGACCATCCGCACTTGCAGTGCAGGAAAAGGGAGGACCGAGTGCAACACTTGGTGTGGTTAAGAACAGGGCTGATTTAATCATATTCTGGGGTTGCAACCCGGCACACGCCCATCCAAGACACATGAGCAGATACTCATCATTCTCAAAGGGTTTCTTCACCCAGAAAGGGCGCAAGGACCGAAAGATGGTCGTTGTTGATGTGCGCAAGACCGATACCGCAAAACTTGCGGATAAATATGTAGAACTTGAACAGGGATCCGATTACCTGTATCTTGCAGCTATCCGGTCGATCGTTAACGGTCATGAAGACGTTGTGCCTGAAGTTGTAGCAGGTGTTCCAAAAGAAGAGATCATCGAAGTTGCAAATACGTTAAAAGAAGCAAAGTTCAGTTGCATATTCTATGGTATGGGAGTCACACAATCCAGATCCAAATACAAGAATGGAGACATGGTCTCATCACTTATCTCGGATCTGAACCAGCATTCGAAATCTGTTATGATCGGAATGCGCGGTCACTACAATGTTACCGGGTTCGGACAGGTCGCGACATGGGAAACTGGTTTCCCAATGGCGATTGATTTCACGCGCGGCGCACCATACTACAATCCTGGTGAAACCGGAGCGAATGATGTGCTGGTACGTGGTGATGTGGATGCAGCGATCATCGCGGCTGCCGACGCAGGCGCACACTTCCCACAGGAATCACTCAAATATCTTGCAAAGATACCGGTTATCCAGATCGACCCATACGCAAATCCGACCACCGAATTATCTGACGTAGTATTCCCTGCGGCAGTCGTGGGGGTTGAAGCCGAAGGTACAGCATACAGGATGGATGGTATATCACTTCGAATGAAAAAACTGATCGATACAAAGTTCAAGACCGATGAAGAGATCACGGTTGACCTGATAAATAAGGTCAGGGAACTTAAGGGAGGTGCGTGAAATGTCAGAATTACTAATCAAGAACGCAGTTGTCTGCGACCCGATCAACAAGATCAACTGTGAGAAGATGGATATATCCGTCAAGGACGGTAAGATCGTTGATAGCGTCTCATCCGGTGCAAAGGTTATCGATGCAGGCGGAAAACTCACTATGGCTGGCGGCGTGGATGGTCACACCCACTGTGCTGGTAAGATCAATGTGGGACGTTTCATGAGTCCGCATGATATGCGCATGACCAATGTGCCGGGACTCTCGGGAAAGGAAGCACCGACTGCAACCACAAGAGCACAGGTAGGATATAACACACCAAATGCATTTGCTATCGGATATCGGTATGCAAAGTTGGGCTACACGACCATTGGAGAGGCAGCGATTCCGATCATAGGAGCGCGCCACACCCATGAGGAGTTTGAAGCAATTCCGATATTGGACAAGTTCGGCCTGACACTGTTTGGGAGCAACTGGCAGGTTATGGAGTATATTCGCGATGATGAGCCTGAAAAACTTGCGGCATACGTTGCATGGGGACTCAAGGCATCACGCGGTTATGGTATCAAGATCGTAAATCCGGGCGGCGGTGAAGCATGGGGCTGGGGTAAGAACGTTTCAGGACTGGATGATCCTGTGCCAAATTTCGATGTCACACCTGCACAGATCGTGGTGGGACTTGCAGAGGCGAATGAGAAACTCAACCTTCCGCATTCGATCCACTTACACTGCAACAACCTTGGTAAACCAGGGAACTACGAGACCACGATCGCAACCATGAAACTGCTTGAGAATATCAAAAGCAAACGTGACAGGCAAGTGTTGCATGTGACACATGTGCAGTTCAATGCATATGGCGGTACATCGTGGAGAGATTTTGAGAGTGCTGCTCCGCAGGTTTCGGATTATATCAATACTACAGACCACATGACATTCGATCTCGGACAGGCGATATTCGGTCCTGCAATGACGATGACGGCTGATGGTCCTGTGGAATATTCGAACTCACGAATGCTTCATGCAAAATGGAGTAATATGGATGTTGAACTTGAGGATGCGTCCGGTGTTGTGCCGATCACATATTCACCAAAGAATTTCGTGAATGCTGTCCAGTGGGCGATCGGATTGGAACTTGCACTGCTTGTGAAAGATCCATGGAAGGTCATGTTCACAACCGACAGTCCGAACGGCGGTTCGTTCGTGAACTATCCTGAAGCATATACATACCTGATGAGCGCGAAGAGACGTGCTGAAGTTATCGAGACTCTTCCGGAGATGGCACTTGGTCGCATGAACATACCTGGAATTGACCGTGAGCTTGACCTGTATGAACTTGCTATAATGACACGTGCCATGCAGTCAAAGATGTATTGCATGGATACGAAGGGACACATTGGTGTTGGTGCTGATGCGGATATTGCGATCTATGACCTCAAACCCGATTCAGTTGATACATCTGTTGAATATGCGGCTGTTAAGAAAGCGTTCAGTGGTGCAACATACACCATTAAGGGCGGAGAGGTCGTTGTCAAGGACGGCGAGATCACAATGACTCCGGAAGGTAGAACGTACTGGGTGAATGCAAAAATGCCACAGGCGGTCAACGATGCTATGCAGGTTGATCTTGTCCAGAAGTTCAAGAGATACTATACTGTGAATCAGGCGAACTATATGGTAGAGGATGCATATCTCCCACATCCTGTTGAGATCACTACGGAGGCGATCTAAATGCAGACAGTTACACTTTCACTGAAGGAGAAGAACACAATACCGATCGAAGCCGATGCTATCAACCCTGACAATTTCGCATCAAAGTCAAAGGATGACATTGCGGCGATCATGGTATGGTATGGTAATGCCCAGTCCCCTATCGGCGACCTGTTCGATGTGTCGATCGATGGTTCTGATAGCGCAGGGAATACGAAGATCATCATCAATGGTGATGTATCACGCGTGAAGCGCATTGGTCAGGATATGTCTGCGGGCGAGATCGTAATCAACAGCAGTGTAGATATGCACTGCGGCTCGAACATGACGGGCGGCAAGATCACGATCAACGGAGATGCTGACAGCTGGCTCGGATGTGAGATGAAGGGCGGTGAGATCGAGTTGAACGGTAACGGCGGTTATTACGTAGGCGGAGGATACCGAGGCGAAGCCTGCGGTATGAAAGGCGGCAAGATCACAGTCACGGGCAATGTCAGGGATTACCTTGGCGAGCACATATGTGGCGGCGAGATCGTAGTCAAAGGTGATGTTGGATTGCTTCCGGGAATCTCAAATAGTGGTGGAAAGATCGTCATCGAAGGCAATACGACAATGCCTGCTAGCGAAATGAAGAGCGGAACCATCATTGTAAAAGGTAAAGTGGCAGAGCTCATGCCGACATTCAAGGAAGACGGCACAGAAGAGGTCGATGGTGTGACATACCGTAAGCTTTTGGGTGATGTCAATATTGCTGGCAGCAAGGGTGTGCTGTTGGTTAAGTAAATAATAAGTGAATTTTTGGCGCGCTATGTGCGCGCTTTTCTTTTTTTGTGTTTGATTAAATGGTATCGATAAAATGTCGATGCATAGTCTATATTGCAATATCCCACACAGCAGTATCACCGCATGTCGTAATCACCAGCCGCTTGTAAATATGCGGTACAAGAATGAAAATTACTCCAGCTCAGAAATTTACAGATCATATCTGGACATTCGAAGAATTATTAACGTTCAGAGTGTTTATTCAGTAACTCGGGGACACGCACCATCACCCATTATCCACTACCGTTAAAGTACAAAAGCAGGCTCATTTTGAATCGATTCGATTATGTCTTTGATTGATTTAAGTTCATCAGGTTGCCCATCAATGGCGAGCCAAATAGAGCCCTCTGCTCCGCAAACACCGCCTCCTGCAATAAGTGTCGCATTTGCTCCTGATAGAAGGAAGACTGCCTCTAATTCTGTAATGATATCCCCAAGCACCGGATATAGTCGTGGTCCGGTAGAACCGGGTGCATTCAACCTCTTCGCTAAATTATCAAGATTTCCAGTGATGCGCTTTTCAAGACCAACAGGAATCATAATGCGTACACGCCTTCCAATTACTGCCTGTATCGATATAGCGATAGTACCACCTTTTGGGTGACCAATAAGAATAGCAGCTTTCTTTTCTTTCAGGTCAACAGAATTGGCGCCTTTCAGGATAATATCTCCTTCTTTCAAATCGTCGATTACATCAAAGACGGTCTTACCCTTCTGCCACTTTCCATTAACGAGAACTACATCGCCTGGAAACCCTGATTCGTCTGAAAGCCTTCCAATGCCAGTTGTTGGAATATTGGATGGTAATGTTATTCCTCGAAAAAAGCGTTTTCGCACAAAGCCATTATTTTGATTCGTAAGTTCCAATATTTCCTCAGCAACATAGCCGTTTGTTGTACCGGCAATAATCACTACCGTGCCTGAAGAAAGAGCTTTGTTCACATCTGCATGTTGAGTAATTGCCCTGGCAATAAGCCTTTTTCCTGCTGTTGGTGTAATTGTCACTTGAAACATGGTATTCCTTCTTTTTGCCGCTTATCTTTAATTGATCCGGTTTAATGCATACAACGTTCCCAGCAAATACAGCTTTGCAACTGTGGGATGCAATGTCCCGAAGGGGCAAGGCGGTAGCGTATATGCTGTGTTAAGCGAAATGCACCTTTTTCATTACGTCTATTTTCTATTTTTGCATATCTATTACATAAATACTACTATTTGCATTCATGAATCCCAAGTTTGACAGTTACAATTAATACAAGTGTTCTTAGTTTTATTTTGTGTGATAATCATGCAAACAAAACTAA
>DQIP01000123.1 GCA_020793565.1 Candidatus Methanovorans sp.
TTGGGACAAAAAACTCATGTAAAATCATTTTAAACTAACAGAAGTATAATATTTGCAGGAGAACAAATGAAAAAAGAGATTGAAGATCGTACAATTCTCTATGGTGTTCACAGGGGATTTTGTGACCGTGGTGGAAAAACATGCAAAATACATAATTATCTCGGGATTCGTTGCAATTGCACACAGAACAAGTCAAGCGGTGAGCGAATTTTGTAAAGACACATCCACGTTCAGTCTGGATCAAGCAAGTTGGACCTCTTGTTGATTCGCAGATAATAATAGCAAATCGATTTTATGAAAGGCTTGCTAAAACAGAAAATTGGATAGAAAAACTCAGGGGTCTTGCCGGTTCGGACAAGTGAAAATATAACTCAAATTAAAAAAAACATATCACGAGTGCCGCAGGCACTCGCTTAAACTCACTCATACTTCTTAATAATCTCATCAAACGAATCAACCACAAACGAAAGATCATCGCGTCCAACACCATAAGTGCTCAACTTGAAGAACTTAGTAAGACCTGCCTTGATGCCGTGAATATTACGGGCTTTCAATTCCTTGTACAGGAAATAGCGCCCTTTTTTCACTCTTTGTGATATCTCATATAAGGCCGGTGCTTCAAAGAACATCAGGTCATGGTTGTGTGGTCTATCGCCGATCTGGATGAGTCCCATCCCCTCAAGTTTTTCCGAGAACCAGCGTGCATCTGCAACCTCATTGTCCCAGTTTTGTGTTCGTTTGACAACTGTCGGGAACGATGCTATCATAGTCATAATCGTAGCACCGCGTGCCGTACATCCCAAAAGTTCAATTTCCTTTAACTTGTTGGTTGGCGACTTCTCAAACACGATGCCGGCATATTCGTCCTTAACACCCAGAACACCGATCGGACCCGATGACGCCATTGATTTATGACCACTTCCAACAATGAAATCTGCGCCAAGTTTCTTAGCATTTATTGGCATCTTTCCAACCGAATAAGCACCATTGAGCAACAACGGGACATCATACTCATGACAAACCGATGCAACCTTCTTTGCATCAACAAGATTACCGTAATTGCCGTCAGGATAAGTCAAAAGAGCAAGTGCAGGTGGCTTTCCACTCTCCCTGATAACCTCTTCAATCGCAGTAGCATACCCTTCAGGATCTGTCTTGTAATCAGGATTTCCCGAATTTGGGACGGCTTTGACATTCAAATGTGCACGCTGCGCCGCGACGTATGACGTATAATGTGCCAACTTATCGAGCACAACCCAATCGCCTTCATTAGCCATTGAATGCATAACCGCAAATTTTGATTCACGTGCACCATTGGTTACACGCACCTCATCAATGCCCAAAAATTCAGGCAAAGCATCATGCACAAAATCAAATATTGGTGGCGTCTTGATCTCATCAAGCACACCTAAGCAAAAATCGCAGACCGAATACCCGTCGCCCCATTGAACAAGTGCACGTCGTGCTTCATCAGTGAGAATACCCCCCCTCTGGAGCGGGTCAATATTAATAGCATTCAAAGGTTTACGTTCAATGTACCCAAATTTTTGTAACGATATATCATCAAGTGCCATTTTATTTCCTCATGCATCGTACATTTGATACGTGCATATACATTAAGTGTATATATATATTAAATTTATATGCATTTGTTAATATTAACAGCCATCATTTGAACATTAAAGTATCAGGACAAACAAATGCACAATCCTTTAATCTATAACATCCATCATAGCATCAATTGTCTTTTGGGGTGTAGAAGTGGTGTTCACAATATATGGATTCACCTTTTTGAACAATTTCTCAAAGAACTTAATCCTAATGTCCAGCTTTCTCTCATCATTGACAAGAAGGTGCGGGTTACAAAAATTATTATCCAAAAGATAATCGATCATTTCATCTCCATCCATACTTTGCACAAGTTGTGTTTCGGAAGTGTCTCTTTTAAGTGTAAAGAACGTCTCAAGCGTAGTCTTATCATGCATCTTCGCAGCACCGATCACATTACGCAGGTTTATGACTGCTCTTTGTTTTGAGTCCAGAACAGTCTGCTCCATGATCGGCTTGAATTCCTCAAAATCGTCCTCAATACCTTCCCTGATATACACATTCTTCTCAGATGCCATACACACCGCCTCACCATGTTGGAACCGTGCGAAAAACCAGTCATCGCTCACAAGTGTGGTATGTGGCCGGCGCATCAACCCATATCCAAGCGTAGTCTTCCCAGTCCCACTCGGTGCAACAATCGCAACACCGCTTCCATTGTACTCAAGACATGCGCCATGAAGTGAATAGAACCTGTGCACATCTTCTAATATATCCCCTGCCACAGCAAGAGCTAAGGATTTTACATAACCGTAGTAATCACAATTCCAGATAAACACTGTTCGTGAGAATGGCTCATACTCCACCTTAAAGCCATTGATCTCAATATTGTCAAAAACCAATATTCTGCCATGCGAACGGATTCTCTCCCCAAAATGATAAAAGTTCTCATCAAACGTACCCATAGTCCCGGGCTGGTCTGTAATAAGTTTAATGCAACACCCATTAATGTCTACTTTACGTTCAAGCAACAATCTGTGCATTTTTTTAAGTTCATCCCAATGTTCATCCGCTTTTGATGCTGAAATTATATCTATAGTATATGCCATATCGTTCCACTCCGGTCTAAGTTCAATTCCAAGCTGAGTTTAAGTTTAAGTTTTAGTCTAAGTTTAAGTCTAAATTTAAAACCATATCATCTCTTTAAAGATATAGGAGTTAACCCTATTTAAAATAAAACAAAAAAGAATAACGCCTAGATCACTAGGCGTATATGTGCATTATACGTCCACAGCCTTGCTAAAAACTGAAATGAACTCATCACAATCTGCAATAAGTGTAGACAGAGCATCCTTAACAACAACAATAGGATCAACGCCATCTGTCATCACATACAATATGGGATCACTTATTGTCACATGTTTCATATCATACGATGCAGTATGCACTCGCTCATCAGCAAGAAGTACTGATTTTAACATATTGAGAAGGGTATGGCTCTCCCCTTTTATCTCAAGATGCATATCGTTATCCGATTTATCAACAATATTTAGTTCCATAAAAAATCACCTTATAAATCATATATTACAATCAGATAATTCCTGTTCCGAAACCTGATGCTATTTTTCGGCTCTGGATATTGCCACATGATGGGCACTTAAGTTTATCCTTACCGGCATCCTTGACCATAGGTGTACGGCAGACCGGACATAATGATCTCATGACACCCAATTCGTCATCCGATGTTGAAAGTCGCGTGTTTTCGAGATTTATGACCTTCGCCTTGATAATGTCAAATATTCCAAATTCCTTCGATATATCTTTCACATACGCGTTTTTTACATTGGACACGTGTATTGCTGCAACGGGTGCCTGGAACGCCCTCTCACCTGCTCCTTTGATTCCCCCTATCCTCAAGAGAACCATAGAATCACGAACATTGAAAATCTCACCTACAACAATATCGCCTTCTTTGATCACAGGAGGGGTGGTAATAATTGGAACAACAGAAATTATCCGTCTTTTATTGTCAACCCTCACAGTACCTGTAACAAGTGAGAATATATCTCCACCACGGACGAATGTTTCCGAACCTGCTGTAAACTCCTCATTTGTACCGATAAGAGCACCCGGTAACACGAACACCGTGTCTTCAATAGCATCCGGTTCCTCATCATTCTTTAAACTTTGTTCAGCTTTCATCGTATCAACATTCCCTGGCTTCTCATTTTTATATTTCCCTGGCTTTTTGGAATCAGTCTCTTTTACCTCTGCCACAACCTCTGTTGTATCATCACTCTTTGGCATCTCTACAAGTTCTGCTTCGCCTTCTTCCAAATCTTCAACTTCTTCGGCGCTTTTTATCTTCCTTCTTGAAGTTTTCTTTCTTATTCTAATGATAATCCCTCTTATCAACGTTAAATGTAAAGTTAAGTTAGATTATAGTGTTAGTTGGTAAGTCACAATTATGAAACAATTATGAATTCATTCAGCATTGGACCATTGTCCTATTGTCGCATAATCTGGTATATTTCCACTTCAATCTGTTCCACATCTTTTTTATGGAATTTAAATGTTCGTTTCATTAAGAATGAAGTTTTATACCACTCTGTAATGATGGCAGGACTAATGAACTTTTGGATAAAATCATGACTTCCACAATTATGAATGGAATATGTGACCTCACTTGTTCTCAATGCAGTTAAAATAAACGGTCTATCACTCCCCTTCGCTTGTGCCCCAAAAGGCGGATTCATGACCACAGCATGCGCATTTCCTTTGATGTCCGATATGTCGCAGCATTCAAATTCAACATCAACCTTCATCTTTTTTGCATTATCCCTTGCAATCTCCAGCGCCTTTTCATCCGAATCAAAACCAACCACCTTTTCCGCACCAAGCAATTTTGCACCGATCGCAAGTATTCCGGTACCGCATCCAAGGTCATACACAGTATCCGCAAGATCTCCATTCATGTATGCAAAATGCAACATCTCCGCAGCAAGTATTGCAGGGGTTGCATACTGCTCAAGCCTGACATTTGGTGAATCAAAACCCTCAACTTTTTCGAGTAAGATCTCAAGTTTTCGCTGTTTCATCGTATTACTCTAATCCCCTAATATCTCATCGAATACGATGTTATCCCATTCTCTCTCACCGATCACGATCTCAAATTCCTGTGGCATGAGCATAGGAGCATGGAATCGTCCAACTTCGTCAACCGCCAGTCTTGGACATGCAGTGTTTACAAACGCATCAACCTTGAATTGTAAAAGTTGGTCAGGAGTGATAAGATTTTCTCCAAAGCGAATAGTGCCAAACCACGGAAAAACATTTAAAGCCTTACTTTCGGCCCACATGCTAAACTGGGAAGAACTACATAACAAACTTATGTGTGCATACAAAAAAGAAAGAGGGGTTTAATTAAGGGCTTTCTGCATCAACTGCGTTATGTACTATACACATTCAATTAGAATTACTTAAGTATTAGAAAATCCAAGTATGAACCATGAAACTTGGATATTATTCGAACGTGATGTTTTACAGCTATTGGCTTCAATGTAAGAACTATTTTAGATGGGGATTCGACCCATGTCGGAAAATGAAAAAAAGTTGCGTTAAAAATTGCGTATCTATGTGTGAAAGGTCTCACGAATTTGGAATTCCAAGTTTTGTATTGCATGTCTGGGGATGCAATTTAAGGTGTAAGTTTTGCTGGGCAGAATGTATTTATAACTCTGAAAAAATAGAAAAGAAACCGCAAGAAGTGGTTGAGGACCTTCTTTGTAAACTTCAAATGTTAAACTCTGATCAGTGGATTTCACGGTCACGCGTAAAACCGAACGACATAAAATGCATTCGAATAACAGGGCACGAACCTACTCTTCAATGGGACCATATAATAGAACTCTTGAACTTATTAGACGAAAGAAAAGAATTCTCTGATTTTTGGATAAACATACAGACAAACGGAGTATTGGTTGGAAAACCAAACTCAAAGATAAATGTAACCGAATTAAAAGACTTGGAAAATCTTAAAATAAGAATCGAAATTTCGTTTAAGGGCGTCAATCCTAAACAGTTTGAATGGCTTACAGGTATGCCAAGTGAACTGTTTTATCATCAATGCGATGCTTTTGACAAGTTTTGGGGCGTCAGAAGTGATAAAATACACATTGTTCCTGAACTTGGGATAAGTCATTGTAACAGACTTAAAGGTAAAAAATTCCAGGAGTTAGGAGTCATCATCATTGATGAAGATGGAGACAAACTTGATTTTTCCGATTTTGACCCGTATTTTAAAGAAAAAATACTATTAAAAACGTCATTAGAAACCTCGGAAGAGAACGAGTTTCAACAGTTTAGTGGAATTAACAAAGACCGAGCAAGAGAAGTTATAGCATCCTATTCCAAAACCTCGGGAGAAATAAAAAAGAAGTGCTTACCTTCTGAATTCTACTCATAGTATAAGAGAACGAAAAGAAAAATATCAAAATTAGAAAAAAAGGGAAGTTTAGGCTGCTAAGATTCCTGCTTTCCGTCTT
>DQIP01000122.1 GCA_020793565.1 Candidatus Methanovorans sp.
TGGCATCAAAGGCAAAACAGAATCCAAAGGATATCGCGGAAAAGATCGCTGCTGCGGTAACAATACCGGATGGTTCGTATGTTGAAAAGATTGGTACAACAGGACCGTACCTGAACATTACGGCAAGCCGAGAATATGTTGATGAGACGGTTGTGAGGATAAGGGATGAAAAAACAGGTTTTGGCGGCGGTTTTTGCACCGGCAGTATCATGATGGAGCACACATCCGCGAACCCGAACGGTCCCCTGCATGTCGGACATATCCGAAATTCCGTTATAGGCGATACACTGACGCGCATACTCAAGCATGCCGGATATGACGTTGAGACGCAGTATTATGTTAATGACATGGGTCGCCAGATAGCTATCGTATCTTGGGCACTGTCACAGTTTGAGTTCGATAAATCTAAAAAATCCGACCATGCAATTGCGGATGTGTACATTAAGGCTAATGCGGACCTTGAAGAACATCCTGAAAAGGTTGCAGAGATCGACAAACGTATTCAGCTTGTTGAGAGCGGGGATGATGCTACGATCGATAGTTTCGATGAGGCGGTCAGTCTTGCAGTTTCCGGTATCAGGGAAACACTTCTTCGAATGAATGTTTTTCACGATAAGTTTGTCAATGAGTCCGATTTTATACGCAACGGTGCGGTTTCGCGTATCGTTGATGAGATCAAGGCGACAGGTCGCACTGAGATCGATAATGGTGCGCTTGTTGTGGATCTTTTGGATTACGGTTTTGAAAAGTCGCTTGTTATCCAGAGGACAGATGGTACTTCACTTTATACTACACGCGACCTTGCATACCATGAATGGAAAGGTGAGCAGGCAGAGCGCATGATTGATGTTTTAGGAGCTGACCACAAACTGATTTCGGGACAACTCAAGGCAACTCTGAATGCGATTGGTAAGCCTGAACCTGAGATCGTTATTTTTGAGTTTGTATCTTTGCCTGAAGGCTCGATGAGCACACGGCGCGGTAAGTTCATTACGTCTGATGATCTGTTCGACCAGATAGAGGAGCAGGCGTTTTTGGAGGTTGAGAAACGCCGTCCTGAGATGTCGGATGAGTTCAAAAGAGAGGTTGCTAATGTTGTTGGTATGGGTGCTGTGCGGTACGATATCGTTAAAGTGACTCCTGAAAAATCTACGGTCTTCGACTGGAAAACGGCACTTGATTTTGAGAAACAGGGCGCTCCTTTCATCCAGTATGCACATGCCCGCGCGTGCAGTATTCTGAAAAAGGCAGAGGAAGATGGGATATGGAATCCTGATACAGAGATTGACCCTTCAGTTCTTGTGGAGGATACAGAGGTTGCTTTTATCAAGAAAATGGCTCTGTTCGATAAGGTTATAGATCAGTCTGCGCGTGAATTAAAACCTCACTTCTTTGCGATATATGCAAGGGAACTTGCGGATGCGTTTAACCAGTTCTACAGGTTCGTGCCTGTGATCAGTGCCGAGGAAGAGGATTTGAGGACGAACAGGCTTGTGCTTGTGGATTGCGCGCGGATCGTGCTTGCGAATACTCTGGATACGCTTGGGATCGGGGCGCCGGAAGCGATGTGAAGTTTGGGGACTGGGGGGTTGGTTTTTTGGTTGTGAGTTGTAACTCTGGTTTTTATAGGTGCGGGGAGCAGGACTGTTAATTATCCAAAACTTTTCACAAGGTTTAATTACTAAAAAATTGGAAAATATGACTGTTTAAGTGAGTCATCATGGGCGAAACGAATAAAAGGGCATTGGGCATAGATATAAAGGTTGATTATATCGCTCCAGTAAAAGAATTCTGGATTTTTAACTATTGAGTAGCGGATGTGAAAATAAGATGGATGTTCAAGAAAAAACGCTTGCTCGACAATTATTTCAAAATCAAATTTTAAAGGCTGACGGTCAGATATTTGAAGATATATTCAGTGCAGTTATGAATTATTCAGAAACAGATTTTCAACAGATAAAACCGTGGGGAAACATCGGCGACAGAAAGAATGATGGCTACATAAAAACCAAGGGTATATTTTATCAGGTATATGCTCCCGAAGATATACAAAAGTCGTACCCAAATGTTGTCATAAGTTAAAAGAGGATTTTGATGGTTTGAAAGCGCAATGGTCTACTGTAAATGAATTTTATTTTGTTGTTAACGATAAATACAAAGGCGTAAATGCCGATTCTGAGAAAATAATTCAAGAGATGAAAATATCGCATAATCTGAACGGTGCTGGATTTTTAACCGCAAAAGATCTTGAAAATATTCTTTTTGAGCTTGAGGATGACAAGATATTATCAATAGTCGGAAATACTCCTGATCCTGCTAATATTAAACAGTTAGATTTTTCAATCCTAAATGAAGTAATCGGGCATATTATGCAATTGCCTTTAAACGATGGCGATAAACCAAAAATTGTAGTACCTGAATGGGATGAAAAAATAAAATTAAACGTTTTGTCTGAATATGTATCCCAATTACTCAGTAATGGTTCTTTTCAATCATATTCTTCAGAGGAGTATTTGAAAAACAACAGTGATTTCCTTGCTGACTCTTTACGAGATAAAATGAATGAGGTTTATTCGCATGAAAAAGAAAATAAAAGTGGAGACACGTTATTTTGGGCTATTGTTAACTCTGCAAGCCCGAAAGCAGAACACATGTATCAAACTTCAGCAATCGTGATAATGTCAAAATATTTTGAAACATGTGACATTTTTGAAGAACCTGTGCAGGAGGAAGTATAATGATAATTCCAACAAAGCACACAAATTTTTCGGAATCTCTGCTTGGTTTTGGTAGTTATATTTTGACTCAATTAGAATCTCCGGAATCGATTGATAGTTTATGGAGCCAATATCAGAATGATTTTAATAAAAAGCTATACTATGCTAAACATAGCTTTGATAATTTATTACTTACAATAGTATTTCTTCATTCAATTGGGGCTGTTAAAGAACAGGACGGGGTTGTAATAAAATGCAATTATTAAAAGTTTATTCCAATCAAGCAAGTTTTAGGACGGTTGAATTTAATAAAACCGGACTTAGTTTTATTGTTGCAAAACAGAAAAATCCAGATTCGAGTGAACAAGGTAAAACTTACAATGGTGTTGGGAAATCCTTGCTGGTGCGCATTATTCATTTTTGTCTCGGAGCCAGTGCCGAAGATTATAAAGTATTTTGTGAAAAGTTACCGGAATGGGAATTTTTTGTTGATTTTGAAATAGACAATAAAAAATACACTGCAAAAAGGGCAACAAATAACCCTAAACAGATTGTATTAAACAATGAAGTTATTTCGGTTAAAAAGTTTAATGAAAAAATGAAATCATTATGTTTTGATATTCCAGAGGATATTTCTTTCTTGACCTTTCGTTCTCTGATTCCCTATTTTATTAGACCTAAAAAAGAGTCATATGTGGCTTATAATAAGTCAGGAAAAACCAAAACAGATTATCAGGCATTACTTTATAATGCTTTTTTACTAGGACTTGATGCTGTTCTTGCACAAAAAAAATATGAAATCAGAAAAGAGCAGAACCGAGTAAAAAATCTTGAAACGAATTTTAAAAATGATTCATTATTAAGAGATTTCTTTACTGGAAATAAGGATGTTATTTTAACGCTTGTTGATCTTGAAGAGCGGATAAAACGGCTTGATGATAATTTAAGTAATTTTAAAGTAGCAGAAGATTATAACGACGTTCAGTTGGAAGCAGATAGAATAGAGAAGGAACTTTTTTCATTAAATAATCATGTTATAATGTTGCAAAACAACATAGAGAATATTAATAAAAGTCTCGAAAATTCTCCCGATATAAATAAGGCTAATATCAAAGCTATTTACAGGGAATCAAAGATTAATTTTTCTGAAAATATGACAAAAACATTGGATGAGCTGGAAGTATTTTATAAAAAATTAATATCCAATCGTAAAAGAAGACTACTTGAGCAGCAAAATAAACTGGAACAGAAAAATAAAAATAAAAAAGAAAGTGTTGGAAAGCTGCAAAAGGATTTCGATAAACTAATAAAGTATCTGGGGGAACACCAGGCTCTTGACCTTTTTGTAAGCCTCAGCAATAAAAATGCAGAGTTAAAAGCGGAGAGGGACAGTCTCCAAAAATATCAGGAACTTCAGTCTGAATATAAAATTAAAGAAAGGCAGTTTGAGAAAGATTTTATAGAGCTCACCGAAGTTACAGAACAATATTTGACAGAAATCGAGCCTGAAACGATCGTATTGCGAGATTATTTTAGAAGACTTGCGAAAATATTCTATCCTGATAGCGTGGCAGGTCTTACCATAGAGTGTAATGATGGGGAAAATCAGTTGCAGTTTAATATTGACGCTAAAATCGAATCTGATGCCTCTGATGGTATCAATAATGTTAAAATTTTCTGTTATGACTTAACGATACTGTTTAAAGGACATAACCATAATATCGACTTTGTTTTTCATGATAGCAGGCTTTTTGACGGCACTGATGAAAGACAAAAAGCAGATATGTTCAAAACCGTTTATGAAAAGTTTGCACAAGTGAATAAGCAGTATATTGCAACGGTAAATCAGAATCAACTCGATGAAATCAAAAAACATATGACAGATAATGAATTTGAAAAAATCATTGCTCATAATACCGTATTAACTTTGACTGATGAATCAAATTATGATAAATTGTTAGGTATTAAAGTGGATATACCAGACAAATAAAGTCAGTCAAAAGTTGCGAAGGCACACCCAATCGCAGCAGAGCTGCGGGGCATGACGTGCCGTCGCTTTACAACTCCGTTTCTATTCGAAATCCAAAAGTTTCATTTACTTGCAAACTTCATTTTCTTATTTAGTACATTGTATTTCAAACGCCCATTAGACTATGGTTTATCCCAACCGCAGCAGAGCTGCGGGGTATAACGATTAAGATAAACAAAAAACGATATGATGCTTGATGCGCCACATCGGAATACCACGTTTTACCAATAGGCAATTTTTCCTCTATCTTTAAGATACAGCAAATGCATGAACTGATGGGTGAACAAATGCACGACAAAACAGTGGATAAACTTCTGCACAAAGATGCGATGTATCAACTTGAATGGGATTTTAAGAACAAATTCGACTTTTCTGAAATACTAGCTGATGCATTAATGCAGCGAATGCGAATTTTTCTTGAAGAGAACAATTCTGACAATTTAGGAGCTGGAGATATTCACTGTTGGGGTGTAAAGAAGAATGAGCCCTCCGAGAAATCATTAGATGATATGGAGAAAGAACAGATCAAACTCACACTTTATCATCCAGATGACCATGAACTTTTACGGGAGCAAGGAATCAGAGCACTCCGGCAGTGCAAGATCATGCGAATGACCGTTGAGGCAAAAGAGCAGGGAGTTCTCCTGACACAAGATGACTTAGCTCTCTTTCTTTGTTCACAGACCGAACAATCCGGAATGACGTAAGAGAACTGCGCAAAATGAATATTCATCTTTCAGAGTCATTTATCTACAAATATCGAAAATTGATGAAACATCAATTCTTCATGCTAGTGTCATGTCAACAACACAGTGTCGCGGGACAGAAGGGGTTAAGACAGATGCAAAAAACGACGCGACCGCGCAAAAGCGCGGCACGTTTCTACACCATGAACGCGAAACACAAAACGGTTTTTAATCGGCGTCATATTTGCAGATATGAGAATTGCATGGTTGGATTTTGGGTCATGGGTTTGGCAGCAGTGGAATCCGCCGCCTGCGGCGGAAACGGATGCTCCGTTTTCTATAGTTTAGGTCAATTGCTGTGACTTTCTTTTTAGCATCAGCACCCGCATGTATGCAGCATGTACGTATAATTTGCCCGCGTGTGTTCCTAAGTCGGTGCGCTGACGGCACTGTGTAGAAACCGATCGGTCATCTTGGAGTTTAGAAAATTGAAATTGTACCATATAGCCTATTTTCATAACCAGATACTTGATAGTTGATGTGACACTAGTGTCGTGTCAACCATACAATATCGCTAGATATATGATCTGACACTGTTCCATTTTCCAGTTATTTTTAAGACGCAGATTAACACAGATTAACGCT
>DQIP01000121.1 GCA_020793565.1 Candidatus Methanovorans sp.
ACCTATGGAAAATCCATGGCATGTGATATTTGCTTGAAGGGCGGACGGCGCTTTCCAATATCCAATTATTCCAAAAAGATCAAGGGGACTAAACGTCATTCACTCTAAACATACCGTGTTGGTGAATACAGGGTGATTCTAGACATACTTAACAATCGTCTTTTGATCATAATTATGGAAACAGGGCATCGAAGCAAGATATATCGGAAATATTAATGATCTCATATCTTTTCACAAATTCCCCAATGACCCTTGTTACCCGCCTCTCTATTCAAAGCATCGGGGGTCTGGAAACTGTGATATGGCTTGGAGGGTACTCGCTTTTGGCTGTGGTTTTGTATGGAGGGTTGCTCAGGGTTGTGGAAGGGGAGTGAAATTCTATGGTTGGGGGATGTATTTGTAGATTCAAAAATTGGTTGCAGGGCAATTGTGTGCCGTTGGGTGGCGAAAAGAACGGTATCATATCAGAACAGTTATGGCTGATTGATGGCTATTAAGTTAACAAGGTTTAACAGATTCAACATAAACATGTGGTTAATTTCCAAGACCAATAACAAAATGAGTTCCTGCTATATCTCTTACATTTTTATCCGAATCATTTATAAATTTAGTGATGAAATTGTCTATGTCGAAATCAATATCCATAATTTTGAGCGTTATCACTTTATCCATAAGGAAAATTGCTTGCATTTTTGCCCATTCATCACCGTGTTCAATGCATCGATTTATATGGTCCTTGATTATATGGTTTGGTAACATTTTGAGATTTTTTTCAATCTGTTTGCCTAGTCCAGTAAGGTCACTCTTTTCATTTTCTATCAAATTGGTCAGGATATTTTCTATATCCTTTTCCCCAAGTTCTTTCAAATAAAAAGATAATGATTCTATGATGTTGTATATTATTATATCATCCTTATCAGCAGACAAATTTTCAATTACAGTGCCAAGATTATTCGTGGGAATACTTGTGAGAACTGATTTCGACAAAACTCTTTTTGTGTTGACAAAATTGCATTTAGACAAATCCACTACCAAATCTCGAACGGTGGGCGACAAATCATAGTATGGCCACTCACAGTGAGGGTCAATTACAAATTTAATCGATGTATCTAAAAACTCATTATTGGTTTTTGTAGATAAAATTTCTAAAATATCTCTTTGGTAATCACAATCAAATTTCATAATGTTTTTCACAAAAACCTTATAAACTCCTCTGTTAATTTCTAAGTCACGATCGTCGGACAGAGTTTTTATACTATTTTTCGCATACACTATATTTTTCAATTTATTCATAATAATAATGGCTTCAACTCGAAGACTTTTATCTTTTGATCTCGACAGTAATTCAACCATTTCAATATAAACATCTTCATCTATATCATCGTTTGTGGCATCTTCTAATAATAAAACGATATACTCAATTGCTCCCACCAAATTTCTGAATTTTTCAGACATGGCGACAAGTTCTTTGAATTTTATCAACAGATAATCATTGTTATGGCTAGCAAAGCTATTCAAGAAGTATCTAGCTATAACATATTCAAAAAAAGCTTCATAAGTAAAACCAATTTTAAATTCTCTTGTCTTTTTGTCAAATTCTTTATATAATATTATGTTTTCACTGAGTACTTTACTAAAAGTTGTATGTGGCTTATCTGCTTTTTGATTCGTGACATTTTCAACATCTATCTCTATCAATTCTGCTTTCTTCTGTTTCAACATTTCACTGACTAAATCAAATAAGAAGTTTTGTGCTTCTCGTTTTTCGCCAGTACCGATTAATTTTTTATCCCAATAGTTATTAAAAATTTCAATTCGTTTTATGTCTTTTTTTGGTACATAGCCACCTTCATACGCTTCACAAAAAAAACGTAGCATAATTGGCTGCCTGCATATTTCAAAAATTTCTCCTGATATGTCTCCACTAAGTCTGAAATATTCGCGATACAATGACCAAGCTTGTTCGAATTCATTTTTATCAAGTGAGTCTAAATAGGTTGCACCAGATTTCTGTACTATTTTTTCATCCGCAATATAAATATATTCAGTGATTGCCTTCTCATTCTCAAAAAATCTCCAATCAATGTCACGACAACTTACAATGAATGTAATATTTTTATCTTTATAGTAACTTAAAACATCTCCTAAGTAAACTCTCATCAAGTCTAAATTTAAACATTCATTAATTGCATCAATAAAAACTAATACACTTTTCCCTTTTACCGATACGATTGAATGTGACTCTTGCAAAATGTTTTCAGATTTTATATCAGCTAATTTGTTGAAATAATTTGTAACTACTGACTCAACATTTTGCATTTCACTCAATATTATTCTACTACCATTTAAAAAAACAACCGGATAATCTCTTTCATATTTTTGGGCTAAATAACATAGCAAATTTGTTTTCCCAATGCCTGCCTCCCCCATAATTAAAAGGCAATTTTTTATCTGCTTTTCTTTCAAGAGCTTTTTTTCTTTCGACATTACCCCCAGTTCAATAAGTTCTTTATTTGATTTTTGAGGATATTGCTCCGCAATTCTTTGATTTTTTGTCCTTATTCCTTCATTATGTTCTTCTATATTTTTATTTTCGCTCGGGAGCAAACGGTTGTATGTTCTAGTTTTATCCAAAGAATCTAAGTATTTTATAAATATGTTATCCAGCTTGTTTCGTGGTACAAAAAGCTCTTTTATATATTTAGCACTGACAATATCAATCTCTATTTCATGTTGCTTTGTGCTTAAGTCCATCAAATACTTATAGGTTAATTTCGATGATGAGGAATCATTTTTCTCCGAAAAAGTATTAGATTCCTTGGAAAGATACAAAATAACATTTTCGGGTATTTCTCTTTTTAATCCAAAGTGATCAACATCTTCATTAGATTTAATTTTCGTGGCTATTGAAATCTTACCATTACTTCCCTCTCTGAAAATTTGTTCCACTAATGTTAGTTGATTCAGAAGCTTTTGTTCTATCCATTCTTTTAATTGATTGAAATCATGTTTTGAATTCGCATGGATTTTATAATTAATAACTATTTGCTGATTTTCTACTCGTATATAATCCACATAATGGTGTTTAAAAAAGTGGAGTTGAGATACATTATTCAAAGTAAACAATTTAACTTTTGAGAAATCAGCTCTACTATTATGTAAATCGAGTTCATCAGCAAATAATAAAAGAGCTACTAAAAGTTCGCCACGAAACTTTTTATTCGATGGCGTCAACGGAATATGCTCGAGATTCTTAACAACATCTGAGAAGTATTCAGTTGAATGCCCTTTACAGACAAGGGCTATTGGCTCTAAATAATTATCATCCTCTAATCCTAAATCTAAGCTATCTCGATCTCTTTTTATCAATCGTTGCCTAATCAATTCAAAACTTTTTTGAGCATGCTGTTTTCTAATCTCATCAAAATCTTTTTCGGTAAACTCATTGACAGGTTGCAAAACTCCATCATTTTCCCACTTCAAGTATTGCATCCCTATATCATGAAGATATGCTGAAGCACAGAGTACATAAACTTCTTCAGCCGTCAGAAAATTATCGCTATCCCATAAAGGTTCAACAATGTCTTCTATAAAGCCTAAAATTCTCTTTGAGTGGAGAATTCCATGGTCTGTAAATCAATAGAGATAGGGATTTTCCCATACTTTCTTACATTGAATTATTATTTGCTCCAATTTTCCATGCAGATGAGGATCGGTACGATTCAAAAAATCAATCAACTTAGACAACTTTCCACCCCATCTTAACTAACAATCGATTTAAAAATTGATGAATAAAATACATTTATTATTAATTGATGATTTATATACAAATACTTTAGACGAACCATCGCTTCAGATCCTTCCTATCTTTTCTTTCTGCTGCGTAACTTTATTTAAAACATCCTTTTCCACACTTCAAAGAATAGACTTTGTCAACATTCTATAACTCTTACCCTTTATAATCCTTGAGATTCAACTAAAAGTGCATTTCATCCCCATCTATATACCGATATCTATGTTCGATTAACTTTTATTCTCCATTACTTCGAAATTGATGCCCATTCCTGCATCGAACACAAAAAATGTTTAATCCAAAAACATCTATGACGAATCATATATAATACATAGGTCCCTATAGGAGACTATATGGCATCTACTACTACTACTATCTGCATCGATCCCAGAGTGAAAGACATGCTATCATCTCTAAAACGTGATCCGCGTGAATCATACAATTCCGTTGTAGATAGATTGGTGAACATGGCTATCGATGAAGAAACACTTAGCGATGAAGCAATTCAGGGAATCGAAGAGGCGCTTGAGGATATTAAACATGGTCGTCTGCATTCAGAAGAAGAGATCATGAAAGAGTTTGATCTGCTATGAGATATAAAGTCGAATATACCTCAAAAGCGAAAAAGGATCTCAAAAAACTTCCTCTGGATATTGCACAAAATATTGTTCTATCGATCAGTAGTATCAAAGATGACCCTTATTCTTATTCCAAAAAGATCAAGGGGACTAAAAATCATCCACTCTACACACACCGTGTTGGTGAATACAGGGTAATTCTGGACATACTTGACAATCGTCTTTTGATCATAGTTGTGGAAACAGGGCATCGAAGCAAGATATACCGCAAATATTAATGGATCTCATATCTTTTTACATATTCCCCAATGAACCTTGTTACCCACCTCTCGATTCAAAGCATTGAGGGTCTGAAAAGTGTGTTGTGGCTTGGAAGGTACTCGCTTTTGGCTGTGGTTCTGTATGGAGGGTTGCTCAAGGTTGTGAAAGGGGAGTGAAATAGTTGAAAGGAGAATTATTATTCTATGTTTAGTTCTGAATTATCCCTCACTAGTATCATTTATTGAGGTTCCTTGATTAAACTGAATTTGTTTCTTCCTTATTTGTGCCTCGGGCAATTCATTATAATTGGTTTTTGTTGATACTTTTGTTCCTGATTTTTCTTCGAGCTCTTTTCTGGCGTTTCCTGCAATGGTTCCGCCTTCATTAACAGCTTTTTTATTTTCAGGATATCCTTTTGCATCTTTCTTTTTTGCAATTTCTGTCGTTGATGCTTCGCCCAGCATAGTGAAAATCAGTTCGAGGTCGGTCATGTGATCGCGCAGGTTGTCTTTTGGTTTATCAAGCGCTTTAAAATTTTTATATTCAGAGGGAGTCATGCCGAATGTCGCTTTACTAATTTCAGCTGTCAATATAGCATACTCCAAATGTTCTTTCACGCCTCTTTTCTTCCATTCTTCAGTTAGTTCATCACGAACAGCGATACCTCTTGCTCTCTTTTCAATCCATTCGTCTGAATAGCCTTTTTGTTTGTAGATCTCACGCATACGCTTTGTTGCGAGTTCGGGGTTTTCAATCTCTTCAAGCCGCTCATAGCCAACTTTTGCAAGCCAGCGTTTGAAAGGTTCCGCCTTGGGAGATGATATTGTTTGGATTAATCTAAAAACATCTTTTATGTTTCCTGCAAGAATGTTTCTTTTTTTATTTGTATGAGTTAACATTTCTACATGGGGACAATTTGTCCCTATGTAACTTCCAAGTTCTGCATCTCTTTTGCGCATCTTTTTGAGATAATCTGTTGGATTTGAACTATCTGTCAATGCTCCAACAATATCGATTAACGAATAATACCAATCCTCTTTAAACCAAGTTCTTCTGATGCCCTTATTTTGAAAAATTATCACCTTATTATTTTTATCGTCAGTCATTTTAATTTCCCATAAAATGCTTTGCAGGATTAATCTTTATAGTTATTTCAAGTCTGCGAATTTTTGAATGTCGATAGCTTCGAGTTTTTTGGTTTCAGCGGAAAGGTCGTCGAGTTTGCAGACGAGCCGTTTTTCATTAATTTTTCTTAAACATAATTGTTTTTTTTGCATATATACTAAAGCCAAGTGGAGTGAAAGTGTTTATCAACCTATGGAAAATCCATGGCATGTGATATTTGCTTGAAGGGCGGACGGCGCTTTCCAATATCCAATTATTCCAAAAAGATCAAGGGGACTAAACGTCAT
>DQIP01000120.1 GCA_020793565.1 Candidatus Methanovorans sp.
TATTTGATTTGTCCACTTGTTGAGTGTCTCTTTTCCAATCGTTATGCCCATGATATTGTTTTTATCGGATACGCCAATGAAGATCATACCGCCCTTTGTGTTAGCAAAAGCGACTGCTGATTCAATGGTTCGGTCATCGAATTTTTTTTTAAATTCGACGGTGTCGGATTCACCGGTTTTGATTAGGTGGAGGAGGTTCATAATAGGTATTAGAATGGTCGCATATTATCAACTCACTTGAAAATGATGATTCAATTCCTATGAAATATGACTTTGAACTGTTCGGCCTCTTTCTCTTCTATGAAATCGACCGTTACCCCTGCGTTTTTACATTCATTCAGTATTCTTTGAATGCCTGTCCCAATCCCTCGATAGGGTATATCTTCAAAATCTTTAAGCATGGATACTAAGATTGGATTACGCTCGATGTGTATTCCCATCTTTATGGATTCAACATCGATTGTATTGGGTAAAGCTCCCGGACTTATTATTTCAACACGGTTGTCAAAGATGAATATACGAATATTGCTGGAAATGAAATAATTGCGGTGGACTATTGCATTAATAAGTGCTTCTTCCAAGGCTATTTTTGGAATTTCAAGGATACCTGTTGTATTAAAATTTTGATCTTTCTGCACCCATCGAAGATTGTTAATCAAAAATGATCTACCAACTTTAAACATTTCAAGTATATTGCCGCTGATATCCCGGCTGTCTTTATATTCGCTAATAGCAGGGGAATTTCCTGGGAATAGAACTGCTTTTATTACAAACTGCGGCTTTTTCTCTTCTGGTTTTTTACCAAATGCTAGAAGACCTGCCAGAGTCAATTTTCCATCTGACATCAATTTCAGATTTGACATTAGTTTCTCAAGAGGAATGTCTAGGTCTGCAAGTGTTTCGTTTGTCCTGTGCTCATAAAAAGATTTAAACAAATCAATATCAAAATCGCTTAAATTTGTATTTTCAACTGGTATCTCGTCTGCATAAAAATTCTCGGAAGACTGGAGCAATCTCTGGATCTCTTCTCTTTTCGCTCGTCTTTTATCTGCACCCACTTTAACCCAGATGTCTTTGCCATTTGCCATATAAAACTTATTCGATCCCATAGGTACACTGATCACCATAACAATTCTATCCAGATATTTGATGTTTTGAGTGATGACGTTGACCTGCGGATCGATCTTCTGGGAGCATGTATTTGATACCCACTCATTTAATCTTTGAATTTCGTATTTTTCCAGTCCGGTAATATCACCATCATCGGATACTCCCACTATAATGTCCCCTCCATTTGAATTACTGAATGCACATATCTCAGCCGCTAATGCATCTATACTCTCGAATCGTTCTTTGAACTGAGTATGCGAATCTTCACCCTTTTCAATTAACTCTAAAAGTTCTAAAGTGTCCATTGGTAATAAATCTCCTTACGCTTTGTGAAAGCTTCTTCTCCACCTTCCATAATATCTACTATCTTTTTCTGGATATGGGATCGATCTATACTTCCGGCTTCGGCTAATATTCTGTCATCTTCGTTTTTAAATATTACCACCTGTTCACAATCACCAAGAACCGTAATATTCGGATTGTGTGTGGCAAAAATTATTTGGCGCTGGCCTTTTAATTTAAGAACTTTTTTGATCAGACCTTCGTATACTGTCTGATTATCAAGGTCGTCTTCTGGTTGATCCATAATAACAGGTGTATTTTCCTGTGATAACAATAGTAACAGTAAAGAAGAAGCTCTCTGCCCCAATGATAGTTTTTGGATGGGTTTGCCATCGTATCTGATTTCGATCAGATCCGGCACACGGTAGAGGCATAATACATCTTCCTGCTCCACAAATCGTTCATTGAATTTCAACCATTCATTATCCGTAAAACCGATATCATGGAAATCATTCTTGTTTTTCAGAGAATTGAATAACTCTATGTTATCAGAGAATTTGCTGCTAAGCTTATCAAGCTTTTCTCCTCGCAGCCCGGTTCCCTTAAACATTTCTTTCAGAAATTTAGCATAGCTTTTTTTATTTCCTTTATAATCGATTTCAAGTTCTATTATTATTTGTGACGTATTGATCTCTTCTTTTTTTTGCATCCGTTTTGACCATTGTTCATACCATAAATTCTGTAGTTCAGAGTAAGAATGTTGCTTTGTTGTTTCAAGTTCCATTGTCAATCGGCCATATTTCTCAATTTCGGAAATGACTACCTGAACCTGCTCATGCTCCTTTACAAACCGTCCGAAATCATCGGGAGATACTTCAGGAATATCAATCTCCCTTTTGATCTTGGCAATTTCTTCCTCTACACCATCTTTAGCTTCGACAAACTTATCTTTCAATTTTTCAAGCTCGATGAATGTAACAATGCCTTCTTTTTCCATTTCATGAATTTGCTTGAGCCAGATATCCTTTAAAGTCAACAGACGCTTTTCAAGTTCAACAAATAATTCCAGATTCTCTTTTGAAGATATTGGAAATAAGTACGAAAATTCATTTTCAATCTTTTCTTTGAAGGCAGAGATTTCATCTTTTGATGTTTTTGTGAATCCGGCAAGCCTTTCAAATATGACTTCGTCTCTTTTAAAATTGGCTTCTTTTTGCAGTTTGTCGGCTATTTGGAGTGTTTGAAAAACAGCGATTTTGTCTTCTAAAGATGCTTTTTTAGCTTCGTATTCTTCTTTTTTCTTTATTTTCCCTTTCAAATTGCTAATACTTTTTAAAATATCTTTGATTTCGCCTTCTTTTTCCTTAATTTTCTCATGTGTAGTGAGTAATTTATCCCCTATGAACTGATCAATCAACTCAATTTGCTGCTCTCGGTTCATAGATTGTTGTTGAATGTCCTTTTGTCCGTAATAGACAACAGGAAATATCGATGATGGACGAAGGTTAGGGATATATTTATCATGCCTGTATACTTTTGGTCTTTCACCCATTATTCTTTCGATACGGTATACCTGTCTGGATGCCAAAATTACAAGAGTGATTTTTCCACCCGATCCGATTGCGTATCTTTCCAGCAGTTCATCCTTATATTCACGGTCTTCTCTGGCATCAAGTTCCAGTGCATAGCGTATGGCTTCTAAGAGCGCTGACTTTCCAGAACCGCGAATCCCGATCAGATTGTTCATGTCAGGATTCAGGTATATATCTAAAGTAGACATTGCCTTATCGGTCTCGATCCTGACTCTCTTGATGCAAGGATAATCAATTTGTAATGTTTCATCTCTTATGCGCAGTTCGGGATTCATAAGTGAAAACTTAACGGCATCAAAACTATATTCTCCAATTTTTATATTGGAGGATTTAACACCGACATCATCCATATTTTTAGGGTCGGATGCTGAAATGAATGCCGGAATGAAGCTATTTTCATCCTTCCCGGTTTCTTTTGCTACCTCTTTTACCCAGCTGTTCAGGAAAGTTGATCGTGAACTATTTCCAGTATCCTGACATGCTACTATCGTTTTTCTGAAATAATCGCTTCTCAGGAAATCCTTTATTCTCCCACCTTCAAGTTCTTTAAAGAATCCATTGTTAGTACTTGCATGTGCAAGAATAATGAAATAATGGCACTTCAGCTCGTCCAGCTTTTCAATTGTGGCATCGAGGTTTAAGTTACAACGAGCCGGATTCCCAGTATTGTCAAAACGAGAATTGCTTCCGAATGCGAACGTCAAAAAAGTTTCAATCTTCGAATTATTATTCTCGCTTTTTTCAGCATCTTCCGGTGCAAAAATAATGAGGGTGTGCAATCCTCGTTTTCCATCATTCACAGAAAGTTCAATTCCCGGTAGAAGAAATATACTTTCATTTATTGCTTTTGCGGTGAGAAGTTGAAATTCGCCTTTATCGAATTTGTTGTGGTTTGTTATCGCCCCTATCTTAATACTTTTTTTCTTCAATTCATTGACATATTTTTCTGCAAATTCCATGCCATCTATTATATCAGTTTTAAACTCTTTGTCTGCCCTAGTATGTAGATGCAAATCAGCCTTCAGGTATTTTGAACCATCTGAAAAGTTTATTATTTCTTCCATAATTGATCTCATATTTCCTCCCCATTGTAAATTGAAGATTTACTCATAGTGCTAGGGCATTCAGTCAGATACGTTATATTATACTAATTAGTTGCACTTTGGTATTATAAATTGCTCGTGATATGCCATATGCAAATGTGAATAAGTAGTAATCATTTTGCTTTTCAAGATTCCTTTCATATCTTGCCCACCAATCCCTCAAACTTCGCATAATTAACCTTGACCCCATCATCCAGATCAATCTCAATCAGCTGTAGCGATTTGTGATTCAACTTCTCATCATACGCCACCAGCTCCGCGACCTGCTTCCCAAGTCGCCCCTTCTCCACACCAGCCCCGTCCCCAAGCATCCCGATCCTCGCATCCAGTTTAGCCTCAAGTTCAAGCAGGTAGTCAGTCCTCATCTTAGCCAGTGTTTCCCGATTATACCTGTGCATATACACCAGCGCATTGAACCCCCGACCCTTGCCCGATGTAAAGAGCCAGTAGATGGGTCTTTTCTTGTACATCTTAACATGATCTTTAAAGAAATCCTTCAGGAAATAATCCCTTATCACTTTCTCAGGCGAAGTATTACACTTCTTGGACTTAGACAGCGCTTCTGCAATGAAATCAAGGTTATCGGAAAGCGCTCCTGCCCCGAATGTAGCTTTCAGGAATTCCTTGAATCTTCCCACAATGTCATCTGTGAAATAATCATCATCAAGTATCGGGATGATGTTATCATCATCAGGCATAAAGGATGCATCCGTCACCTTCTCCCTGAAATCATCAATGGTCTCCCCTTGGTTTGCAAGGATGAGTCCTGGCTTGTCAGGGGAGTAGCGCCCAAACATGCAGCCCACGGCATAGGAGATGAACTCCTTGATAGTGTCTGTCAGCAGCAGTGCTTCCAGTTCTTTCTCGCTCTTATTTCCGTTGTAACGATAATGCGGGTTGCATGTCAATGTAATCTCAGAAAGCGGAACATCTGGTGTCAGCTCATCCTGCAAACCGTAAGCCTCGATGAAAATACGATTGTTCTCTTCTTCCAGCCGCTGCATATCTAGCGTCATCTCATCCCAATGGGTGCGGAGTTTGGTGTAGGTTTCACTGATGGTGGGTTGGCGACAATCGGATTGAAGTAGTGGAAGAGTGGTGAAATCCCAAGAAGTTTCATAGAAATCCCAATCTGAAATAGATATTTGAATGCATTTAGTAATATTACTAATTAAACGATCATCTGAAATATACTTTAATGGTATCTTTGCTATTTCTCCGCTTGTAAAACTAAGAGTTGGGCATAGCAGACTCAGATACATATTAGTTAATTTTGAACAAAATAAACCAAGTGTCAATTGGATTGTCTGTAAATCCGTGAATCCACAACGTCCGGTATCATCAAATAAAAAACCCGAAGGTCGCCAACGAGCAGCAAATTTTCCTAAACTAATTTTTGACCAAGTTAATCCATCTTGGAAATAAAAGTTTTGATTTCTTACTGCAGAACGAATACGTCCTTCTTCGAATCCGAATTTTTTAATTGCTTCCCCATTATTTTGCCAATTTACAATAATGGAATGGTTTCCATACCATTTACGAAACTCACCCCCACTATGACAAGGATACCATTTTATGCCGTTTACTTCACTTTCGGAAAGTGTTTTTGTATTAAAGGACATATTATTTTGGAGTACTTCAAACCAATATCTTTGAAAAATTGTGTTGTCCCCTGTAGACAATCCAGCTTTTAAAGCAATCTTATTTCCAATAAGATCGGCTTTTATAAATGTCTCAACAAATTGATTGCTAATCCAATACGCAATCGGACTCCCAGGAATCTTCTTGAAGTCAGCCGCAGAGGCGCGATAGAAATTGGGGACGGGGTTATTTGCTGAATTATCATTAGCCATGGGTTGAT
>DQIP01000119.1 GCA_020793565.1 Candidatus Methanovorans sp.
TTTGCTTCAAGAAGTGTAACACCTGCGGCCATATCGTGACCGCCATACTTCATAAGGAATCTTATTATCCCCTATATCGTACCGGTTTATGATCACACCAAAAGGAATTTCCAGCGTATTTACGACATCAATAGCAAGCAGCAGGTCATGGAACCCAAAAGGAGTGGATTCCGTAACAAGAACACAATAATCCACATCCCCGACAGATGTTATCACAGGGCACGCCGTACCTGGCGGCGAATCGATTATCGCAGTTTTTTCCGCATCAATATGTTTTTTCAGGGTTGCAATTACAGGAGATGCCATCGGTTCTCCGATATTCAACAACCCGCGATAGAACTCAAATCCATCATTGCCATTGTTGCCTTTGTTCTTATCAATAATCCCGATACTCCGGTCTTCCTCACTAATCGCAGCATTCGGACATACCAGTGTGCATCCGCCGCATCCATGACAGAGTGCAGGAAAGATCATTACTTCCTTTGGAAGTACGGCGATCGCATTGAACCTGCAAAATTCTGAACACTTACCACACAGATCACATTTGCTTTTGTCTATCACAGGTGTCGGAATGTTTACATCCTCTACTTTTTCAAGATCAAGATCCAGAAAGAGATGGCAGTTCGGCTCCTCCACATCACAATCGAACAACTGTACATTTTCAAGTGCGAGAGCAAGGTTCACTGCTACTGTTGTTTTCCCTGTTCCGCCTTTTCCACTTGCTATTGCTATTTTCATAATATCCCTATTTTGTTTTAGTATATATTTTATAAATATATAGTGCGAGATAATCCGAGCTTTAGCGAGGATTTTCACTATTCCGTAGGCGATGTAATCACATTCAGATCAGCGATTTGTCTCACAACCCCTTCAACATCATCTACATCATCCGGTAATTGTAGTATCTTCACAAAATCATCACGAAGCGAATGGAATGGTCCCTCTCCAATGTCGAGTACAACCAGAACATTAACTCCATGTTCTTTCAGGAATTCCGCAGTCTTAACACCCTTTTTCTTCTCCAGACTTGCAGCCGGATTCTCCAAAATTTCCCAGTTTTTTACCGCATCATCTTCCAGTTCGATAAAAATATAATACGGAGCCTTACCAAGATGGTGATAGGGTTTAGATCGCAGACCAGCTTCTTCCTCACCTTCAACCATACTTGCAACCGGAATAGCGACTTTCACAACTGCCATTTTCACAGGCTTTGCATTAACAACAAGATGTTCCAGATTCCCTACTTCTTTCTTCACCGCACTTTTAATCTCCTCGGAAAGTATCTCCACTCTTTTAAGATCGGCTTCACCCTCAATTTCGACTGTAATTTCCCCGAACACAACCAGACCGGATCTGCGGAGCCTTATATCCTCTACTGTATTCACCCCTGTGATACCGCTTACAGCCTGCCGTATCCTAACAATCGAATCCTCGTCAAGCCATGCGTCCATTAGTGTCAATGCCGCAGTTTTTGCAATCCCGAACCCAAGTCGGAATATCATAAGAGCGATGACCAAAACACCCACACTATCAAGCCACGTAATGCCCACCATTGAGCCTACGACCGCAACTACAACAACAAGGGAACTGAAAATATCTGTGAATGAATGCATTGCATCAGCGGTAAGAGCCTGCGAATCTATCTGCCTGCCCACCTTTAATTTGTATCGAAATAGTGCATAGGTCGTGATAGCTGAAAATATTGCTGTGCCAAGTGCAAGTCCCTGAAACTCGATTACTGCGGGGTCTTTGATGCCTGATATTGCCTCGCGCACAAGTTCGACACCGGACAGGAGAATCATAATAGAAACGAAAAGAGCGATCAGATTCTCTGCTTTGTAGTAACCGTATGGAAACTTCTCCCTGCTGCTTCTAAGGCTGAGTTTTAATCCAACCCACACTGCAAGGGATGTAAAAATATCAAGAGATGTGTGAACCGCATCGGCGATTAAGGCAATGCTTCCTGAATAAAAGCCAACAATGCCTTTTAATGTTGCAAGAAAGACAAGTGTAAGAGTGGAATTCTTTGATGCATTGGCACCAATCTGTAAGTTCTCCTGCACAGTCATTCTTTCACGTCTTAAAAAAAAAGAGAGGGGGAAAACCTCTCAGATAAAAGAGAAGTTCAATCTCCTAGAACTTCTCTGACGAACTGTCCTTCCCCAACCAGTTCAATGATGTTTCCAAGTCTCTCCTTTCCTGGTTTTGTCCTGTATTTGACAAACGTAGAGGCGATCTTGTCGATCAGCGCAGGAATCTCTTCCTTTGTGCAGAATTCCTTCAGCAGAACACCATTAGTTGGTCTTCGTGCATCATTTCCACCAATCCAGACTGAATACCCGAGTTTATCTTCCAATGCGGCTTCATGTGGGCATCCTCGCACACACCATCCGCAATTGCCGCACAGGTCTCTGTCAATTACAGCTTTTCCGCCTGAGATCGAAAGCGCATTGAACTTGCACAATTCAATACATCTCCCACATCCGTTACATTTCTCAGTATCAATCTTTGACTGCATTTGCCCTATAATACCGATATCATGACGGTGAGTCCTTACACAATTATTGGCACAGCCTGCAATTGCGATCTTCATCTTGTGTGGAGTAAGTTTTTGTGCGAACATTGGAGTAAGTTCGTTTGCAAAATTCTTAGTTTCAACAAGTCCTTCAGGACAATATGCATTACCCGGACAGGCAGCAACATAACCCATGCCGATTGTCATGAGTCCAATATCATATACATCTGCCATTATGTCATCAATATCTTCATTTTTGACACCCTGGATCTCAATGCTCTTACGGTTTGTGAGTTCAAGTTTGCCATCACCGTACTTGTTTGACAGTTTTGCAACCTTTGCAAGATACGCGTTGTCTACAAGACCGGATGGGGTTTTGATCTTCACAAAGTTGGTGCCTTTTACCTCAGTTCTTACACCCGGATAGTCACGCACCCAGTAACCTTTGACTGATCTTCCATCTTCAAGCCGTCTCTTTAGTTCCGCTTTGAACCTGCGCAACTTAAAGCCTGCGAACTCTTCTATCATACTGATATCCACTTCATCAGAAGTTTCAATATAACCTGCCTCTACGGCCGCATTAAACAGTTCCAAGCCTTTGGCATTTCGTACCATCAATGTTGTCCAGCCTTTCGAAGATCCCATATGTCCTGCTGAGATATCGGCAACCTTGGCGACCGCGTCCCTGCATATACGGCATCCATCTGACACACATTCTGCGATATCTTTTAGAGCAATTTCAATTTCGCCTTCATCCGTAAACACAATCATCTCATCAAGGTGTATTGCAAGTTTCCTGATTTTGTCCAGATCGATACCGATATCTTCGAAATAAGCAGACAGTTTCTCATTATTGAAGTTCTCCATACAGAACAAACCAATAGTGTATGCAATGTTTGGTATCTTTGCCTTTTCTCCGTCTTTCCCGACTTCAATTGGATGAACATTCAATCCGCCAAAGAACTGGGTTCTTCTTGTTCCGTAGGTGTGGCATGGAAGTCCTACCATTGCAACGTTTTTGAGGGTGTCAGTTGTTTCCCGAAGTGCAGCTATCACAGGAACTGTGGAATATTTTGCACCTGCGGTATCCAAAAGAGCGTCCTTGCTTGTTATGATATGTGAACTTGGTTTTGCCATCCCTGCAGTAGTTACTGCACCATCGATCAATCCGTTGTCAAAGCAGTATGTCAAAAGTGCTGTCACAGCACCGCCGTCTTGGGCCTTTTCACGGATTGCGGAATCTGTCGCCCTTGCGGTAACGATCTTTTCGTACTGTCCAATGAGTGATGGAGGTTTTGCCATAAAGTTGAATACATTCATGGATAAGCGTGACGCATCTGTCATGACCCGCTGACACACATCCTTGCATGCACCTTCTCCATTTCGGTAGCATTCCTCTTTCAACTTAGGACCGTTCTCATCAAATTCAATTATATCATATGGACACACAGCGGCGCATGCACCGCAATATGTACACATGCCCGTATCTACTATCGCGTCTTTTAAAAACCATTTAAATTCTTCAGCCATTTATTTTCCTCCTGTTTTTACATTAAATGAAACCTAATAAAATCGAATTATCATTGGCGTCTGCCCATTCCCTGGCCGCCACCACGTCCCCTGCCTCCACCACCAGCTCCTCTGCCAGTGCCAGTGTCACTGTCTCCGGCACCCTGACCTCCACCCATTCCTGCATGAGCAGATGCGGTCGGACCGGTTAGAACTTGCAGTTTACCGTTTTTGTACTGCTCAATTGCATCTGCAACCGACCCTCCGGTTACTGATACAACTTTAATGCCGGACGCATCCAAAATCGGAAATGCATTGGGACCAACACTCCCCGTGATCAATACTTCTATGTCTTTGTTTGCTATTGACTGTGCAGATTGAATTCCTGCACCGCCTGTTGCTGATATACTTGGATTTTCAATTGCTTCGAATTCCATTGTATCGGAATCAACTATAATAAAATACTGGCATCTGCCAAAACGTGGATCCACAGCAGATTCTAAACTCTCGCCCGCAGCTGTTATGCACATTTTCATCTAAATGACCCCCATGAATAATTCGTGTGTGTTTGATTTATAACTTTCAATTGCTTGATCTTTACCGCACTGCGCTTTTGACATTTTGTTCATTCTCCTATCGTTCGGTTTTGTATAAACCTCGCATTACACACATATGAGAGGAAATATATAAACATTTTCCATGATTGTAAGATACATTTATATATTTCCTCTCATATGAGTACGAATGTTATGAAATTCCCTGGTAGACCAAAATGTCCAAGACGCATTCAAAACGCACCTGAAGTTACTTACTTTAAACCAAGGGGAGTTCCGATGTCAGAACTTGAAGTGATATCACTTGTGATAGAAGAATTTGAAGCTTTGAGACTCGTGGATCTGGAAGGACTGCAGCAAGAGGAAGCTGCTCAAATAATGGGAATTTCAAGGCGGGCATTGTGGAAAGATATTCAAAATGCAAGAACAAAAGTGGCTTTAGCACTGGCAACAGGAAAAGCCATTGAAATCAAAGGGGGCAATTATGTCAAAAGTTCAAAGGAAATTTGAATGTTACAATTGTAAACATGAGTGGCAAGCACCATACGGTACAGGCAAACCCCACCAATATCCAAAATGCGATAGTACCAATATTCACAGCCACTCTGCTGGCAAAAGTGGGCAGAGGAGCCAATTGTGGTGCAAACAGTGCCCTATGTGGAATAAAATTGTGCTTTCGTGAAACACAAAGAATATGAGGAAATAATATGACAGATGAACCAATAACAGCAGAGAATTTATTGACTGCAAAACCAGAAGAACCAAAGATCGTTACGAATCTGCGGGGTGTTAAGCATACGATTATGGTCATGAGCGGTAAAGGCGGTGTCGGGAAAAGTACTGTTGCTGCTAACCTTGCAGTTTCATTGGCAGAGCGTGGATTGGAAGTAGGGTTGCTTGATTGTGATATCCATGGACCGACCATTCCGAAGTTATTCGGGGTCGAAAACGAAAAACCGGATATTGATGAATCCGGAATAATTCCTGTACCCGTTTCTTTGAATCTTAAGATCATGTCGATTGGATTTTTCCTTGATAACACTGATTCCCCTGTCATCTGGCGGGGACCTGCAAAGATGGGCGCGATCAAACAGTTCTTAGAAGAAGTATCATGGGGCAAATTGGATTATCTTATTATTGACCTGCCTCCAGGAACAGGAGACGAACCTCTTAGTGTGGCACAGTTGATACCTAAATGCGACGGTGCGATCGTGGTGACAACACCGCAGGATGTAGCACTTACAAGCGTCCGCAAATCCATTAATTTCGTTAAGACGGTCGAGATCCCGGTTATCGGACTGGTGGAGAACATGAGTGGAATTGTGTGCCCG
>DQIP01000118.1 GCA_020793565.1 Candidatus Methanovorans sp.
TTTCGTTGTTTCGAAATCAGAAGCACATACAGGCGTGACGTGAAAAGTTCAGCGAATATATCTGGTGGGTAAATTATTTATTGGGAAATCCCTTATATTGTATCTTAAATTTCTTCTTGTCTTGTTGTGTAATCGAGACTGGTGTTTCATTAGTAATTTTTGCACATATACCAGTGATATCCAATCCGATTTTGCTCTTGCGCTGTTCGTATTTTTCAATAAAATGAATTGTTCTGGTGATGTTTTTTTCGTCAAGTATTTGTATATTTGACAAAACATCATCGATATCCAAAATAATCACCAACTATCTAATCATTGAACTATTCTAATATTACTTATATTTTAACATCTGATCTTTTTCATCTGATATACTTCAAAACTTTATCAATCAACTGATGTTGACGACTCTTTTTGTGTGCAAATCTGAGTTTGTACGATTAGTCTGTGTATAACCAGATTTTATAATACAAATGTGATATGATGCGGAGGATGGGATTCGAACCCACGAAATCCTGCGATATTGGATCTTAAGTCCAACGCCTTTGACCTAGCTGGGCGACCTCCGCATTATGTTTGTTTATGGTGGTTTTTGCTCTCTAAATATTGGTAAGTACTGCAAACCATATCTTAAGTCCAGCGCCTTTGACCTGGCTGGGCTACCCTCGCGCCTATTGTAAAACTCATCATGCGCTGTTCGGGATTCGAACTGAGCAGGACAGCACATAATTATATTTAAGTTACTTAAGCCTTGTTCTTAATGCGATGTCAGGGCGCTGTCTACTGGAGTAGGTGGCGGTTTTTACGGCAACGATCTCTGGGCCGAATATGGCAGTAATTCACTATCCGGACAAGTTGGCAAACTTAAATTACTATTGGCAATAATGCAAATCCATGAAAATAACATTTCTCGGAACAGGTGTTGCGATACCGCAGCCTGACAGGGTGCAGTCAGGCACGATAATTGAGATCGACTCAAAACCGATCATGTTCGACTGTGGGGGCGGCGTATTGAATCGCATATTTGAAAGCAGTTACGAACACACAGACATTGATACGATCGTACTCTCTCATCTGCATCTTGACCATGTTGCGGATGTCCTGTGTCTCATCAAAGCCAACTGGCTCTGCGACAAGACAGATGTCACAATATATGGCCCGAAAGGAACACAGGAGTGGATAACAAACCTGCTTGGCATATATGGTTACATGCAGGGAAAAGTGGATATAAATATAACCGAGGTCGCAGATGGTGAAATGTTCACACCGGATGGTGTCAATTGTGAGATTACCTGCGCATCAGGCGTACATAGCGTCCCCTCACTTGGCTACAGGATCGAGTCTGGCGGCGCGATAGTCGTGTATTCAGGGGATACCGAGCCATGCAGTTCAATCATGGGTATATGCCGCGATGTCGATGTCCTGATACATGAGTGCTCATTCCCGATAGGTTTCGAGGTCACAAATCACACCACGCCTGACATGTTAGCCGCTTACATGGTTGAGCATGGACTGAAAAATGCGGTTGACAGGCTTTATTTAACGCACCTGTATCCCCATATGCGGGGGCATGAGGATGAGTCTGTTGAATATCTTTGCAAGTATTTCAGAGTCGGTGCATGGGTTGCTTCTGATCTGCTGGAGATTGAAGTGTGAAAAACTTCAGGTACACCCGATCTCTCATGGTTTTATTGCCGTGTTCTTATAGAGATAGTCGGGGTGCCGATGATGACAAAAAGGTAGTTAGACTACATTAATCGGACAAGCTACTTACCAGGCTACAACGCATGCTGAAAGTGCTCAAACTCCAAAAAACGCTATACGCACGCACCTGCACAAAATACTCCCTCCAACTCACATATATATGTTACTATTAGTATTATTCACCATTTAATAAAACACGATACAAAAGATCCCATAACGATTTTTACAAAATCAAGGTAACCAAATAATATAAATACTAAAAAAACATATTTATTTTTGCACATAAAAGTGCATATCAACGAGGGAATCAGATCATGTTGATCGAATGGACTCTAAATCCGTTCAGCCGGGATAATTTCCCGGGGTTTCCGCCAACAATTATCGATGTTCAATTATCGATGTTCAATTATCGATGTTCAATTATCATTATGTGAAAATATCACATGATGATAAAATCATATCCGCTTCAAATGCAAGGGGTAATATTTTTTAGATGCTAATTTGTAACACCTTTATTTATCAAATGTACATTTCATACTTAAGCGCAAATGTATAGTGGTGCGGGGTTTAATTTCGGATGTTGGCATGCATTCTGCGTATTCCAGAATCGATATGGAGCGTAAGTATAATGGACGGGACGAACAGGATGCCATAAACCTACATCCAACTTCTGTGCATCCTGTAAATCCATTATGAAATTACCAGCATAATCGCGCGCGGTCAGTATCCATTTTAAAAAGCAAGGTGAAATGCATATTCAAAAGCCTGACTTTTGAAGGTGTACGTCCGAATCATAATTTTTCCACAAAAAAGGGATACTTTACCTTGACTTTCAAAGAAACATAAAATCCTAACAAATCTCTCCTGAAAATCGGAAGCATTAGGCTTATTTTTAAATTTCATAATGCGACATTGTATTGTTGACACAATACTAGTGCCGGAAGCAAACTTTACTTCTTCCGCACCCTTTTTTGAACAGCCTCACCACTCAACTCACGGATGGCATCCGAAGCGATCCACTTTGCACTACTTGAATCGATCTTACGTATCACCATCGCAATCTCAATCGCCTTTTTATTCAGGGCAAGATTTCGCTTCCCGATCTGCCTCAGTGCCCAGTTGACAGCCTTCTTGACAAAATTCCTTTCATCATATGCTTCCCGCACCAGAATCGGGAAGAATTGTTCAAACCGACTGTCATCAGCCTTTTTGTCACTCACAGCCAGCCGTGCCATGAGTACGAAACCGGCACGTTTTACGAACTCCTCAGTTCTCGAACTCCACCCTGTTGCTTTATAGTACGCAAAATTGGTTTTCTCGAACAGGTTCATGCAACACTGGTCACAGATCTCCCAATAATCAAAATCAAGTACCCACTGCTCCATCTGCTCCTGTGTGACCATCTACGGCTCATCAACCATGCTCGCAAGGATCATTGTTTCACGAAAACCGGATTTCCAGAGTTGTTGTGCAAGGACGTGGTCCTTTCCGGTTTCCTTTGCAATCCTTCGCAGGTTTGGTATTGACACGCCGAATGTATTTTCCGGAGTGATGCCATACTTTGCCATACTTTCCACAGCATCCGGGTTGGATACGCATTTCAGTTTTTCAATAATGTCATTGAAATCAACATTCATCGTACATCCTGCAAAATTGAATTAAGTAAAACCGGAAAATAAAACATAAAAACCCCCCACGTTTGGATCACTCGGACTATAAATTCAATTATGTATTACCAGAAAATCTTCGTTGTGCCAGGATTACATAATTCTATAAATTACATACAACAATAATAAAAAGAGGAAGATCACAACTGCATATATATTGCAGCGTCCCCCAGATCTTCTTCAATCCTGAGCAACTGGTTGTATTTTGCAGTGCGCTCACTTCGTGCAGGTGCTCCGGTCTTGATAAGATCTGCACCGATAGCAACAGAAATGTCAGCAATAGTGTCATCTTCGGTCTCTGCCGAGCGATGGCTTACTACAACATTGTAGCTGTTTCTGGATGCCATATTTGCTGCATCGAACGCTTCGGAAATTGTACCAATCTGGTTTACTTTCAAAAGCAGGGCATTTGCTGCGTTCATTTCAATACCTTGACTGAGCCTTTCAACACTGGTCACAAAAAGGTCATCTCCGACTATGATCGTGTTCCACAACTCACTTGTAAGGGCTGCAAAATCCTCAAATGACTCTTCATGGAACGGGTCTTCGATCAGTAAGATCGGATACGTGTCCACAAGTTCAATGTAATAATCGATAAGTTCACCAGGGGTCAACATTTTTCCATCTATTGAATAATGCGTACCATCAAAGAACTCTGATGCCGCTGCATCCATACCGATACTCACTTCAGTTTCGGAATATCCTGCTTCATCAATAGCACACACAAGCGCATCAAGTGCATCGTTTGTCATAGTAAGGGGAGGTGCGTAACCGCCCTCATATCCCACATTGGTCGCAGATGCCCCGTATTTCCCCTCAAGAACCTTTCCAAGCGCATGATATGTTTCGGTGCCCATTTGTAGTGCCTTTGCAAATGTATCAGCACCCTTTGGCTGGATCATGAATTCCTGGATCGAGAGCCCATTTCCTGCATGTTGTCCGCCATTCAGTACATTCATTGTAGGGACCGGCAATGTGAACGCATTAGACCCTCCAAAATAACGGTATAGTGGCATGTTAAGTGAATCGGCTGCCGCCTTTGCTATCGCCATTGATACACCTAGAATAGCATTGGCACCAAGACTTGCCTTATTATCCGTGCCATCCAATTTGATCATCAAATTGTCAATTTCCCGCTGGCTTCGCACATCCATGCCGAGAATCTCACATTCAATTGCCTTATTTACGTTATCAATGGCATCCAATACGCCTTTGCCATTGTATCGTTCTTCCCTGTCACGAAGTTCAAGCGCCTCATTTGTACCGGTAGATGCGCCGGATGGTACACTTGCTCTTCCAAACCCTATATCTGTGTACACATCGACTTCAACGGTAGGATTTCCCCTGGAATCCAATATTTCCCGTGCGTGTATCTTCTTGATTTTGTACATATTGTCATTTCCAGTGTACATCCTATATCACCTTCTGAATAATTGTAAAATATAAAGTACTGCAAACGTATATATTCTTACCGTTTAGCATATAAACGTGAGATGAGATTGGAATTCCCACCATTGCTTGAAAATCCTGTGCATACATAATATTTTGCTTGACCTTTTTTATTGCATACAGAGGCTGTCCTGCAATTCAAAAATTCAGGGAAAAGAAGGTTAAATATTGATTTAAATATAAAAAGAAAGATCGATATTGTTGGATATCGTAATTATTGGACAGCCTCTACAATTTATGGAATTATATACACCAAATTAATTCTGGCATTAGCAAGGATCTTCACAATTTTTGAATTGTAGTTGCGCAAACCCTTTGGAACTGTCAAATACACGACTTGCCGATATCCCGCAAATCTCCATAATAAACACTTCAAGGACCATAAACGTTTTACTGTCACCACGCATACATCCGACCTTTGCCCTGTCACCACGCCCTGCAGCAGTGTGAAGATGGATCTTTGGGTTTCCATTCTCTGAAAATATATTTCCAACACCCACTACTTCATGAACATCATTGTATTCAGTCCACATGGGATCCGGCGGCATTATATTTTCTTTTGGTCCAGTCACAAGTTTTGCTTCACCGACAGCACCCAGCAGGGTAAACATTGCTGATTCTATATTTTCAATCTTTGCAAGTTTTTCGAGTTCGACAAGCAGATCATCACCATGATCAACTCTTGCTATGAACACACGGCCAATCGTTCCTTTTGTATATTCCATATTTCCACCTCAATTATTGTATTGTTCATTGCCTGGGTATTATATAGTGATCAAATATATTGGATAAAACTTTGGTATATACTGTTATTGTCACCGATAAAATCCTCCTCGCCACACCCGGATCAACCTGAACTACAT
>DQIP01000225.1 GCA_020793565.1 Candidatus Methanovorans sp.
CCCACCAGATATATTCGCTGAACTTTTCACGTCACGCCTGTATGTGCTTCTGATTTCGAAACAACGAAAACTGGGTATATTAAATTTTGTGAAATCCCTAAGAGTTAGTACGTCCCTGTTCATCTCACACGTATATATTTTCCACATGTTCAAATATTAGAATAGACATCCGCAGCATGTTTTCGTACATTTGACAACAAATCACATCCTTTTGAATCGATTCCAACAATAAGTGGACCGAATTCCACGACATTGAGTTCCCAGACTGCTTCCGGCATTCCGAGATCAAGCCAGTGAACATTTGATACATTTTTGATAGATTCCGCTGCAAGTGCTGCGCACCCGCCTGTGTATGTCAAGTATACGCATCTGTTTTTGAGTGATCCTGATACATTTTGCATGCCGCCTTTTCCGATTAGGGCGCGTACATCACATTTTTCAAGCAGGGACGGTGTCATTTTAGACATCCTACTGCTTGTTGTAGGACCTGCTGCAACGACGTGCCATTTGTTACCTGCCTGTTGCATGAGCGGACCGCAGTGGTAGATAACCGCACCATTAAGCTCAAATGGCAATTGCTTGCCTTTATTTTCCATTTCGAGTATTCGGGCATGTGCTTCATCTCGTGCTGTGAACAGGGTGCCTGTCAGGTAGACGATGTCACCTGCGTTTAGTTGTGTTATGTCACTTTCACCAAGCGGTGTTGTCAGGTGGTATTCCATTTATTCGTCACCCCCAAGGGTAACGGATGCATGGCGGTTTGCCCAGCATTGTATGTTCACTGCGACTGGCAGGGATGCAGTGTGGCAGTGTGCGGTCTTTATGTGAACGGCAAGCGCGGTCGTGTCGCCTCCGAGTCCCATTGGACCTATTCCGAGTGAGTTGATGTCGCTGAGGATGCCACGTTCGAGTTCGTCCATCTTTTCGGGGTCGGTTTCCAGGTCCAGAAGCAGTGATGATTTGGCAAGGCGTGCCGCCTTGTCAAACGAACCTCCGATCCCGACCCCGACTATGATAGGTGGGCAGGGCATCCCGCCTGCGTTTAAAACAGTTGAGAGGATGAAATTGCGTATGCTGCCAACTTCGGTGGGGTTGAGCATTGTTATTGCGCTCATATTCTCGGAACCTGCGCCTTTTGGCGCGACTGTGATCGTTATTTTATCTCCGTCAACCAGTTCGTATTTGATATCAGGCAGACCAATGCCTGTGTTATTGCCGCTGTTTTTGCGAGTGAGGGGTTCAACAGCATTGGGGCGCAGTGGGATTGATCCGGTTGCCTGCCGGACTCCTTCAATGATCGCATCCCCGAGGTTAAAATCAAGGCAGGTGTCCCGCCCAAGTTCAACGAAGAAAACAAGGATGCCGGTGTCCTGGCACATCGGGATGCTGTGTTCTTTTGCGATCTCGATATTTTGCAGGATTGCGGATAGTTGCTCTTTTGCGATCTGGCTCGTTTCACGCATCTGCGCTTGCCTGAGCGCGTTTGTTACATCAGGTGGAAGATCGGTTTCCGCTTTTTTAAGGATATCGATGGTGGCGTTTACCACTGAAGTTTTTGTGATCTTACAGGTCAAGAAAAGCCTTCCATTGTGTGTTTTTGTGATATGTAAGGGTAGTTCGTGTTATAATTGAGTAGCACATACCTGTTTTATAAATACTTATAAGTTGTCAGATGATCTAGTGAGTTTGCTATTATTTACTCCGTAGGCGATGAGATCACATTCAGGCCATCGATCATTTCCACAACCCCTTTTACATCATCCACACCATCCGGCAGTTGCAGTATCTTCACAAAATCATCACGAAGCGAATGGAATGGTCCCTCCCCTATATCGCGTATAACCAGTATATTGACACCCAGTTTTTTCAGGAACTCCGCAGTCTTAACACCTTTCTTCCTTTCCAGGTTTGCGCCAGGGTTCTCGAAGATATCCCATCTTTTTATCGCATCATTATCCAGTTCGATAATAATATAATACGGAGACCTCCCAAAATGATGAGATGGCTTTGATTGCAGGCCAGCACCTGTCATACTCTCAACCGGAATTGCAACTTTTACAAATGCTATCTTCCCGGGCTTTGCATTGACAACCAGGTGCTCCAGGTTTTCCACTTCTTTTTTCATTACACTTTTGATTTCCCCAGAAAGCATCTCGACTCTTTTAAGATCGGCTTCGCCTTCAATTTCCACCGTGACTTCCCCGAACACAACCAGGCCTGATCTGCGGAGCCTGATATCCCCTATCGTGTTCACGCCCTTGATATCGCCCACAGCCTGCCGGATACTGATTATCGAATCCTTGTCAAGCCATGCATCCATCAGTGTCAATGCCGCAGTCCTGGCAATCCGGAATCCAAGTTTGAATATCATGAGGGATATGACCAGCACCCCGGCACTATCAAGCCACGATATGCCCAGCATTGAGCCGGCAACCGCAATTACAACGACAAGGGAACTAAAAACGTCTGTGTATGAATGCATTGCATCGGCGATAAGGGCCTGTGAATCGATCTGCCTTCCAATCCCCAGCTTGTATTGGAACAGGGCATAGAGCATAATAACTGAAAATACTGCCGTACCAAGTGCAATTCCCTGAAATCCCATAACTGTGGGTTCTTTGATGCTTACAAGTGCCTCGCGCACAAGTTCTACCCCGGACAGGAGGATCATAATAGAAACAAAAAGGGCGATCAGGTTCTCTGCCTTGTAGTAACCGTACGGGAACTCTTCACCACTACCTTTTTGGCTGAGTTTTAGTCCGACCCACACCGCAAGGGAGGTAAAAACATCCAGGGATGTGTGAACTGCATCAGCGATTAGTACGGCACTTCCGGAATAATAACCAACAGTACCCTTCAAAAATGCAAGAAACACCAGTGCAAGAGTTGAATTCTTTGATGCTTTTGCACCAAGCTGTAGATTTTCCTGCACAGTCATTCTTTAACGTCACTAAAAATATAAAAAAGAGTGGAGAGGAGGAAAACCCCTCTAATTGCAGACAATTGTAAACAGTTTCACTCCAGAACTTCTTTGATGAACTGTCCTTCTCCAACCAGCTCAATGATGTTTCCGAGCCTTTCCTTCCCTGGTTTTGTCCTGTATTTAACAAATACAGAAGCAATCTTATTCACCAGTTCAGGAATCTCTTCCTTTGTGCAGAATGGCTTTAGCAGAACACCATCAGTTGGTCTTCTTGCATCATTTCCACCGATCCAGACAGAGTAGCCGACCATATCTTCCACTGCTCCTTCGTGTGGACATCCCCTGACACACCATCCGCAATTCCTGCACAGGTCCCTGTCTATAACAGCTTTTCCACCAGAGATCGACAGGGCACCGTATTTGCACAATTCAAGACATCTTCCACATCCCGTACATTTCTCGTTGTCGATCTTCGGTTTCATTTGTCCCATGATACCAATGTCATGGCGGTGAACTCTTACACAATTGTTCGAACATCCTGCAATTGCCATTTTCATCTTATGAGGTGTGAGTTTTTGTGCAAACATCGGTGTCATTTCATTTGCAAAATCCTTAGTCTCAACAAGTGCTTCCGGACAATATGCATTACCAGGACAGGCAGAAACATAACCCATACCGATAGTCATGAGTCCATTTCCATATACATCTGCCATTATGTCATCAATATCTTCGTTCCTGACACCCTGTATCTCAATACTCTTACGGTTTGTAAGTTCAAGTGTACCATCGCCGTACTTGTTTGCCAGTTCTGCAACCTTTGCAAGGTAGTCGTTGCCCACAAGTCCGGATTGAGTCTTGATCTTCACAAAATTGGTGCCCTTGACCTCCAGCCTCACACCGGGATAGTCACGAACCCAGTAACCTTTAACAGATCTTCCGGCATCAAGACGTTTCTTAAGTTCTGCTTTGAACCTGTGCATCTTAAGCTCTGCGAACTCTTCTATTAAAGACACATCGACATCACCAGAGGTTTCAATATAACCGGCTTTCACTGCAGCCTCAAGCAATTCCAATCCTTTGGCATTTCTTGCGATCAATGTTGTCCAGTCTCTTGATGATCCTGCATATCCTGCTGAAATGTCAGCAACCTTTGAGACCGCATCCCTGCATATTCTACAACCATCCGATACACAACCAGCAAGGTCCTTTAGTGAAAATTCCACGTCGCCTTTGTCTGTGGTTACTATCATCTCATCAATGTGAATTGCCAGTTTTTTGACCTTGTCCATGTCAATTCCGGAATCTGCCAGGTAAGCAGAGAGTTTCTCATAATTGAAGTTCTCCATACAGAACAAGCCAATTACGTATGAGATGTTTGGTATCTTTGCCTTTTCCCCGTCTTTTCCAATTTCAATCGGATGAACGTTCAAACCACCAAAGAACTGGGTTCTTCTTGTTCCATATGTGTGGCATGGAAGTCCCACCATTGCAACGCTTTTGAGAGTATCTGTTGTTTCTTTGAGTGCAGCCATTACAGGAACTGTTGAATATTTTGCACCAGCTGCATCTAAAAGTGCATCTTTGCTTGTTATGATATGTGAACTTGGCTTTGCGATTCCGGCAGTGGTCACTGCGCCATCGATCAAACCATTGTCAAAACAATATGTCAAAAGTGCTGTCACGGCACCGCCATCCTGCCCTTTTTCGCGGATCGCAGGATCTGTTGCTCTTGCAGCAACTATTTTTTCATATTGCCCGATTGTTGTCGGGGGTTTTGCCTGGAAGTTGAACACATTCATAGATAGGCGTGAAGCATCAGTAACAACCCGCTGACACACATCCTTGCATGCACCTTCGCCGTTACGATAACATTCCTCTTTTAATTTCGGACCGTTCTCATCGAATTCAATTATGTCATATGGACAAACTGCGGCGCATGCACCACAATATGTGCACATCCCGGTGTCTACTATCGTGTCTTTTAAGAACCATTTATATTCATCCGTCATTTATTTCCTCCTGTTTAGGGATTTCCCAATAAATAATTTACCCACCAGATATATTCGCTGAACTTTTCACGTCACGCCTGTATGTGCTTCTGATTTCGAAACAACGAAAACTGGGTATATTAAATTTTGTGAAATCCCTTACCTAATAATATGAAATATAATTGTATTGAATGATCATTGGCGTTTGCCCATTCCTTGACCGCCACCACGTCCCATACCCCTGCCAGCACCGCCACTGCCAGCACCGCCACTGCCAGCACCGCCACTGCCAGCACCGCCACCGCCAGCACCGCCACCGCCACCTCTACCAGCACCCCTGCCTCCTCCCATACCGGCATGGGCGGATGCGGTCGGGCCTGTGAGTGCCTGCAATGTACCATTCTTATACTGCTCAATTGCATCTGCAACTGAACCGCCGGCTATTGATACTACTTTGATACCGGATGCATCGAGTATCGGGAATGCATTGGGACCAAGGTTTCCAGTGACCAGCACTTCGATGCCTTTATTTGCTACTAATTGTGCTGATTGTATACCTGCACCACCAGAAGCTGATATATTTGGATTCTCAATTGCTTCGAATTCCATTGTATCGGAATCGACGATTACAAAATACTGGCATCTTCCGAAACGCGGGTCTACAGACGATTCTAAATTTCCGTTCGCAGCTGTTACACATATTTTCATTTAACTCCCCCACAGACATTTTGTGCATGTTTGCCATATAACTTTCGATTGTTTATTTCGATTGCATGTATATTTGCCATTTTGATCTTTCCTTCACTTATAGTTCGGTTTTGTACAAACTTCACATTACACACATATGAGAGGAAATATATATACATTTCCCGCCATTATAAGATACACTTATATATTTCCCCTCATATGAGTAAGAATGTTATGAAATACCCCGGAAGACCAAAATGTCCAAGACGCATTGAAAATGCGCCTGAAGTTACCTACTTTAAGCCGAGAGGAGTTCCCATGTCAGAACTTGAAGTGGTCTCACTTGCTATGGAAGAATTTGAAGCTTTGAGACTCGTAGACCTGAATGGGCTGCAGCAGGAAGAGGCTGCCCAAATAATGGGGATTTCAAGACGGGCATTCTGGGAAGATATTCAAAATGCAAGAGCAAAAGTCGCTTTAGCACTAACAACAGGAAAAGCGATCGAGATAAAAGGGGGTAACTATGTCAGAAATACAAAATAAGTTTGAATACTACGATTGTAAATATTAGTTAAGTTTAGTTAAGTTGAAAATACCATACGACACTGGTTCCATCTATGTGTACAAAATACAGGAACTTAAATGTTCACAGGTATTTTGCTGACAAAGACGGTAGAAGAGTCAGGTACACTGGTGTGAAAGGGTTTTGCCCCTTTGCATAACATACAAAGAACATGAGGAAATAAAATGACAGATGAACCTATAACAACAGAAAATCTATTGAATGCAAAACCACCAGAATCAGAGATCATTACGAATCTGCGGGATGTTAAGCATAAGATCATGGTAATGAGCGGCAAGGGTGGTGTCGGAAAAAGTACTGTTGCTGCCAACCTTGCAGCCTCACTGGCTGAACGGGGACTGGAGATAGGATTGCTTGATTGTGATATTCACGGACCAACCATTCCGAAGTTATTTGGAGTGGAAAACGAGAAGCCTAATGTTGATGATAACGGATTACTGCCTGTTCCGGTATCCCCACATCTTAAGATCATGTCAATAGGCTTTTTCCTTGACGATAATGATTCCCCTGTTATCTGGCGGGGACCTGCAAAGATGGGTGCGATCAAACAGTTCATAGAAGAAGTATCCTGGGGTAAATTAGATTATCTTATTATTGACCTGCCACCCGGAACTGGAGATGAGCCCCTTAGTGTGGCACAGTTAATACCCGACTGTGACGGTGCGATCGTGGTTACGACACCGCAGGATGTGGCACTGGTAAGTGTCCGCAAATCTATCAATTTCGTTAAGACGGTCAAGATCCCGGTCATCGGGATGGTAGAGAACATGAGTGGAATTGTGTGCCCTCACTGCAATGAGACGATCGATGTTTTTGGAAGTGGCGGAGTTTCTAAGGCTGCATCTGATTTTGGCGTCAGGATACTTGGGACACTTCCAATCGAACCGGCTGTGGCTTCAGGCGGCGACAGCGGAAAAGTGTTTGCAGGCAAGGGCGGCACATCACAGTGGCATACTGAATTTGAAAAGATCGTTGATGCTGTTGTAGAGATTGATGAATGAATTGAAATTATTAAATATAAAATATATTAAAATGACAGGAGATAAAATATGAGAGTATGCGTACCAAGTTTTTTGCCCGGTGGGCTGGATGCCCGGGTTTCCGAACATTTCGGACATTGTGAAGTATTTACCGTAATTGAAGTTGAAGATGGTAAAATTGTAAAAGCATGGCCTCTTTCCAATGACGACGAAGGCCAGGAACATAACTGTGCCATTCCTGTACAAAGAGTTGCCAGTGAAGGTGTGGAGCACATGATCGTAGGCGGTATTGGACAAGGACCCCTGATGGGCTTTTCGCAGCAGAATATTAAAGTATACTCTGGTGCTTCAGGAACAGTCGAAGAAACCGTAAAAAGGTTTATTGACGGGACCCTGGCCAATACAGGTCCAACTGGTGCCTGCCAGGGCGGATGCCATTAGAATAATTCATGCAACATAAATTAAACACACGCATATCGGATTATTAATATGTGAGAAGTGTACAATTTTAATTATATAGTAATTCAATACTATAATTGCGGAGGTATCGTATGGACTATGCAGAAATGAGTGATAAACTCGTGAATTTATTGGGACTGAATGGTAAACCAATAGCAATATCGCTGTTGAAAAGGTCCGGGGACATTCCGGATGATATGGAAGAGATCAAAGATCCTTTGAGATACTGCCAGATGCTGCAAAAAGCAAGATATGATGGAGATGTGAGTTTTGCAACTTCTGTGAAACATTCATGTAAAGGCGGCGCAGCAGCAATAGGACTTGAAGATTATCCGGCAAATATCAAAACCGGAACCCTGTATTTTGAGAAACTTGAGAAAGAGATTTCACTGGGTGTTGCCAAACGTGTGGTTGACAACATGCCAAGACCGGCACCAGGTTCGACAGTTGCAACAATCGTTGCCCCGCTGGACAACACGCCTACAAGACCGGATGTGGTTATAGTCATAGGAAATACCCTTGTAGCCAGGCGAATTGCCCAGACGGTCATCTACAAGCACGGCGGGAGGATGCACTCGAACTTTGCAGGAATACAATCGACCTGTGCCGATGCAACAGGTTCGCCATACATCACAGGTGAAGTAAACATCTCAATCGGATGCGATGGTGCTGCCAAGAACGCAGGATTGAAAGATGACGAAATGGTTGTAGGTATACCGGAAGAAATGCTTGAGGATGTCGTAAATGTTCTTTCTGAACGTGCGCCCGGTTGGGACGATTGGATGAGATCATAGGTCTCATTCTTTTTTTTTGGTTGTTTTGCCTTTGAATTTGATCTTTTGCCTGCAATTATGAAACTGAAACTTATTATTATGTATTATAGATGTGCTAAGATAGGTACATAGATAAGATCGTTTTATCTGAAAACAAAAAACAATACAACCGCCGCAGGCGGCAAATTCCCACACCACTGGCCATGAAAATATTGCCTGCTACCTATGATGATTCACTTTGTTAATACATGCAAAAATATGTGAATTTCATCAGTGATAGCGGGGTGCACCGCCTACGGCGGATTGTCTCGGCGTCAAAACTACATGAATAAGTACATTATTATTATTATTATTATTATTTTCAGGATGATTTGGAAAACCGGAAAGTATACAGAGGGACGCAGTGACAAATAACAATCCTCTGCGTACCTCTGCGGTTAATATTTTTTTTGCCATGACCCACCATATAGAATAAATCAAAAAGTCCCGCGATTAGCTATATATCCACTGGACACAAATTATCCCCTATGAGTGCGGGAGTTGGGAAACACAGTGTCGATAGACTCGACTTTAGCGATCCTGTTGAACTGGTAGACGATGTTTTGCTTAACCGGAACTGGCTTTTGAAAGAGAACTCGAACACGCGCACAAGCCCGTCGGTTATAGACCTGCACCTTGCATCCCAGGTAAAGAAACGGTATGCTCTTGAAAAATTGTATTCTCCCAATATCGCACGCGCGCACCTTGAGGGGAGGATACACATACATGACCTGCACAGCCCGTTTAAGCCATACTGCAACGGCATTGACGGGCGTATTTTCCTGATGGACGGATTACGGTTCCCAGATACTACAAGCAAGCCTGCAAAGCGCTTCGATGCGGCAGTGTACCATGTCATGTCATTCATGCTCCATTCGCAGCAGTTCTTTGCCGGCGCGCAGGCTGTTGACATGTTCAACTGGCTGCTTGCGCCGCACCTGCATTATGATACACTCGATGCTGACAGGATCACGCAGGTAATCCGGGGATTCATGTTCCAGATGAACCAATCCAACCGCATAGGCGCGCAGAGTGCGTTCACCAATATCGGTCTTCGCATACGCTGCCCACCATCGCTCGCAGATGAGCGCGCGGTCTATGCCGGCAGGCTGCTGGATGAAACGTATGCTGATTTTAAAGACGAGGCGCGCATGATATACAGTGCAGTAATGGATGTTGCCGGAAGCGGTGATGCCAACGGCGCGCCATTCACGTTCCCGCTGATCACGACCGCGATCACAAAAGACCATGATTTCAATGACCCGCTTTGGATGGATACGATGAGAGCCGCAGCATCCACGGGTGCACCCTACTTTTTGAATCTTGCGACAGATTACCTGGATGAGGATTTCGTACAGGCGATGTGCTGCCGCTTGCTTGTGAAACATGCAGGTGGTATCTGGACGGCAGGCGGCATGGGGACAGGTTCGAACAAGATCGTGACTATCAATCTTCCGGGTGCGGCTCTTGCGGTGTGGAATGTAGATGATTTCTTTGTAGAACTGGATAATGTCATGGATATTACACGCCAGGCGCTGCTTGAGGGACAGGAGATCATCAGGCGGTCGCTGTATGAGTGGGATATTCTGCCATGGCTTCGGAAAAAGACAATGGACGGAGTGCCGTATTATGATTTCAAGACGCGACGCCTCACGTTTGGGGTAGTAGGGCTCAACGAATGCCTGCTAAACCTTACCAACGAACCCCTGGTCAGGCAGCAGGAACTTGGCCTTAAGATCATCAGGCACGTGCTGTCCCGTATTCGTAAGTATTCAAAAGAGGACGGTATCGAGTATACACTTGAGCAAACGCCTGCCGAGAGTACGGCACACAGGCTTGCCATGCTCGACTGCCAGCGGTTCAAGGACCAGGTGCATGAGCAGGGATGCGGGAATTCGGCCTATTATACGAATTCCACACATGTGCCGTACAGGGCTGGTATATCGCTTATCGACAGGATCAATATCGAAGCCGAATTCCACCCGTATTTCACAGGCGGTACCATCAGCCATATCTGGATGGGCGAGAGTTATCCTGATCCGCAGGGATTGAACGAACTGGTGCAGAAGTTGTCGAAGACAAAACTTGCATACTTCTGTTTCTCTCCTGATTTTTCAATATGTGAGGACGGACATACATCGCGAGGTGTGAATGAAAAATGTCCCCTGTGCGGCGGGGAGATTGTTGACCACATCTCAAGGGTGACAGGATATTTCGGGCATACAGGCCAGTGGAATCCGGGTAAGCAGAAGGAGTATAAGGAGCGGCATAGGTATCGGCTTGAGTAAATTTAAGTACATGATCGATTATTTGCTGTTAAAAGATTTAATTATCTTGACTACATACATTCAATGAGTAATTATATTTGGGCCAGGGGGAAATTATAATACAAATCATAGTTATCTGCCAGAGTATGAACGATACACCAAAAAGCCCAATCGAAAAACTCTACAAAACTTCTGCACCAATTGTGTTGGTAATTGGGATCATACTTACCACCCTGCTTTTCAAGGGACTTTTGATGTTTGCCGACCAGGGTAACCTGTTCATGGTTATCCTTATGGCAGTGGCAATATCGGCCGTTTCATTTGTCCTTACAAAAGTAATCACACTAAGTTTAAGATATAAACCGCAGCAAAAGATCAAATGATCCCCATATCAGCCAGCCTTTCAGGCAGGTACTTGTCAGTGACAAAATCAAGACCTTTTCCCGCAAAAGCTTGCTGTTCTGCCTTTTTCTTGATATCAAGCTGAAGTTTTATCTGCTCCTTCCAGTAATCAGACTCAAACCTCGGGTCTGACAATTCGCTTCGAAGAGCAGCCACGTCCTTGTCAGTAAGCTTGTCTGTTGAAAGTTCGTATTCAACAATATCCGATGGCTGTACACCGATAAACTGTGCACCCGGGGTTGCCATATATTCCGACAAGTGGGCACTCTTAATAGCACCGTATGCGACCGATGCAAAGATACGGTACGACCATGGGTCACCATCAGTAAATACCGTGACCGGAATGCCAAGTTCTTTGTTCATGCGTTTTATGATGCGCCTTGTGGAACGTGCGGGCTGCCCTTTGAGGTGAACAAGGATAGCATTGTACTTTTCATCGAATCCATTCTCGATCAGACGGGCATACATACCACCGGTTTCGATCGCAATTATGAACTTTGCATCATGGTCCAGGAATTCGATATTCTCCACATTGAATGGGATCTGATACCCGCTCTCGCCAATATCTTCCTGGCAGTGTATGGTGCGGGAACCACGTTTTGTTTCCTCGCGTATCTTTATCGGACCGAACATTGTTGCACCGTCCTCTTCCGGTCGCATGTGGAAATATTCCCTTTGCAGGCCTGTAATTATCTCAAGGTCTTCGATCAACCGATCACTCTCAGGCTGCTCGCGAAACTTGGCAATATCCCAGTTCTCTGATATGTAATATAATTCCCTGAGCGTAGATCCGCGATCCTGCTCAAGATGGCTCTTTATAATAAAGTCAACTACATGTGCACTTTTTAGCAACTGGAACGCACCCTTTACGGTCTTTGCACTCCTCTCACTCTCACGATCACCATACACCCAAACATTGCTTTTTTCACTATAACGGATATTTTCTTTGGTACGGCTTGGAAGACTGATATTTGGCACAACTTCGTCAAGGAACTGGTTGTATAATTTATCAGTCAGACCCAAAAGCCTGTTCTTTGCAAGAGATTTTTGCTGTTTTTTATGATCGTTTCGATCAATTGTTTCGTTGTCGCTCATTTAAACAACTTCCATTTTTTTGTATATGTTATCATAAAAGTCATTTGGGATATTACGGTTGTGTGTATTCAAAAACGATAATATACACTGCATAATATGACCGATATATCTCATCTGCTGCATTATTAACTTTCATTCTTTTATGTGTTTATACCGATTCAATCATAATAAAACATTGGGTATTTGTTTGGTAGTTTTGATGCCGAAGCAATACGCCGGAGGCGCACATTCCCAAACCACTGGCGCGAACGATGATGTTTTCTCGTAGTATATAATAATAGGACTATATAGTACGGATAACCCGACCGCAAGGGATGATATTCTCACATGCGGATACCCGGGAAATGCTGCAATTGGTTTTGATAGCGAAATAGGTATAAATAGTTCAAGCGAATGAAAACCACAATGCAAAATATAAGAATAGGAATCGCTATAACCGACCCGACCGACTGGACAGCCACAGCCCTCGTAGCCGCAGCAAAACAGAAAAAACTCACCCCTGTCATAATAAACCTGCAGACCGCAGATGTTACAATACAGCATGGCATCCATTACAGCGCAAACGACACCGACCTATCCGGACTTGACGCAGTCATTGTGCGCGATGTAGGCGCAGGCACACTTGAAGGTGTCTCTTTCCGATTCGATATCCTCCGGCAGTTAGAAATAAGCGGCACGCCGGTTATTAACACTCCGCAATCCATACAGAATGCCGCAAATAAATACCACTCTACCTGTCTCCTGGCACAGGCAAATCTACCGGTTCCGTATACGAGGGCAGTCCAGAGCACCGAAGCTGCGCTAAACGTACTGGATGAATTTGGCGACGCAGTTATAAAACCAATCTTCGGCTACAAGGGTATCGGAATTGTGAGAGTAAAAGACGGCACAGCATTACAACCTGACAACAAACCGCGCCCAGAACCAGTTGAACAACTCATCAATGAACTAATCAATGAAAAAGAGATGCTCTATATTCAGGAATTCATTGAAAATCCGGGGCGGGATATCCGTGCATTCGTGGTCAACGGGCAAGTGATCGGGGCAATCTACCGGACAGCAGCAGACGGGGCATGGCTTAACAATCTCAGTCAGGGCGGTACTGCTGCCCGGTGTATCCTGTCGCAGGCGCAGGAAGAAATATGCATACGCGCCGCAGCGACCATTGGTACGGTATTTGCAGGCGTGGACATCATCGAAGGCACAAATGACGTGAATGGTGCGGATGATGCGGTGATACTTGAAATCAATGGCACCCCATCAGGAGCAGGAATATATGAGGCATGGGGTATAAATGTCGCAGACCGTATAATCGATTACGTGACCATGGGGATTTAGGGGTATAGTAGCGTTTTCTATGGATTACAAGGAACAATAAAGATGACTGAATACAAACAATGCATTGTGATGCGCGATGACCTCAAACTCTCAAAAGGTAAACTTGCAGTGCAGGTGGCACATGCTGCTGTATCTGCGTCCGAATGGGCAGGCAGGACCGCACTTGAAAAGTGGAAGGACGGCGGCCAGAAAAAAGTGGTCCTGCGGGTTCCGACATTGCAGGATCTTTTTGAACTCAAGGAAGTGGCAAGACGGCATGACCTTCCGACAGCACTTATCACGGATGCCGGACGTACTGAGATTGCACCAGGCACTATTACGGTGCTCGGAATAGGACCTGCAAGGTCAGACGAACTTGACAGGATCACAGGGCACTTGAAACTGTTGTGACTAAAGGAGATCATCACTTATGGAAATTCCGGATATAGAAAAACAAACAGGTATCGACATATACACCACAACTACCAAAGGCATCGGAGGAACATTAAGGCAGCAGATCGATGATTTTATTGTAACGGAGATTACCAACCGCGAAGAAGGAGACAGTGGGAAACAACTGGTACTTGAACTTACAAAACGCAACTGGGACATGCATCATGTGATTCGCGACCTCTCACGCAAATTTGGCATCAGCCAAAAGCGCATAGGTTTTGCAGGCACCAAGGACAAGCGTGCTATCACCACCCAGAAGATCAGTATTTATAATATGACACCACAGGCCGTGGATGATATTTACCTCAAGGACGTAGAACTAAAGGTCATAGGAAGGTCGAACAGGCCTGTGAAGTTGGGCGACCTTACCGGAAATATGTTTAAGATAACTGTTCGGGATATTGACCCTGGTGAAAATGAACTGCAAACGCGGCTTCAGGAAACCACAGGTGAAATACTGCAAACCGGTGGTGTCCCGAACTTTTTCGGGATACAGCGATTTGGCGCGATCCGCCCTATCACACACCTTGTGGGAGAAGCGATAGTTCGCGGTGAACCGAAAGAAGCAGCACTGGCATATATTGCAAGATCATTCCCGGATGAATCCGAAGAAAACAAACATGTGCGTGATCATGTGTTTAATACAAGGGATTACGCATGGGGACTTGACCAGTATCCATTGAACCTGCGGTATGAACGCTCGATGATGCATCATCTTGTCAATGACCCGGATGATTTCACGGGTGCATTCGGAATACTTTCCAAAAGCATACGTATGCTTTTCGTACATGCATACCAGTCATATCTCTTTAACCGGATCCTTTGCGAGAGGGTTAAAGAGGATATGCCGCTAAGCAGTGTTGTAGAGGGAGATATCGTCTGTTTCAAGAACAAGAATGGACTTCCTGATACTTCCAAAACAGAGAAGGTCACATCACAAAATCTCAACGGGATGAACAACCTGCTACGGCGCAGGCGTGCCTTTGTAACCGCGCCATTGATAGGTCACAGCACTGAATGGGCATCCGGCCAGCAGGGTGAGATAGAGCATCGTATATTTGAGAAAAGCGGGGTTCCGATTGAAGGATTCAAAGTTCCCCTCATGCCCGAGTTGGCATCAAAGGGATTAAGACGCGAAATGTTGCTGCATGTACAACCCGGATATACAGTATCAGGAGATGAATTAAATCCCGGGAAAACAAAAGCAGTCCTTGAATTTTCACTACCAAAGGGAAGTTATGCAACAACCCTGCTGCGTGAATATATGAAAGTTGACCCAAAACGAATGAGTTGAACAATGATATTGGGATTATTGTTAAATTGTCCAAAAACGATCAAAAAAAAGAAATATTACATTTTCTGAAAGAAGAAAATCTTCGCTAACGCTCAGATTAACCCGGACTATATAGTCTATAAATCATATACTATGAAAAACAGCAGCATGAAACATACAACAAATCCACAGGTTACAGGCACAATAAGTCGGGAACTGTACATATTATCATTATCCAGGTTTTTTGAGGATCTGGGTACGGGAATGCTGATCACTCTTATACCCTTATACATAGTTGATCTGCATACTTCCATCTTTCCTGACATTCCACTAATCCTTAAAGCCGGTATAGTGATGACAGTTTTTGGTTTGTTTAATGCGATTGCACAACCCATAATGGGTAGATTGTCAGATAGGCTTGACCGTAGAAAACCTTTCATTATTTTTGGACTGGTCGGTTATACTGTTTTATCATTTATGTATGCATACGTCACAAATTACGAGCAGTTACTTGTCCTCAGGATCATGCAGGGAATAACTGTCGGCGCAACGATACCTGCGATTATCACAATGGTGACACACCTCTCCACTCCGGCTACCAGGGGGAAGGCTATTGGCATATATTCTACTATCCGGGGTCTGGGATTTGGTTTTGGTCCCGTTATTGGAGGTGCGGTTGCAACGTACTATAGTTTTAACACTGCTTTCTACCTGTGTGCAGCATTTGGTCTTGTAAGTTTTATATTGGTTAATCTTCTTGTGAAAGAGACACACAATACATGTGTTGGGAAGATCGTGGATGCGGATGTGAAGGATGGAAAAGGATCAATACGTGTACTTGCAGGTGCTATGTTCATGATGATGGTCGGTATAATGATGATCGTTGCACTTTTGCCAGAATATGAGATTCGCCTGGGAGCATCGGAATTTTCGCTGGGGATAGCACTATCTGCATATATGCTTGCACGATTGGTTTTTCAAACACCGATCGGTGTATTGTCAGATAGGATCGGCAGGAAAAAATTGATTATCTGGGGTTTATTATTAAGTGCTCCTCTTGTGGTCGGTACCGGTTATGTAACAAGTGTCGAGCAGTTGATACTGCTTCGTGCGTTACAGGGATTTACGATCGCAGCCATCGACACTCCTGTAATTGCGCTTGCAGGCGACCTGGCTGGCGGGTCAATGGTAAGTTCAAAACTCAGCATGATAACTACGGCTTATGCAAGCGGTATGGCTATCGGTCCCATATTTGGTGGCCTGCTTGCAGGATATGTTACTTTTGAGACGCCATTTTATGTATGTGCGGCCTTGATGGTAATTGCTGCTGCTATTGTATGGAAAAAGGTGGATGAACCGATGCAGCACAGGGATATTGTGGATTTTGAGTGCAGTGAGATCGGATGATCAACAATGCTGTTCAAGGGCATCCATAAGTTCGCTAATATCGGTTGTAAGTGCATCCACTGACACTTCTATCATAAGGTTTACAGTGCCCTCAGGGCCAAGTGTCCTGAAATCGGTTTTGAGCCCAAGCACTGGTTTTTTAATGGCAAATGCATAACCAAGTTCCCATGCTGTGCCGGAATCAACATCACTGCCTCCATCAAGAACTGCTATGATGATGTCAGAATTGTCGATCGCTTCAAGATTTTGTCGGAAAATGTAGTTCTGTTTTTCCTGGTGCCGCATATCTGTAGTATCGTTGGAATCCTCCTGTGGCAGGAATACAGAGAAACCGCGTTCAACCATCTGATCGCGAATTTTGTTGTTAAATTCCCGTTCAGCCTCCGAGAATAGAGGTGCTGCAAGGTAAATTGTTTTTGTTGCGGTCATTTTTTATGTCCCCATTGTGCTTGATCCAAAGTATTTCCTGATATGGTGCTGTAACTTCATAAGGCTAATCCATGTGGGGTGAAAATAATGGTGTATTCTCACACATTACTCCACCATGCTCAACCGCACATGCCTGCGAATTCGAAATGTTTTTCTCAGGTCAGGTCGGCGATTAGATTTATTTGATATGTATTACCCGGCGTGGATTCAGTCATTTCCGGCTTTATTTCCTTTTTTCAGGCATCTTGAGATCTTCCGGCATTGTTCTAATTTTCAAACATCCATATTTGGGTCGTGTCCCTTAGCAATTGACAACATTTAAATAGTTTAAATGTAGTTCCCTTTTTTGAGGAATATGAATGGATTTTGAACTGGATTTATCAGAATTTTGTTGTTTGAATGAAGATTGCCCTGATCACGGTAAGAAAGGTAAAGGAAATATACGAATCAAAGAGAGATACGGACCGAAAAATCGGGTTCTATTGAGGTGCAATACATGCACACGATGCTTCAGTGAAACCAGAGGTACAATCTTTTTTGGACTTAATACCCCGGATGAAGAAATACTTAGAACACTGGCAATGATACCTGAAAAAGGAAGCATACGTGGAACGGCAAGAGCCACAGGATATGATAAAGATACTATATGCAGATGGCTTGACCTTGCAGGTGCACATTGCAAAGAAGTTACCGATTACTATTTTCAAGAGCTTGAATTTGGTCAGGTGCAAATAGATGAAATATGGTCATATATAAAAAAAAGGAAAAAAACGTGACTGATGACGATCCTGCTGAATGTGGTGATGTTTATACACTGACAACAATGGAAAGTAATACAAAATTGTTTATCAGTCATCATGAAGGGAGAAGAAGTACAGATGATGCGACAGAATTGTTTAATGATTTCGAAAGTAAACGATCAAATACCACTCCAATCCCGCTGTTTACCTCAGATGATTGGGATCCCTTTAAAGCAGCACTTCTAAATGTTTACGGGAGTTTGGAACAGCCACCCTATTGTGGTATTGGAAGAAAACCACTTCCTGTTTTGGTGCCACCTGAAGATTTGATGTATGCTCAGGTATGCAAAAAAGTCACGAGTGGACATGTTGATGAAATGCGTCGGCGTGTTGTTTTTGGAGATACCGAAGAAATATTAAGAATTTTTGAGGGAGATTCAGGTGGCTGTATTAACACATCATATATAGAACGAATCAATCTTACTATTCGAAACTCTCTAGCGAGATTTATACGCAAGGGTATGAATTGTAGTAAAAGTGCCCTGATGCATTCAAGAGCAATAGACTTCTTTCAGGCATGGTATAATTTTGTTAAGCCACATAAATCACTACGATTAATGATTAATTGTGGGAACAAAAAATGGTTGCAAAGGACACCAGCTATGGCTCAGAAAATAGCAGATCATATTTGGACATTGAAAGAATTATTGACATTCAGAGCACCTGTTCAGTAACTAGGGGACACGACCCGGAATTTTAAACCGCCATAAATGGGGGTTTTTACACCGCCGTTGACAATTATATCCATATCATCAAACGTTGCAGTATAAATAACCACCAGACAAAATTGATTTCCGCTTTTTCTATTCTGCTACAGAGGACACAGAATAGTTCCACTCTGTGTCCTCTGTGTTCTCTGTGTTCTCTGTGGCTATCATTTTTCATTAGACACACCGTGATATCACTGAATTTTTGCAATGAACGAGGAAATGATTTCTGTCCACACATTAAAAGATTGCAACAATTGATGATATGGTTCAGGCAGTTCAAAATAATCAGTTGATATTTCCATTGTGCAGATCTTAGGGGTAGATGAATCTTGATGCAAAGATTCATTTCCTTTGTATCGGAAGAATCTACCTTTATCTTTTACTCTGCAATGGAAAGATAATTATATAATACACCCCCTATAATGGAATGATGCTAGAAGAGATAATAATACAGAACGCCTGGTGGAAGACCAAACATATCAGCGAATCCAGGCTGGGTACGGTTGTCAGGCAGGATTTTGAATATCTTATAGAAGAACTTGCAAGCAAAAAGATAACATGCCTGTTAGGACCAAGGCGTGCCGGAAAAACAACCTTGATGTACGAGATGATCGACCATTTACTCAATCGTGGTGTGAATGAACGGAATATATTGTTCATATCCTTTGACAATCCGAAGATCAGGCTGAGATTGCAAAACGAATTTAGCGAAATGCTGATGGAATATTCCAGCATGATGGTCAGGGAACCTATAGATAGCCTGACGGACACGGTGTATATTTTTCTGGATGAGATACATAAGCTTGAAGATTGGGGAAATATCATCAAATACTGGCAGGATATGGGGCTGAAGATCAAGTTCATTGTTTCAGGTTCTTCGTCGCTTCGGATCTTAAAAGGCAGCGGGGAGAGTTTACTTGGGCGGATTTGCTTTCACCTGATCTTACCATTAACGTTTTCGGAAATTACCGGCAGGCAGGTAGATGCAGATATCCATAATTTCGATGAGATCAAAAAAGCACATGACAATCTGATCCTGGAAAAGCAGGATCTGCTCATAAAACTGGATGATTATATCCGCAAAGGCGGTTTCCCTGAAGTTTTTGACATGGATGATACTGAAAGTGTGTATGATGTTTTGAAGCTTTACAAAACGCTAACAATAAACAGGGATATTCTGGATATGAAGGGTATCAAGGAGCCAAGGATCTTAAGCGACCTGACAGACCTGCTTTCGGATTTTATGTCCCAGAGGATGAACTATTCAGCATTTGCAGAAATTCTCGGTATAAAGGTGGACACTGTTAAAAATTACATTTCGTATCTTGAAGAATGCTTCCTTGTTTATACTGCCTACATGTATTCAAAGAAACAGGTAATATCAACACGAAAGGAAAAGAAGCTGTTCTTTATTGATTGCGGTCTTCGTAACTCCCTGGTTTTAAAAGAGATCAACGAACTCGAAAAAACAAAGATCGTGGAAAACCTTGTTTTTTCCCATGTGCTCTCCCTGAAAAAGAAGGAGATGTTCCCTAAAATATTCTACTGGCAGGATAAAGCCAAAAATGAGGTGGATATTGTGTTCACTTCAAATAACAGGACAGTTCCCATAGAAGTCAAGTACACGAACGACATCGAGAAAAACGACCTCAAAGGCCTGGTGAAATTTTGTGAAACTTTTGAAACGCCGGGCATTGTTGTGACAAAAGACCTGTTGAAAAAGGATGATGATATTATTTATATTCCGGTATGGTTATTTTTGTTGATGACGAAAGGAGTTTCGAAAAGATTGGATGGGGTGTGAGGTGAAATCATATGGGCGAGGGTGACCGGATCTGGACTATCGGGGCATGCAAAGACGCTATGCAGGTCTTGTAATTAATAGATCTCCCGTATGTGTTCAGCTGGTTACGATAAAATGTCGATGCACAGCCAAAATTACTAGACCCCACGCAGCAACCCGCCGCAGGCGGCGGATTCCAATCAGTATAAAAATGTCTATATCGGTCAGACAAACCCGAATATTTTTAATAATATCAGAATGTGAAAAACGCTATGCTGCGATATTCTACATTTATTTTATAAGTTGAAATGCTGCGAAAAAACTTATGTCGTTCGCGTCAGTGGTGTGGGAATCCGCCGCCTGCGGCGGATTGCATCGGCGTCAAAAATCGCTAAATAAATACCACTTTTCATTTAAAACCTATGTATCTTTTCATGAATCCGGATTTTTCATAAAATTCAGCAAGGCTGTCACAGTTAAAATTATCTATCATGGTGATAAATCCACCAAATTTGTACCGCCTCCAGCACTTTGTTCCATCGATGAACACGGGATTGTCACCAAAGTCTCCCATACTGTCAAATTGCGTGGTCCCTCCATTCGAATTAACGGCAGAAGATTCACATTTACGACATACAATGTTTGGATAATTTTTAGCGAAATCCGGATTATCCATCTCCTTACCACAAAAACTACATTTCACTTGCATTTCAACACCACGCCGATATAATCAAAAAACACCCTTGATTATTTTTTAATGAGTATCAAAGTCATTAAATGTATTGAATTGAACTGAAACATAAACTTCAAAAATAGTCTGAATAATTGGATCATCAATTTCAATAACCTTTATCGACATTTTTGAAACTCTTTCTTTAGTTTCTGTATATAGGCTCGAAAAAGCTGAATCATTTTCAAGATGTGCACGAGTCTTATTATTAACATCCATACCATTTTTAATAGCATCTTCTTTTGCTAAATTGAAAGCAAATGTGGCACTGGTGTGGGTTGAACTTGGACGACTGTGTTCTTGAAGTCGCTCTTTAATCCGATTGGATCGTCCTACATATACCGGGCATTTCTTTTCATAAAAAACATATATTCCTTTTTGGGGAAGAGTGCCCAAAGTATCTCGGTTTTTTGATGGAGAATTCTTAAGTTGTTCCAGTAGATTTGGAAGTTTGTCAATTATTTCCTCGAATTTATCTTTCATATTGAATCAATATTTTCACAATATTATTTAAGAGTAACTACTTTGTTTGGATTTTTTTCACCATAAAAACGGCATTTCAACACCATGCCGACAGAACCCCAGAAACACCCCACAATCCAATGACCCCTATTTCCCTCAATTCAAAAAAACAATCCGCACACGCCCTAACATCAACAGCAGCATCATGCGCCTCATCAAAATAGAGGTGGTTGAACGCGCCAGGTTTTATGAACAGTTTAACAATATAGGTCACAAAACTCCAAAGCATCGGGTTTACTAAAAGAATCTCTCGCCATTGATATATACAATTGCACCAAATGTATTAACATGGAAACCGTAACCACCCGTCTCTCAGAAAACGAAATATCAAAACTCGACTGGCTGGCACAGATACATCACACCAGCAGGTCCCAAATATTGCGAACGGTCATTGACGATGGGGTTAAAGAAGAACTGATCGAGGAGTCCCTGCGTCTCTACCAGAACAAAGAGATCACTTTATGGAGAGCAGCAGAGCTTGCAGGGATCAGCTTATCTAAAATGATGAGTGAAGCTAACCAGCGCAGGATCCCTCACCAGTATTCAGTAGATGACCTCTTGCATGATATCGATGTACTGGAGCGCATGGAATGAAATACCTCATAGTCAATGCATCTCCTGTTATTTTGCTTGGCAAGATCGGTAGATTGGACATGCTCAAAATGTTTGATCGAAAAGCCATGGTGCCGCTACGGGTGGTCAGGGAAGTAAACAGGAAAAATACACCTGAAGCACTGGCACTAAAAACCGCAACAAGTAACTGGCTGGAAGTTTTTGACGATGTGGCAAACGCTTCGATCATCTCTTCTATAATAGGTGAGGACGTCTCACGCGGTGAGGTTGATGTGATCGCCAAAGCGCAGCAGCTTATACACGATGGACATGACGTTGTAGTAGTCCTGGATGACCTGCCGGCACGGCAGGGAGCAGAGGCGCTTTCCATTCCGGTAACCGGAACACTGGGAGTAGTGATACATGGGGTACGGTCTGGTTTTTTGACATCCGCACAGGGGATCGAAATTGTCAATAGTCTCTTATCGATAGGTGCCAGATTGGATCCACTTCTGGTTAGAAAGGTTATCGAACTGATCAGTTTATGATTTTAATATATTCGGGATAAATGAATCGTGGCAAGTAAATGCTCCTTCCAGTCGCATTTACTTGGAGTACATAATCTCATAGATTATGCACAGCAAAAAACATTCACCGCAAAGAACACCCACCTCCTACGGAGTTGAGTGCCTGCTACGCCTATGGGGCGTGCAGGTCGCGTAGGGTCCTTATTTTTCTCTGCGTGTCTTGCGGTTTTCCGAACCATCCCGGAAGATAATAAAAAGTCTCTAAGTTGTTTGTTCTGATCGTTAAGAAGCAGTATTTGACGAAGGACTGGTGCAGTCATGTCTTCAAAGATATCTAACAGGGTCTCTGTCGGCTTCAAGAAAACCATGTGATTCAATGATGAGCTTGCATGAAAAATAGTAGTCCCCTTCGCAAATCTTTCTACTGTCGATTGAATAGCATCCGATTGGAGTAGTTCGTAGATGAACGACCAGTCGATGCCGCATTCTTCTTTGAGAACGATTTTGCGAATTCCGCTTGAGAATGCTCCCTTCATACCAAGGCTGACTAAACCTGGTGTCCCATCCATAGTGATAGCCACATCATCGGGTTTCAGCAGTTTCCCTTTTGCAAATATAACGTCAATATGGATGTTGGAAGATCGACTTCCAAAATCGCCGACTCGTAGAAAAGGGACTCGCCCTTCATCAGGGGCTGTCATGTAGTTCTTGCTTCCAGGTTCTACTCCTCTAACAAATTCGAGGTGTGAGATGACATTCTCCCTCTCCCATCCCTTCGGCACACCAACAGTTATGCTAACATGTTCGTGACCGGGGAAGCGGAGGTGGACGAACCACTCTCTGTAGAGCAGCCGCGCCGCCTGCTCCAGCAACTGAATCCGCCGCTGGTTATTTTCGATGAGGTCATCGTAGACGGAGAGGATTGAAACAATGTCTTCCTGCTTCTGTTTAGGAATGATGGGAATCTTGATTCTACCGATAATCTTTGTGTTTAGGTTTAGCATTGTCGTGCCAACAGCATTTCGCTCCAACCATTCAACGATGTGCCTTAGACTGAGATAGTAGTAGAGGAACTTGGCCCCTAGTGCTTCTTCAGGTGGTTCAATTTTGACGCAACCTGTTCCACAGAGAAAGCCTGCCTGCTCCTTATCGATGTATGCGCACTTGCTAATCTCACCTCGCCTGGAAAATACGATAGAACCAGATTTAATATAGTGACGCGATAGCGTTTGTGCCTTTATTTCAGGTACTCGGGCGATACCGTTTTCATCAATCCGTCCACCTCGGATGTCCTTCGGCATCACGACGGGGACACCATCTTTTGAATAGTCACTTTGGTGTAGTTGTGAACTGAAGGGGCCAGTCTGTATGAGACCACCATGTGCCTCAAACAATTCTCTAAGAGTCGTGATTTCCGTCATACATCCACCTCCCAAAAATTAATCTTGATAGCCACCGCCAGCACCGCCGCCTCAACATTGAAACCTTCCATCCCCATGTAGATGTCGCAGATCATAGTGTATTCTCCTCATCCAACATCAATTCGGCTTCGATCTCCCTGATGGTTGGCAAGCTCCCTTTGAGGTCATCAGGAAGGGTTTCGGTCAGGCGGGTTTCCCATTCCGCAACTCCCATAGGACTGTTGAACCCGCGCAGCGCATATTCCGCAACGAGCTGATCTTTGCTCTTGCAAAGCAGCAGACCGATAGTCGGCTTATCATCAGGGTGGCGCATCAAGTCATCCACAGCGGAAAGATAGAGGTTGAGTTTTCCGACAAAGCCGGGATCAAATGGCACGGCCTTAAGTTCAACCACAACATAGCAGCGCAACTTAAGATGATAAAACAGCAGATCAAGGTAAAAATCGCTATTGCCAACTTCAAGCAACACCTGTCTGCCAACAAACGCGAATCCTGCCCCCATCTCCAGCAAAAATCGCTGAATGTGATCCATCAGCCCCTGCTCTACCTCCCTTTCCTTACGGGGATCCGCCGTTCCGAGGAAATCGAACAGATAAGGGTCTTTGAATACTTGCGTCGCCATGTCCGAATCGGCAGGAGGAAGTGCCATGTCAAAGTTATTGATCGCCTTGCCTTGTCGTTCATGGAGTCGGCTATCGATCTGCATAGCGAGAATGTCGCGACTCCAGCCATGTTCGATGGTATTACAGGCATAGTACATGCGCGTTTTGGGGTCGTCCAGCTTGTCGAGTAAGGCAAGATTGCTTCGCCATGGAATTTGTGCAACGGTGCGTTGCACAATCTCTCGCTCAGGCCACGCTTCAGCGAATGTACGCATATATTTCAGGTTACGCGGCGAAAATCCACTCATGTCTGGAAAGGCGTTTTTAAGGTCATAAGAGAGGCGGTCAATGACTTTAGCTCCCCAGCCCTGACACTCCTGACGATCCAGAATGACTTTGCCGAGATCCCAATACATGAGCACCATAGCCGATTAGCCGCCATGGTGACACGTAGCCGCTCTGACTGTATCCTGTTTTTCAATTCATCCAGTACGGCGGCATATTCGGCGGGCACCTCGATTTTTTCCCGTGGCACAGGAAAAGAGGCTCCCTCACGGCTGCGCCCCCTCGACTTCCTTTCGTTTTCAGTACCGGACATATCCCGGTTATCCTTGCTCATATCCCCAACTCCTCAAAGTTATTCTTAATAGTCGCCGCCAACCGTATAGCCTCAACATTAAGGTCTTCCAGCTCCACATGAATCTCGCGCAGGGTCTCCTCAAAGTCGAAGTCCTCATCCACTTCTTCGGGGGCAACGCCGACGTAACGCCCCGGAGTCAGGCTCCAGTCGTTAGCCTCGATCCCGGCGCGGTCCACCAGCTTGACCAGCCCCTCCACATCGCAAAGCTTAGCCTCCGGGAAGCGCTCAGTAAGCCAGTGGGCCTGCTGCCAGAAATAACGCACCTGCTTGAGCTGCTAGACCGCAAGCTGGCGGGCTTCGTTTGCGGTCTTGCGGGCGCGGATAACGTTCTTGCTCACCCAGACGTCGCTCTGCCTGGCATTGCATTCCTTCTCGCAGGTCTCAATGAGGCGCAAGGCGAGCTTGTAAAGCAGGTCGGTCTGCTTGATAAGATCACGGCTCGATTCAGCCAGCGTAGCGAGGCGGTCAATGGCCTGTTTGAGATCGCCGTTCGTGGTCTTCTGCTGTTGCCAAGCAGTTTCCTGTTCGTCAAGAGCTTCCTTGAACACCTTGACGTCTGCATGGAAAACAGGCAGTGCCCCGGTCAATTCCTTCTGCACCTCGGCGTGAAGTGCGTCGTCAGCCAGCGTGTTTAGGAAAGGTTGTATGATATCATTAAGGGAATTGAGCGCGGCTGCGAAGTCAGGCAAAGGCTGGCTGGTTTCGCCGTTTTCGCCCCCGGTGTTGAAACAGCCTGCGCCTTCGTCAAGTGTCCGACGGCAGTACCCTGAGACAAGGTCAAGGTATTTCTCGGTCTCGCTGCGATAGAGCCAAACGATAGCCAGCAGGTTTTGCTGCTGCTCGGGGCTGAAATCGTATATCTTGCGGGTAACCTTACGGTAGACATTGCGTGCGTCGATCATCAGTACCTTATCGCGGTGTGCCTCGGGCCTGTCGCGGTTCAGGAACCACAACTCACATGGTACTGTGCGAGTGTAGAAAAAATTAGAGCGTATGGATACCATCACGTCCACATCGCCGGTTTCGACCAGATTCTGGCGCACTTTTGCCTCGCCGCCCCCTGCGCTAGAGGCTTGTGACGACATAACAAAGCCGGCTCGTCCTTTTTCATTAAGGTAACTGTAGAAATAACTGATCCAGACATAGTTGCCGTTTGAGACCTTCCCCTTCTTGTTGACACCTGGTAATCCAAAGGGAAGGCGCGGGTCGGTCTTGACCTTATCCGCATCTATCTCGTCCACGTTGAACGGGGGATTTGCCATCACGAAGTCGGCCTTACCGACCAATTTGTGGGGGTCTTCATAATAAGTGATCGCCTTCTGGATATCGCCTTCGAGACCGTGGACGGCCAGGTTCATCTTGGCCAGGCGAATGGTGGTAGCGTTCTTCTCCAGACCACGGAAGGTGAGCCGGTCAATAGGGCTCTGGCCGTGTTCTTCCACGATACGCGCACTTTGTACGAACATACCACCGGAACCGCAGGCAGGGTTCCAATACCGTGCCGCCCTCGGGGTCGAGCACATGGGCGATGAGTGAGACCAGCGAGACGGGTGTAAAGAACTCGCCGCCGTCGTGTGCCTTTTGGTCGGCGAACTGGGTGAGGAAGTACTCATAAATACGGCCAAAAACATCGCCTGAAACTTTTTTCAGCTCGTCGGGGTTGAGTTTCCGCAGGAGTTGGCCGAGTACATCGTTGTCCAGTTCCTGATACTCAGTCTTGGGCAGCACGCCGCGCAGGTTGTCGTAGTCGCTCTCGATCGATTCCATCGCCTCGATGATGGCCCTGGCGCGGTCTTCGCTGTCGGGCAGGGCCATGAGATGGTCGAACTGTGCTCTGGGCTGAAGGAATATTGCGCTCTGCTGAGAAAAGTCCTCCTTGGTTAAAGCCCGCGTCTTGCCGCCACGGGTGGGAAGATTAGTCTCAATACCATCCTTCACCGAGAGGTAGCGGCTATAGGCGTGCCTGAGAAACACCAGCCCCATCACTGGCATGAAGTACTCGTTACTGGCGTAATTTGAGTTGGCTCGCATCGTGTCGGCCGCACCCCAGAGGCGCTTTTCAATTGCTTCAATGTGTTCAAGTTGGGTCAATATGTGATTCTCCAATCTATTATATTCTGGCTTATTTTATATATTATATCAATTTGTTATCCGAGAATCTTTCAGACATTATGAAAACAAAAATGCGAAAGTTAATTGGCAATTCATAACTGAGAATGCTCAGATACAATTATCTCGGCTTTATTCGACATTAGATAATTAACATGACACTCGTTACTAAATCCACCGATAGACAGGTAAAACGTCTGTAGTTCAAATGAACATTTGTTCATTTGCATGAACAATTTAGTCTTAAAACAATGAAGCCATTAAATTGTTAACTGCTGCCCGATACAAAAAGGGTTATGAAAGGCTTGAGCCGGATGTGGTAAAAGTCGCAAGTCCGGTTCTTAGAAGAGGGAGAGCGAGTAATCGCTCTTTCTTATTCGGCGGATTGCTGCACGGGGTCTGGATGTATTGGCTGTGCATCGACATTTTATCGAAACTGCCTAATCAAATACATATTGTGATACATATTATATATTGTACCTGTGAATATATCCCACAACAACTTTAAACTAAAAATCGAACAGTGTCTTTTGCGGCTTGTCAGGTCGGCGTTTTTTTGATACGCTCACTTTTGCAGCAGTTTCCTTTTTGTCATTTTTCGTTGCTGCGATCGTTGTACCTGTAGAATCGCTCGTTTCAGTGATGTTTGGGATCGAATCAAAACTAACCTGTGAATCACTCTTGCCGGATCTGGCCACCGCAGGTGCTGCAAAAAATTCAACATCGCCAGAAGCAGTTTCGGCAATAATGGACTGTGCCTGGTCAAAGATGCCCTGAAGTTTCTTTGTCACCCTTTTGCTTCCTGTCATGTAGGCAAGTTCGTCAAGATTAAGGTTCAGGTTCACTGCCGTATCAATTGCATACTGTTCATTTTTTAGCATCAGGGAATACATCGATGTCAGGTCTGTGCGGGCATATCGCATAGACTCATAACAATGTTCCCCTATTCTGGATGCGATATTGTCCCTCATGTTCCTTTTTGCACGCAATTGTCCAAGTCTTCGCCAGAACGAAGGCGGTTGGTATCTGGTAAATCCGTCATGCACATGTGTTTTTGCAACCACTGCACCACATGTCATAAGCACACCGGCATACCGCCACATACGGTAATTTTGCCGCTTTTTCACACGCCCAAGGTACATATCCGCGTGAGAAAGGTATTCAAACCCATTGCTGATATCTACGTCAATACCAATATTATTGTTGCCACCGGTGCCATACTGAACCGGAAGATTCTCATCGATCCAGTGCACAAGATCCTCCGGATTCTCATCCAGCCCATACGTTGCATCGAGTGCCTTTTGTGCATCCGTACCCCTGAAGATCATTGCAAGTACCTTGAAAATCGATTCTTTTGTATCTCTCGGTGATGTAGCAATATCCTCTATATTGATCTCATTCCTGCCAAGGGCAACAGCCTGCAGATCGTTGACCGCACTTCGCATATCCCCGCCCGCATTCTCTGCGATATTTTCAATAACACCTACGCCGCACATGATTCCTTCGTTGCGGCAGATATTCTTGAGTGCAGGAACCATAGAACGACTCTGCACAGCATGGAATTTTATTTCCTGGCACAACGTGCGAAGCGTCGAAGTTAAACCATACAGATCGTTTGCAATAAGCACGATCGGCTGATTTGTTTTCTTTATAATGTCACCAATCGCGCGTGCGCCTCCGCGATCGGTTGTGCCGTGCAGGTTATCTGCCTCATCAAGAATTATTAATCTCTTTGTTCCGGACAAGGTGCGCATCTTTGAAGCCGAACCAGCGATCCTTTCAATTACAGATGCGGTTCTCTGGTCACTTGCATTGAGTTCTATGACTTCCCATCCGTAATCCTTAGCAAGCGCATGTGCCGCAGAGGTTTTTCCAATACCTGCCTGTCCCTGCAGTATTACAGCCCGCTTTTTTGGCACACCATGCAGCCATTCCCCTACCCACGTCCGCAGTTCATCAACTGCTTTTTTGTTACCAACCACCTCGGAAAGTGAGTGTGGCCTATATTTTTCAGCCCATTCAATTGATATTGTCATCAGTAATCATACCTTCATGAAACGGAAAATTAATTAATGTTTGCATTTCTTGTTGTACATAATCTATAAGATTATGTAGACCGAGTTAATTCAACCGCAGGGAGAATTTTCTTGTAGTATATAATCTATGGGATTATGTAGTCCGAGCTAATTCGACCGCAGGAAGAATTTTCTCGTAGTATATAATCTATAAGATTATATAGTTCGAGTTAATCTGAGCGTCAGCGAAGATTTTCGAGTTGTATATAATGTATATGATCATGTAGTTCGAGTTGATCTGAGCGTCAGCGAAGATTTTCGAGTTGTATATAATTATATGAGTGGCTGATTGGTATGAGCTCAAAAAACAAAGAAAACCTGCTGGATATTATTGAAAAACGTGCGCTTATAAATAAAGCAAAGGTTGCGATCGGAATTCGTGACCCTACCGCTAAAATACTAATGAGTGCCAAAGCCGCACAGGATGCTGGTTTTGCAAAGGTTGTCCTGGTAGGGAATAAACAGGAGATCGAAGCGATAGGTACTGACCTGGAGATCGTTGACACAGGCGAACCTGAAAAAACGATATGTGATCTTCTTGCATCAAGAGATGTTGATGCAGCAATCAGGGGAACGGCGCGTGCATCAGGTGCACTTTCGCATCTTAAAGAGGTGCTTGGTATGAAAAAACTACATCGTCTTGCACTTCTCCTGGACAATGATGGTAATCCATTCTTCATAGCACCTGTTGGTATTGACGAAGGTTCCAATAATGAAGATAAAATTGAATTTCTCAAACTGGGAACTGAACATATACGCAGGTTCGGAATTGAACCTGTTGTAGGGATCCTTTCAGGTGGAAGGATTGGTGACCTTGGGCGGGATGAATGGGTTGACCACACGATATATAATGCCAGATTTGTAACCACTCGCGCTAAGGGACTGGGAATCACTGTAAAAAACTATAATATACTCATAGAAGATGCCATTAAAGAAGCGAATTTTATTCTTGCACCGGATGGGATTTCCGGAAACCTTATATTCAGGACTCTGGTTTTTTTGGGTGGCGGAGATGGGATAGGCGCACCGGTGCTCATGGATGATTATGTATTCGTAGACACATCACGTGTGGGTGGACATTACACAAAAGCCATTATGCTTGCCAGCGCACTTGTTAGCATAAATGACATAAAGAACAGGCAATGATTGATGGCAAAACGGAAGTTTAAATTTAAAAACAAGGATGATCAATTTGGAATCTATTGCACCGGAATGGCCAGTGGTAAAAGGTGATTATGTTGTTGGCACGCCTGAATCAAGAATTGCTGTTGTAACACTTGCAAGTACGCTTGAACCTTATCTTGATGCTGCTATTTGGGGTACCTGTAAAACAGAGAACCTCGGTGCTGAAAAGATTATTGCAAATATCATCTCCAATTCGAATATAAGGTATATTCTCGTTTGTGGTGGTGAATCGCGTGGGCACCTTGCAGGACAGACATTGCTTGCACTCCACAAAAACGGAATTGATGAACATGGCAGGATCATAGGATCAGGTGGTGCGATCCCGTTTATTGAGAATATCAAAATAGATGCGATCGAGCGTTTTCAAAAACAGGTTAGATTCATTGTGCATATCGGATTGACAGATATAGGCCAGATACGGCAAATTGTGAATGACTATAAGAACAAAGGTGCTGTGTATGATGAGGAAACGATGGTTGTTGGTACGACAAAGAAAAAACATGCCGCTCCCAACAAACCAATATCCGGAGACCTGATGATCTCCGATGAATTTATGGTGGATGTCACAGCAGGTATTATATATTCTGCTGAAGTAGAAGCGTTACAATGATATTGGTGATATGTGGACGTATAATAGCAAAATAAGGGGAAAAATGTTCAGGTTTCAAAAAGAGCAAGAGATCGTTAATATCGCGGGCATAAAAATTGGAGGGCAACCCGGTGAACTGCCCACTGCGCTTGCAGGCACGATTTTCTACAATAACCATAAGATCGTGCAAGATGCCGCAGCTGGCATATTTGACAGGAATGCTGCTGAAAGACTTGTAAATATTCAGGAAATGAACTCCGATGAAACCGGAAATCCACATTTGATCCATATATTCGGAACTACCGCAAAAAGCATCACAAATTATATTGATTTTATAACAGGTATCACTGATGCTCCTTTTCTGATCGATTCCCCTGAAGCGTCAGTACGGATGCATGCGGTTGAGTATGTTACTGATATCGGGCTTGCTGATAAGACAATATATAATTCTATTAACATGAGCATCACAGACAATGAACATAAAGCATTGAAACGATCTGATGTCGATACTGCAATACTTCTTGGATTCAATGCAATGAATTCTTCACTGGATGGCAGGATGGCACTGCTTGAAAATGGCGGCGGGATCATAGAAACCGGACTTATGGATATTGCACAGGAATGCGGGATTACGAACATACTTGTTGACCCGAGTATTACTCCCATGGGAGATGGTGCCGGTGTTGCACTCCGTATGACACTTACTGCAAAAGCGAAGTGGGGTCATCCGACAGGGTCGGGGATCCACAATGCCCCATCTGCATGGAACTGGCTTAAAGCGAAGCGAAAAGAAGACCCGCAGATATCCCGTATATGTGACATTGCTTCAACATGCTTGCAGCAGGTCGCAGCAGGTGATTTTGTGCTATATGGTCCAATTGAAAATGCACCCTACACATTCCCACTGGCTGCAATGAGTGACATTATGATCTCAGAGGCTTCTGCTGATCTTGATATTGAACCATCAAGCAGCCATCCGATAAACATATTAGTATAAAATGTTATTTTGTTCAGCCAAACGTTGTGATGGCACACCTGACCGCAGCAGAATTACCACGGCAATTCTTGATCCAGGCGCTACAGGATGAAGTGACCGGGATCAATCGATCCTTGTGCCTTGGAAAGTAGTTCCCCTGCCGCGTGCACATTGTATGCACACACCGGTTGATGTATCCACGCAATTCCTGCAAACAAGTCTTCCACATAGCATACAGGTGAACAACTTTCCAGTTCCTCCGCATATTGTACAATTACCCATTAGTTCCAAATGATCACGCCCTACGTCTTACCTGTGCTCCACCGTCTATCTTTATACATCGATAGTACATTTTGAACTCTCGCTTCATCGATCATACCATTTGTAGATGCAGTTTCAAAAAATCGAGAGGGAAATCTCACATCATCAAGATCAAAACCAAACTTTCGTTTTAGTTCATACTTTTTCATGAATATATCCCTGCCAAGTTCAATAAGTTCTTCTTCTGATCGCTCTATGCCTATTGCGGCAAGAGCCTCAATGATAGTATCATACGTATAAATACCGCGTGCGAACAGGCAAATTGTAAGTGAATTGAGAACTCCGCGTATGTCATCTTCAAATATCAGCAGATCAACGATCTCTTTATCCGAAAGATTATTCTTAAATGCTTTTTGGTCAATGCTATATCCCCCATTATCCACATGTGAGTGCCTGACCCCGACCGTTAATCCCACCAGATTCCCGACACCAGTGTGGTAGCCCGGAATTTCAAGTCCACCTGCATGTAGTGCAAAATCGTCCCCACCATATTTCCTTGAAGCAAAGACCACGCCTTTTGCGAGTGCAGAATAAAATTCATTTGGAGATTCGATTATCAGGTCAATTGCACGAAGGTAATTTGTGACATCACCCCACTTTAAAGAAACATTCATTGTCTCACCTGTTGTGAACCTTTTATGCATAGACATCTCTGTTGCCCATGCCAGCACACCGCCCATGCTTATTATGTCCACACCATATTGCTCACACCTGTCTATTAATTCCAATACGCTCTCCGGTGTGAGTATACCCAGGTTCGTACCAAGTGCATATACCAATTCATAATCGTATGAAATATGCTTGACCTCATACTCATGCAGGGGTGCGAATAATGTTTTTAGCATTGCAATATGTATGCACCCGATCGGGCAGTGAGCACATGAGATCTTCCTGACAAGATAGTTATCAGCAAAGTTCTCGCCTGATATGGTTTCGGCATACTCGAAAGATGTCTGCTGCAAATTTCTTGTGGGCAGGCCATTTAATTCATTCAGGGGAAGTATGTTTTCAGTCGTACCAAGGTCATGATATTTATCCATGAGGTCGGTTTCAACAATATTGCTGAATATTTTCTTATAAGTATTTGAATATGTACTTTTGTCAGGTATTTCAATTTCCCCATCCCCAGATACTACTATGGCTTTCAAATTCTTTGCACCAAACACTGCACCAAGCCCGAGGCGACCGAAATGACGATATGTATCTACGTTAACACTTGCATATCTTACACCGTTTTCCCCTGCTGTTCCAATTCGAATAATGCTGCGCTTGCCAATATTTGGCTCAACATTTCGCAATATCTTCCCTATATCAGTTGTTGAGGACAATCCCCAGATAGAAGATGCATCTTTAAAGGCAATATCATTGTTATGGATCGAAATATAAACCGGACGTTTTGCACGTCCTGTTATTACGATCGAACTGTATCCCGCAAACCGCATTGCCATTGCAAGTCGTCCGCCAGCATGTGATTCACCGAATTCACCGGTAAGGGGGGACCTGAACACGGAAACCACTTTTGTGCAGCATGGGAAAATACCGGACAGGGGACCAATACTAAGTACCACAGGTGATACAGGGTCAAGAGCATCGGTTCCTTCTTTGGATCCTTCATTCATTAACATGGTGGCAACGCCGGTGCCGCCAAGATACTTATCGTGCAGGTCCTGCCGTTCCACCACTTTTGATGTTTCATTGGAAAGGTCGATGTATAACACATTTGCAAGACCGGAGATGGAAAATGTATTTGGCACCTACTTTACCTCCTTATGTGATGTTTCTGCATGTGTTGTATCCGCACTGGGAACTTTTCTCATTTCAAGTACCTCGTGCGGACAAAAAGATGTGCAAATGCCACAGTGCCTGCAAACAATTGCCTTTGCATTCCCATCCATGTGAATTGCACCGACAAGACATGCATCTGCACATTGCTCACAACCCGTGCACAGGTCGGTTTTTAATTCAACTCCGCCGCCATTTCTTTTTACAAGCGCACCTGTCGGGCATGCCCGGGAACATGGCGGATCAATGCACGCATGGCAGACAACTGAGACATATGCACTCTCAATTCCGCCACTTGTTTGTATGTCAATTGCACTGTTCTTCAGTGAAATTGTGCTATAATAGGTTCTGGCACAAGCCATCATACAGGAATAACAACCAATACAGCGAGCCTGGTTTGCAACCTTTATCCTCATCGGAATAGTATCAACTCCCAATTACTATTAGTAGCAAGATGAACTCAATGCGATATATTATTGCCGATTAGAAAAAAGTAGGATGATGGTATCTTCCATCAAATCGATCAAATGTATGTATATTCGCAGCCACTATACATGTCACCCCCGAATAAAGTTGAGGGGGAGCCATTGTATTTTTTGTTATAATCCCAAACAACAACTCCTATATATCCAAACAATCCTTAAAAGAAACCATGGATCTTGCATACTGGTATCTGTTCCCACTTGGAATTATAATTTCCACAATATCAATGTCAGCCGGAATTTCCGGAGCGAATTTCTGGATACCTGTTTACCTTTTCGTACTCAAACTTGATCCTTTGACCAGTTTCTGGCTTGCACTCCTTACCATGGTATTCGGATTTGGAAGCGGTGTCATTAGAAATCTTTACCAGCAAACAGTTAACTGGTATATTGTCAGGAAATACCTGATGCCGGTGATTCCAGGTGCGATAATAGGTTCGATCCTGACATCCTGCATTGATGTAAAGATCCTTGTGATCATATTCGGCTTTTTTGTGTTTATTTATGGAACCTATTTGCTTATCACAACAATTTTGCCAAGTAAAGAGTCACAAAAACACAACCGGATATTCTGGGAATTGGGATTTGCAGCCGGATTCCTCAAAGGACTGATCGCGACGGGATTGGGTAAATTGATAGTGCCCTGTATCTGGAATCATGAAAGGATAAATCATCCATCTGAGGTAATAGGTTCAGCTGTAGTGATTATATTTATAGTGGACATTGTAGCAGCAGTAACCCGAATGAACCCGGTTTTCATTGGTGCGCTGGTTGACAACCAGGCCACGCTGGTTGATATCATGATATTTGTGGTACCATCAGTTGTTATTGGAGGACAGTTGGGTCCATTTGCCATCAGGAATGTGAATACTAAGTGGTTAAGGATTTACATTTCTTTAATGTTGATATTTGTGAGTTTTTTGATAGCAAATAACATAATATATAGCATATAATGTATAATAAATAAAATAATATGTAGTATATACTATGTGACCAGAACTATATACTATATAGTCCGAGTTGATTCGAGCATGCTGGGATTTTCTCGTTGTATATAGTCTATAGGATTATGTAGTCCGAGTTAATCCGACCGCAGGGACGATTTTCTCGTTCGGACTTGATCACAAACTTCTCAGTCCTTTCCTGATAATGTCCTCGCCACCGGAACGGTACGTGTCTTTTATTGTGACGTCAGTATCCACATACATTACAAGTCCCCTGATGATCACAACCGGATTGCCTCCATCTCCTTCCCCCATCAACAGATTTGCTGTGCCTGCAATTTCATCGGCAACCCCTTCTTCGGTAATCTCAAGGACCTTGCCGAAAAGGTCTTCCTCACCGCACCAGTCCTTTATCGGTACGATATGTGATACACCAATAGCCACACCTGTCTGCCCGATCTTAAAGGCACGACCGTTCGTATCTGTGATGACCACACTAACACGTTTTGAAGTCAGTTTCCATATCTCGCCTGCGATTTGTTTTGCACTTGCATCAGGGTCGGCGGGTAATTCCAGAAGTAACCCGTTTTCGACATTTGAATCGTCAATACCTGCTTTTATGCATACATGCCCGTTGAATGTTTCAACAAGCAGTATTGGCGACCCGACCAGGCATTCCCTGCTCCTGTCAAGAACAGCCTGGGTGAAACGGGGATCTTCACCGTTCTTGTAAGCAATCTCCAGGGCACGCCGGGAGGGAGTTATATTATCAAGCGTAAATGTCCTGCCTTCGGATTTGGATACGACCGTTGATGCTATCACAACTATATCGTTATCCTGTATTTCCGTATTATCGCATATAATTCCTGCAAGATCATCACCATTTTTGATTAACGGGATGTTTTCAACAGTGAATGCTTCAAGTTTTAGTTGCAATGATATTCCTCGATGCGTGAAATAGCGTTTGGAATAAATAAGACTATCCATATATTATATTTCGCGGCGATGATGATAGTTACCCCGACTGAGCAAAAAATGACGATAACATTTTACCTGATGCCGCAAATCACAACAGGGGATCTTGAAACGTTTTTAAAAAAGTAAGATCAAGCGACCACATTATCCCAAACATGTTAATGTTCGCGGATATGCGGGCGCTTATACTCAACCAATATCGAGATTCACATTAAAAAGTGTCACTCGATCATGATTTTCTTCTTCTCTTCGATTTGTGCTTTTGGAAGCGTGACCGTCAGTACACCGTCCTCAAGTTTTGCTTTTGCACCTTCTTCCGTGACAATCGAAGGAAGCGTGACGGCACGACTAAACCTGTTATATGTCCGCTCGTGCCGTACATAGCCTTCTTTTTCGACTTCGGATTCCTGACTGCACTTTGCACTTATTTCAAGTACATCGTCCCTGATGCCGATCTCGACATCCTTTTTATCAACGCCCGGTACATCAGTTGTGACAATTATCCTGTCATCTTCTTCCTTAATGTCCATAAGAGGTGACAATGTATTTTCACCACTCCACTCTTCCCCTGGCATGACATGATAAAACAACTGGTTCAATCGTTCCTGTGTCCGGTTAATCTCTTCAAAGGGATCCCATCCCAAAACACCAGATGGACTCCTGCGTATTAATCCAAATTTCATTTACAACCACTCCTTATAAGTTAACATGTAATATTTGTGGAAATGGTATATATTGGTAATGGATGAGTTTTTGCCATTCAATTAAAATCAATAAGCACCTGCACAAGATCCGCAGCGTAAACAGTACCCAGCGACCCCTGGTGTCCGGATTCCTCATCAAACGCTACCGCATCGTCAGGGTCCTTATCCGCAGTGGAATATATTGCAAACGGTACAGGGTCTGAGGTGTGTGTTTTTAGCGAAATTGGAGTTGGATGGTCAGGCAAAACCAGAATCGTGAAATCTTCATCCGACTCACGTGCATATTCCAGTATCCTGCCAACTACCAGTTTGTCAAAATCCTCGATCGCCCGGATCTTTGCATTAACATCCCCCATGTGCCCGGCCTCGTCAGGCGCTTCAATATGAACGAATACAAAATCGTGGTTCTTGAGGGATTTAAGCGCATACTCTGCCTTGCCGGAGTAGTTCGTATCCAGGTACCCTGTCGCACCGGGCACCTCAATAATATCAAGTCCGGCATAAATGCCGATCCCTTTTAGCAGGTCAACGGCAGAGATGATAGAACCGGTCATACCGTACAGTTGCCAGAATTCCGTGAAATTTGGTGCATAACCCTGGCCCCATAGCCAGATATAATTTGCAGGATCCTTACCGGCTTTGATGCGCTTGTTGTTTACGGAATGGTTCTCAAGGATCATTTTTGAAGCGTCGATCAACTCACACAAAAGTTCACTATCCTTGCCTGTGGGCATACACTCACTTTTAGCCTTGCCAATAACGTCGTGCGGCGGAGTACACTCTGCACCTATGCCAACATCCCCTGAAGCGACCATCAGGTGCCGGTAACTTATCCCAGGGTAAAAACTTATTTTATCAGTACCGAGTCCTGAGTTCACTGCTTCAATAAGTGCCATTGCCTCTACGCTTGTAATATGTCCGGCACTGTAATCAGTGATAATATCATCAGTGATCGTGACCAAGTTACATCGAAATGCCACATCGCTATCTTTAAGCGGTATTCCCATGCTTGCAGCCTCAAGCGGTGCCCTGCCTGAATAATACTTTTTCGGGTCATATCCAATAATGGACATATTTGCGACATCACTTCCTGGAGGCATTCCCTCCGGCACTGTTCTTGCAAGCCCCATGCGCCCGTTCATTGCAATATGATCCATATTTGGAGTTCTGGCTTTTTGAAGGACTGTTTTCCCGCCAAGATCATCCATTGGAAAATCTGCCATGCCGTCTCCGATAAGTACCGCGTATTTCATTGGTTCACCTTAATGATATTTGATGTACATAATTTTATGATAACATACAATCAAAACAACTATAAACAATCTATCAATGTAATTGCCTAAAATTAATGATTATGATATTGTACTATAAAATTGACAATTGATGTTTGAGGTATCTATGAAATATATATATGTTGTACTTATGAGCTTGTGTATCATCTTATCTACATTCTTATCCCCGGCATACGGAGCAGAAACAAATGCAATAATCCATTACTCTGAACAATTCGTGGAAATTCATGGTGAATTTGTACTTGAGCAGGGTTATTCCATAAAAGTGATAGATGCCAATCCAATAAATGGAAATAGTTTGCTTGAGCTGTACTTAAACGACGAAAAAATTGATGCAGGTATGCAGTTCGCCAGGGAAAACGATCCTTTTGAGTATATCAAAACCGTAACCGATGAAGATGATAACGAGACTGATACTGATTACCTGATCATACACATTACCCCCATTGAAGTAATAAAGGAACCATTTTCAGTCAAATATAAAACAGAGCAATATATTGATCCGCAATTCGAGACAGAAAAGTATCTCATACTTGACAAGTCAAAGTCAATTAAAATTAATACCCCTTTTGAACTTAAAGAGGAATACGAACTTGAAGCATCTGACCTTAAAGATACATCTGTTACATTAACTCTTAGCAAGAACGGTCATCTGGTAAAGCAAGAAGAAGTTGAGAATGGTGATATGTTCACATACTCAAAAACCGTTGGCAGCAAGGTTCTCACTATATTCATTGCAAAATTAGACAATATATTTATAGGCACAGACAGCGAAATGGTCTTCCTTAAACATGTGTCCCAACGTGCTGATATTAATGTCGAGAGTGATGGCACGATAACCGTTGAAGGTGCTGACAGTGCTAAAATTCGTGACGGGGATATCGCAATAATTCGCTATACTTTTGAAAACGAGGACATTTCAGATGTGGAAATCAGACTTGATGGTGAGCAGATAGATAGCAGGAGTGGAGTCGGCACAGGAACTTACTCTACCGTAACCGGTAAACTGGATAAGGGAATGCACGAAATTGTCATGATCACTGTTACGGGAGATGGCACCAGATCGACACACGCAAAAGCATTTATGGTCGAATCCAGCATTGCATCCGAAGCGATCGATATTGCATCAGAAACCGCTTCAAAGTTTGCGAATGATGTTGGTGAAGATAACGAAACGGTTGGCAAAGCGCTTGAAACGATTGGTAATGCAATTGAAGCGCCTGGATTTGGTTCAATATTATCTGTAATTATGATCGGACTTGTATGTATTGCATTGCAGCCGAAAAAAAAGAACTGAATCCTGCACGCTGTTTCTACCATGTTTTTCATTTAATCAATATTCTATGTTCCTGCGTAAAAAGAATCATAATTCCGCTTAATGCAAACAGAAGTGCAATTCCCGATGATACCTGTGCCAATCAAAATATCACAAAATAAAAATCAGCTGTCATCAATTAAATTGTCGTATTTGTATAGATGTACAAAGATAGGTGCATAAATTAGATCGTTTTATCCGAAAACAAAAAACAACACAATCGCCGCAGGCGGCAAATTCCCACACCACTGGCCAAGAAAATTATCCATGCAGTCGAATTAACTCGAACTGTATAATTCGTATTTGTATAGGTGGTTTCGATAAAATCTCGATGCACATCTCATATTACCAGACCTCGCGCAGCAATACCGCCGTAGGCGGCGTATTCTAAACATTAT